>SFAU01000254.1 GCA_007096045.1 Microcystis novacekii Mn_MB_F_20050700_S1 | reverse complement strand
TTATAGATGATTTCCTGACCTAAGATCACATTTTATTCTTTTTTCCACTTCAATCTAAGAATTGAGAAAAAAGCAAAACCTTACATTATACCATAAAAAAATTATGCAAGAGGTCTAGTTCGGGATCAAAGAGTTAGTGGTGAAGGAAAGGAGTCAGAAGTGAGACAAACTCTTAGTTCTCACCTCTCCATGCTCACTCCCCTTGGTTTCCCTGGATTGGTGTTGGAAATCCCTCACTTCCTCTCTTTTAAGTAGAAAATATGAATCTCAGACATCAATATCATTCCATAGTTCAGAAATTGACCGCACTTGACTTTAATTAATAACTGAAAGGTCGTGCTATTAATACAAGATTATGTAATCATGAGTAAAAACAATTGTTCCTGGTCCTATTCCATTTATTTCTTGAATATAAGTATCGGTGTCATATCGTTTAAATTTACTATCTTGAAAACTGTCAATTAACCTAGGAAAATCCTCTAATTCAGAGTTACTAATTAATCGATTTCCGTAAAGAAGATTACCAGAAAAAACCCTAAAGGTAGAAGAAGGGGTTTCCTGGGAAAATAAACTGCTACAGTTAGGTTGTAAATAGATGTAGATGTAGGCCAAACGCATATCTACAGAAGGCACAAATTCTAAGCCTAAATCAAAATAGCATAGAGTAGGTGGATTAAAAACAGATAAAATAGATTCCCGATAATTATCAGGCTTTCCAAAACTTCTCAACTGAATAAGATGACTACCAGTATTGACTCCCCCTCCTCTTAAATTATTAAGAGAACATTGTTGAAAGTCAAGAAAGGTTTTAGTTATCGTTCTTTGCCAACTATTAATAATGACTAGAGAATTTCCCCAATACCTATACTGTTCTGGTCGGCGATCGATCTCGATACCAATAGGATCATCCGATTGACGGGGTTCTACCATGCGATAATAGTAAGTGTAGTTGCTAAATTTTACTCTTCGCGGCCCTGGAAGATCATTAACAAAGTTTTTCTGATCTACTTGCCGGCCAAATTCACAAACACTTTGATAATCTTTTATAGTAAACATTGGTAAAAGAATATCTGGTGGCGGCAGTTTGATTTCATCATCAGACCAACGACCTGTAAAAATCCAGTCGGCTGCCCGCTCAGAAACTACCCAAGCAAGACCTCTATATACAGGAATATTGTCAATACTCATTGTTAATAAATAAATCTGATCATTTATTTTGTAACAATTATCCCCAAAACTCTCAAGGATTGTGGCATCGATCTCAGCTAAAGGTTTGCCAAATGGAAGTGCGAGTAAATCAGTGAGATTGCTGATCATTGAATTTTTTGACTAAGTTACTGTTTCTGTTATACGCTATTTAGAGGCTGAACAGCTTACTGTTTAACGATCACAGCAAAAAAGCTCCCCAATGCCTGCTCTTTCTGGGAACTTGTTTATAACACAAATGTAGTATATAGTGTAATATAGGTAATAAGCTGTACTGCATTTAAACTGCGTCTTGACAATTTTAGTATAAATGCTCAGAACTCTGGTGCAGTCTGAGGGAGTAATTTAGATAGTCAACAGCTTATCCTCTGTGCTAAAACACGATCGCCGATAACAATTTATCTAAATTTATCTAATTTATCGCAGAATCTCAATTTCGTTATTTTGGTTGTATCGGCTTTTTATTTGATTATTTCATAAAAACTATGGCTTACGAAACTCTGGAACTTTCCACACCGACACCGATTTTATCTTGGGCGGGGCATGAATTGGGACCCCAAGAAACCCAAATGGCCAAAAATGTCGCTTCCCTACCTTTTGTTTATAAACACATTTCTTTAATGCCCGATGTTCACTTGGGTAAAGGTGCTTTAGTCGGTTCGGTGATTGCCACCAAAGATGCCGTAATTCCTGCCGCGGTCGGAGTCGATATCGGTTGCGGCATGGCTGCCCTAAAAATGCCTTTCACCGGTGAACAATTGCAGGGAAAACTCAAAAAAATTCGCCTCGATGTGGAAGAAAATATTCCCGTCGGTTTTGCTGAAAATAAAGAAGTGGATCGGGAAGTAACTAAATGGACAAAATGGGCGGAATTTAAACAGATTCATCGAGGCGTTCAGAACCTAGAGAAAAAAGCCCTTAAACAAATGGGTTCTCTGGGGGGTGGTAATCACTTTATCGAAATTTGTTTAGATACAGAAAATCAAGTTTGGTTAATGCTCCATTCTGGTTCTAGAGGTATTGGTAATCAACTAGCCCAATGTCATATTAATACCGCCAAAGATTTAGCCAAACTAGCAGAATGTAAATTACCCGACCTCGATCTGGCCTACTTTGTCGCCGGTACAGAAGAATTTGCCGCCTACTGGCATGACCTACAATGGGCCCAGGAATATGCCCGTTATAATCGAGAAATTATGATGGCTAGATTTAAGCGCATTGTTGAAAAATATCTAGCGGGAGGCAAACCAACTAAACCCCTCTTAGTAGTTAATTGTCATCACAATTACGCCGAACAAGAAATTCATTTTGGGGAGGAGGTTTATGTCACCCGAAAAGGAGCAGTCCGCGCCAGAGAAACCGATTATGGTATTATCCCCGGTTCCATGGGAGCGCCATCTTATATTGTTAAAGGCAAAGGAGAACATAATAGCTTCTGTTCCTGTTCCCACGGGGCCGGGCGCTTGATGTCGAGAAATCTGGCTAAAAAAACCTTTACTCTTGATGATTTAATCGCCCAAACCCAAGGGATTGAATGCCGCAAAGATGAGGGCGTTATTGATGAGATTCCGGGGGCTTATAAACCGATCCAACAGGTGATGAATCAACAGGCTGATTTAGTGGAAATTGTCGCCACTCTCAAGCAGGTGCTGTGTGTCAAAGGTTAACAAATCATTGCCAGAGCGATCGATTTTTGCCTTTTTTCTCTAGCATGAAAAAGATAGGAATCGATCGAGGATTATAAGCGATGAGTCTGACTATTGCTGCCGAATTAGAGCAAATTCCCGCCCATCATCTCAATATCATGGGCTATGTGGATGAATCCGCCGTTAACGGCCCCGGCTGTCGGGCGGTGGTCTGGGTACAGGGTTGTTCTCGCGAGTGTCGGGGCTGTTTTAATCAAGCTTCTTGGTCCTTCGAGATCAATCAATTAATTACTGTTGAGTCTCTAGCTGCCAAAATTTTGGCTAATCCCCGCAATAGGGGCCTAACTTTCTCCGGGGGTGAACCTTTTTGGCAAGCAAAAGCCTTGACAGAATTGGCTAAATATGTTAAGGAAAAAGGCTTAAATGTGATGTCCTTCACGGGATTTACGATCGAACAATTGCGCTCAACCCAAGCACCGCCCCACTCTCAAGAATTATTGGCCGAGTTAGATATTTTGGTGGATGGGGCCTATGTGGAATCCCTCGCAATTCATTCCCCCGATTCTCCCGTTTCTTCTAGCAATCAACGGATTCACGTCCTCAATCCCGCTCTGGAAGATCAGATTAATTGGGCATCGGATCAAGTAGAAATTCATATTCTCAAAGACGGAACCCGAATTTTTACGGGATTTTGGGGACAGATTATTTCTTGATCGGGCTGAGAATTAGTGATCAGTAATCAGTGATCAGTGATCAGTAATCAGTAAACAGTAAACAGTAATCAGTTCCTATCGTCTTCTACAGAAGGCAAAAGATAGCGGACAGGCGATCGCTATCGAAGACCTTAGGGGGATTCGCCAGAGAACCAACCAACTGCCACAGTCGAAAAAGAATAAGCGACTCGGTAATAGTTGGGCGTTCTACCAATTGCGGCAATTCTTGACATACAAAGCGATAAAGCAGGGTGTGAAACTTGTATTGATAGACCCACGATACACAAGTCAGACCTGCCATAACTGCTTTCATATTCACCCCGTCACGGGAGAAAGTTATGCAGTTTGAGGACAACTGCAACAAAACCAAGGGGTCAGCTGCCCGCAAAGATAAGGGAACACTGGAAGGGTAAGGGTTATCTGCTTTTTTGGCTAAATCAACAATACCTAGTTATCCCGACGGACTGCTAACCAACCACGACAATTTTTGATTTTTAGAGTAGATCTACTTTTACCCCAGAAATGGGTAATCTGAAAAGGAAAGAGAGATATTATTTTGATGAAAGGCTATGGGTATCAGCATCCTGAGAATCTGGGCGGTCGCAGCTAATGGTTTTCGCGAGGTGATTCGCGATCGTATTCTTTACTTTATCGGGTTTTTTGCCTTGTTGATGGCCTTTGCTTGGCGTTTATTACCAGAAATTGCGGTGGGAACCCATCAGAAAATCTTTCTTGACTTGGGATTAGCCGCTATCGGGTTATTAGGGGTAATTGTCGCGGTTTTTGTGGGCACAGGGCTAATTAATCAGGAAATTGACAAGAGAACTATTTTAGTTTTGATTCCCAAACCCTTGAGTCGGGCCGAATTTATCCTCGGTAAACACTTGGGTTTGTCCGGGGTTTTAGCGGCGATGTTGGGGGTAATGTTGGTGATTTACTTGCTGATGTTGCTGGGGATGAAAGTATCTTTTCAAGCTTTACCCCTGATTGTCTCGGTTTTCTATCTCGGTTTGGAATTAATTCTGATCGCAGCCGTGGCGATCGCTTTTGGAGTATTTACCAGTTCGATTATAGCCACGTTAATGACTTTTGGGGTCTATCTAATGGGTCACATCAGCAAAGATCTGATCCAATTGGGTATAATCAGCAAAAATCCCAATATTCTCGCTATCACTAAAAATATTTATCTAATTCTCCCAGATTTGGAGAGATTGAATTTTAGAAATGAGGCCGTTTATGGTTTGCTGCCTAGTGCTGATGTCTTAATCGCTAATGCCCTCTACAGTCTCGTTTATACTGGTGTGTTATTAGGTATCTCCATCCTCATCTTTTCACGACGACAATTTTAAATGGCCTTGCTGAATCAAGGTATGAATGTCATCGCCATCGATTAGTTTATAGACATGATTAGCCATGAAATTAAAGGCACAACTGCATATTTTAAGTCGAGAAGCGGTCAATTACGGACTGGCAACCGTAGTCATGGAAGAAGCGGTTAATCCCGTCCTCGCGGCCGTGGCTAGACAGTTAAAACATTTACAATACTATGTGGTTCAGAATAGCCAGGGTGATTGGTTACTAACCACCTTGGCCCATCGGCAGCAGCCTCAGCAAGAAAAAAGGGTAATCTATGCCTTTGCTACGGAAAAAATGGCCATATCTGCTCAAAATACCCCCAATTCACCCCTATCAACCCTCCTGATTCCCGTAACCCATCTTTTATTCCAATTATTTGCCTTAGAAGGAGTAGATAGTATTATTTTTCTGGAAAATGCACACAGCGCTCAAACAGGAAAAGAAATCTCCCGGACCCAATTAAAGACCAATATTGAAAAACAACTACAAAAACTGGGGACAATTCCTGCCAATCTTGCTTAATTAGTTATCCTTAATCAAGGCGAATTAGATGTCACCACCAGACTCTTTAAGCTGCCAACTTGAGTCTAGCCTAATCAGGGAGATTATTTAGAGCCAATTGTATAAACAAGCACCTGAGCCAAACGGCTAGGAGCATATCGGTTACTATAGAGAATGTCTATTTTCTCAAAACCGACCTATGCTGCGAGAAGATATTAAGAAAGAATTAGATAAACTAAACGATGATCAACTGAAAAAGATTGCTGATTTCATAGCTGACCTTGAGTTTCAGTCTGGACAAGTCCCATCGTCTGTTCCGCTTTGGCAAAGAGCAACACCATCCCAGAGAGTTAGGGAATTGCGTGAATGGGTGTTACAACTTCCCAAAGATAGTCCGAGTCTAGGAGATGAAGCCTTTAGCCGCGACAGTATTTACGAATGATGACGAGATATTTACTTGACACTAATGTTGTTATGCGATTGTGCAATTGTTCCGACCTACAGCATAAGCTGGCAACCAATGCAGTTTCTCGTCTGCTCATGCAATCAGATGACTGTTTCCTTGCGACACAAGTAATAATTGAGTTTTGGGTTGTTGCCACCAGACCAACTGAAGTCAATGGTTTGGGTTGGTCTGTAGAACAAACCAGAAGCACGATTGATCAACTTCTCGCTCGTTTTCCAGTCTTGGCAGAATCTGGGCAGATTTTTACAAATTGGCTGAACTTAGTCACAACTAACAGAGTGATGGGTAAACGCACTCATGATGTTCGTCTCGTTGCGGCTATGCTTGCCAATGAAATTACACATCTGTTGACCTTCAATCCCAGTGATTTTGCGGGTATATCAAGTATTACCATAACTCATCCACAAGATTTGAACCCGTTTGATACTAATGAGCCATAGTGTTGGCGAGCGCCGCATAACTCAATCGTTATCAATAGGGAAAAGTTAATTATCTGCAATTGCCTTTTTTACTCTCACTCACCTTACCATGACCGAGCCAACCCGATTAAACTATCACGACACCTATTCTTGTCCCGTCTGTCGCCATGGTAAAATTGCCGCTTTACCACTAATGGAAGCCTATGCTTGTAACTTTTGTCAACACATTTTTACTGCTAATTTAGAACAACAGGTTTTAAAAATGGCCGATAGTCAATTACCCTTAACTTGGCATTGGAATGGTAAGTATTGGCAGGGTTTACCGAGAGAAGGAATGGAGATGGCAGGTTTTTACTTAATTATCGGTTTAGGATTTGTGATTTTTCCCACAGCAATTGTGGCTACTGGTGCCTATCTTTTTCCTCCAGTCAAGGGGAGTCCTTTGTCATGGGTGCCTCTATTTTGGTCGATTTTAACCTTTGTTTGCCATGCTATTTGTTTACTCTGGTTAATGATCGAATATTATCAGTTTCCCGTTAATATGTATCTGCGGGCCTTGGCTCGTCGTTGGCAAAATTCTCTGGTCACTAGATTATTATCCTAGGGGTCATTTAACTGCTCCCAAGTCTGACTACAAAAATTTGCTCCCTCTAAATTTTCCTTTTTAAGAGGTACTTAGATTCAATCTGTAATTTGCCTTGATAGAATTAGTATAAAAGAGTGATTAAAGACAGCAAAAACTTAATCAGACCAGAGAAAATTATTGCTGACCTCAAGGATAAATTTTACTCGACATTGACTAACCTTAAAAAGGTTGAAAATAATTGACAGATTTTTTATTGTTAGGCGTGATTAAATAATCGTACAAATATGCTTTCTCAAAAGAATCTAGAGTTGAATTAGTCAGGGGTTTAAAGGAGAATTTCTTAGTCCCGACAACAATTGGAGTAGTTGTGCGTACAAGTTTACCATCTTTTTCCTGTAACAAAATAATTTGCGAAGTTTTAACTTGACGAGCCGATTCCCAAGGATAATAATAGTACAGCAATCCATTCTCGTTATTTAAAGCCATTTCTCCATTGGCGGCGATTTTTTGCTGCCAATCAGGATTGAGCTTATATAGTTTAGGAACGTTTTTCCATTGCCAAGGAAATTGATAAAGTTGACCGACTACACTGGGCATAGACCAAGCAAAAGGAGTCAACTGATTTCCCCAAGGTAAACTAGGAGCATCGACTAAAATAACTTGTCCATCGCTCAGATCCGGGGCTAATTGTATAACATCAGCCCAAAAAGCTTGCTGATATTTCCAACTTAGTTTATTTTGCTGTTGCACGATAATCCCAAATCCAACCAACAAAGAAAAATAAGTCGCTAAGAGGAGAGCCGCAAGATTTTTTTGCCGATAACTATTGGCTAAATAAACAATCAAATAGCCAAGAATTCCCCCAAGAATAGAAGCTCCAACCACGGCAGCCGCATGAACACGGGAATCACGTCCACTAATGAGGGTAGCAGGAACGGTAAAAGTGAAGGGATAGGCCAAGAATAATAAACTTATCCCCAGAAGGCTCAACTGTTTAATTATCGGCCAATTTTCCCCACTATCTAGTCCCGAAAAACGATAATTTTGTAAGAATAGCCATAGCAACATAAGTAATGAAAGAGGCACAAAAATCGCCAATTCAAAAATGAAGTGCATCAATGTCTGATGATAATTCATAGAATACCTCAAAAGGGGTTCGATAGTCAAGACATTTTCGAGGACGATGATTAATTAATTCTACAGCTTT
>SFAU01000253.1 GCA_007096045.1 Microcystis novacekii Mn_MB_F_20050700_S1 | reverse complement strand
GCAACGTTTTTAGTCGATTTCTCGGAAATACATAGCTGAAAATTTTTAAAAACGTCGTGCTTTGCTTACCTTATAAGGGATTAAAGGTAGCAAAAAAAGAATTAGATTCGGAGAATGAAACAGCCCTACCCTTAATAAGGGGGGCAGGGGGGATAAAAACCACCTTAATAAGGGGGGCAGGGGGGATAAAAACCACCCTCGTTATTCGTTATTATTCTTCATATACCCATGACTAACTCTTTATATATCAGCACGACGGCAACGGGAAGCGGTAAAGCGTTAGTAGCTTTAGGAATTATCGACTTAATTCTCCGCAAAACTAATAAAGTTGCTTTTTTCCAGCCAATTGTTCTCGACTGTTCCCAGGGTCATCGGGATGAAGACATTGACTTAATCCTCAATTATTTTAAATTAGAACAAACCTACGAAGAGGCCTTTGGTTTATGTTATGACGAAGTGAAGGATTTATTGGTACAACAAAAATTTGATGAAATTATCGAAAAAATTATCAAAAAGTTTAAAAACTTAGAAAATAAATATGATTTTATCCTCTGTGAAGGGTCCGATTATCTGCAAGAAAATTCCGCCTTTGAATTTGAACTAAATACAGAAATCGCCAAAAATCTCGGCCATCCCATCTTAATATTAGGTAATGCCTACCATCGCAGTATCGAAGATGCCCTTAGTCCGATCCTGATTTCCTGCGACACCTACCAAGATAAAGGTTGTAAGGTGATTGGGATTATTATCAATCAAGCTGAAGAGGAAAAAACAGAGGAATTACGGAAAACCCTAACTAAGATTTTTCCCCCCCAAGAATATGCCCTAGGAGTGATTCCCCACAATGCCAAACTTAGCAGCCCGCGAGTGGCAGAAATCGCCCAACAATTAGAGGCAAAAGTTCTCTACGGACAGCACAGATTAGATAGTTTAGCTAGTAACTTTCTGGTGGTGGCCATGCAGATGCAAAATGCCCTAGAGCGGTTAAAAGAAGATAGTTTAATTATCACTCCTTGGGATCGCGGCGATGTGATTATCGGGATGTTACAGGCCCACCAATCGGCCAATTATCCCCAATTAGCCGGTATAGTCTTAACAGCAGGTCATAACCTCAATCCTTCGATCGCCCGTTTAATTGAAGGTTTGCCCGATCCCTTACCGATTCTCTCCGTCACCACCGATACCTACACTACGGCCGAACGCGTCCACAATGTGCGAACCACCCTGACCTCGACGGACTACGATAAAATTAATCTCAGTCTGCAGCTTTTTCACAGTAACATCAATCTCGATCGCCTAGAAGCGCAAATTCGCACTTTGCGGACCCAGGGGATTACCCCGAAGATGTTCACCTATAATCTCGTACAACAGGCCAAAGCGCAAAAACGTCACATCGTTTTGGCCGAAGGGACCGAACCGCGCATCCTCCAGGCGGCCACAGTTTTAATCGAACAGGATATCGTCGATTTAACCCTCTTGGGACAACCAGACGAGATCGCAATGGTGATTAAAAAACATGGTATCACTCTCGATCTCGATCGCCTGCAAATTATTAACCCCGTGGCTAGTCCCCATTTTGAAAGCTATGTGCAGCTCCTCTACGAAGCGAGAAAAGCCAAGGGAATGAATCTGGATCTGGCCCGGGATTATGCACAGGATGTCTCCTATTTTGGCACTTTAATGGTGTATCGAGGCGATGCTGATGGTATGGTCTCGGGGGCAGTGCATACAACTCAACACACGATTCGGCCTGCACTCCAGATTATCAAAACTAAGCCCGATTGTGCGATCGTCTCCTCGGTCTTTTTTATGTGCCTAGAGGATCGAGTCTTGGTCTATGGGGATTGTGCGGTCAATCCCGACCCCAGTGCCGAGGAATTAGCCGAAATCGCCCTATCTTCGGCCGAAACCGCCCAAAAATTCGGAATTGAACCGCGAATCGCCCTGCTTTCCTATTCTTCGGGTCAATCGGGCCAGGGAGAAGACGTGGAAAAAGTACGACAAGCGACCAAAATCGCTAGGGAAAAACGCCCCGATTGGAAGCTAGAAGGACCAATTCAGTACGATGCGGCCGTGGATGAGGAAGTAGCCGCCCAAAAAATGCCGGGGTCAGAGGTGGCGGGCCAAGCAACGGTGTTTATTTTTCCTGACCTGAATACAGGTAATAATACTTATAAAGCTGTGCAGCGGGAAACTAAAGCTTTAGCGATTGGTCCAATCCTACAGGGATTAAAAAAACCCGTCAATGATCTCAGTCGCGGTTGTACCGTTCCCGATATTATCAATACGGTGGTAATCACGGCAATTCAATCCCAATCTTTTTGATTTATCAGTTAGAAAACGGGTTTCTCAAAGAAACCCGTTTTCTGTTTCAAACGGGTTTCTCAAAGAAACCCGTTTTCTGTTCTCAAAGAAACCCGTTTTCTGTTTCTCAAAGAAACCCGTTTTCTGTTTCTCAAAGAAACCCGTTTTCTGTTTCTCAAAGAAACCCGTTTTCTGTTTCTCAAAGAAACCCGTTTTCTGGAGATGAAAAACATGGATAAAACCCTATAGAATCGATTAAAACAGCGATACTTGACAAAATGGGGTTGTGATCGGCTTTTTGGGGTAATTTGCCTAAAATTGCCTGTTTTCCTTAGCTACTAGCGCAGTTTTAGCAGCTACCATCCCTGAACCCAGTACCGTTTTAGGGTTAGGCTTATTAGGCTTGGGTGCGTTCTTCAAGCGCCAGTTGAAGTAAAAGCAAGACAGCAACAAAGCTTAGAAATTCGCAACCCTCAATCTCAACCGATTATTTCTCCTGATTTGCTAAGATTTATAGTAAGGAGTCATTAAGACAACCCAAGTGTCGTGCAAAATTAATTTCTTGGTTAGGATAGGCACTCAGGCAAGAGATAATTAGATATGTGTAATTAATTTTGCTTAGGTACTTAACAAGTAATTTAGATAAGCCAGCAGCTTAACCCGCACAAATTTTTAACTGGGATTTGGGATTGTTGCTATACTGGTGGCTCTTAACTAAAGATCATGTTAATTATTTTTCGTATGCCCTCAATATATCGGGGTCAGGAGTTATTCTGGTATTCATGAACAAGCAAAGTGATTGAGAGAAGACTGCTCACGAATAATAGTTGCCAAAGAGAGAATATTACCAAGTTGAGAAATGCGGTCACGAACATACTCAAAAAAGCTGATTCCTAATTTCCGAGTAGTAGCAACAAGGGACATAAAAGTATCCCAAGCCTGAGTCCCCTGTCAGAGTTTGAGTAGCATAACTAATATTACGTCGCTGCACCATCGTCCTAGCAGCTAATACCAAATTTCTAAATCCATGACAGACATCCACGCTCGAATGCTTGCCAAGCCTGCATTCGTTGTGACGCGAATAAAGAAAAATGGTATAACTCCGCCAGATTATTATGCCAGGGCAATTCGGGATGCTCTAAGACTAAAAGCAACTCCGAAATTTTCAGCAGGGTTAATTGTTTTCGCTCATCCAACTGTTGATAACCGCTTGGAGTATCGAAAAGTTTCCAAAACTCAAATCGGAGTTTTTCTGCCATCTGTTGACTGGGTGCATCTTTGTAAGCCAGCAAGTCTCGGTAGTAATCCCAGAAATCATCCAGGAATTGATCAAGAGCTTTTTGGTGACAAGCAACATAAGGAGTCAACTTCTTATAATGTCGTCCCTCATGTACCCAACACAAAGTAATATTATCAGTCAGTAATTTGAATTGGGGAGCATGATCACAGACCAGAGTTTGCAGTACTGGCCAATCAGTTTGTTGATGATAGAAAGCAATCGCTGCTGCTTCTATAATTCGAGTCCGGTGCTGAGAACCTAGTTTGGGTAGATATGTATCAAGTAGGGCCTTAAACTCTGCTGCACTCAACACAGTTTCTTGAGGTAATAGTTTCAGAGCATTTTTCCATTTAGTTGGGATTTGGAACGTCTCCAGTAAGTTGTCTGTAAGTTGATTGAGAATCAACTCCAGTTCTGTGGCATTTTGCAATACTTTGACTACACTCAATCTGTCTTTTTTGGCAGTGGTCAAGTAGATTGTATAGAAAGGGTTGCATATTACATTAGTGGTATAGTTCACCCCACCCACCCGCGCACCAGTTTGGTCGAAGTGTTGCCCATGACTGCTCTCTAGTCCTCAGGCATATACTTCATTTTTCTCGCTTTCAAACTCCACTTGGTTTTTAATCAGTAGGTTCGATAGATATCCAGCTGATATGGATATGCCAAGAGCTTCTAAAAACTCTAATAATTTGCCTTGGGTCATGTTGCCCCCGTAGTATAGACTAATTACTAAGGCTTTTATTCCCGGCCCAAATTCTCCTTCATAACCGCAAGGCAGTTCTGCTAAATAGGTTTTTCCTGCTGAGGGTGAGTAGTATTTTTCTTTCCGGAATAGTATGTTGTCGGTTGCCAGGGTGATGTCTTGGATGATTACTTCTTGATAGCCTTTAAACTCTGCGTCTGCTGGCAGTTTATCTTGGGGGTATTTTACTATTTCTTCTCTATCTATTTTTCTAGTCCCGTTCTTACTGCTCTTATTGTGCTTTTTTGGAGTTTTTCGCTCTTTCTCTGATGACTGATTGTTGGTAAACCCTTTCTTGTTTGCTTTGATGTCTGGCTTACCTTGTTCTCCTTTGAGACGGTTGTTTTCGTCTTTTAACTGTTGATTTTCTGCTCGTAATTCTTTGACTTCTGCTTGTAGTTGCTCTATTAAGTTCAGTCATATTTCTACTGTCCGACGCATTGATTCGTCTGCAATCCCTTTTGGCTCGATGGTTTGCAGTATCTCTTCTCCTGATTTCTTGCTCGAATCTAGTTTTTGCGTCATCTGTCATATTCTATTATATTGCGTGTCCCTTGCTTACCTTTTTTTCTCTACTACCCCTACTTATTGAGCGGATACTCTTTTTCTGATCAAGATTATTAAGCTAAGACGCATTTTAACTCCCTATCCTTAGATTAGCTCAATTTCCTTCAATCCCTTTAATGTTGCCTCTTGCCTCGTCTCAACAAGCAATTTAAATTACGAACAGCTTAGTCACCTTTTCATTGTACTATGGATCTATGGCAAGATTTTTGAAGGATCACGAGCGATGCAACCCCTAAGGCTCAGAGTTACAACTGCTTGGAGAAGCAAAAAAGCAAGGAGAATTATATCGCTCCTATTGCTTTTTATCTTCATGCCAATTTTTCTTTATGCTTGTTTTAGTGATCTTCCTAACCAATCATCGGAGCAACGGCAAGGAACCCTTTTGGTTTGGTATCCAGAAGAGGGCAATTTAACTGAAGTAGTAGGCCTCGGTTTGCAAGAGTTTGAAAAATTAAATCCGCAGGTGACAATTCTTGAACAAGCTATTCCTATCGATGAGATACCCGAACGTTTTTTTAAACAATCTCAAAGCGGATTAGGTGCCAGTGTTATTCTAATTTTTTCGAGAAATATACCCAGATTAGTCTCTGAAGGAGTCCTGGGGGAAATTGACCGGAAAAATCTAGATTTATCTATTTATAATCCTCCAACCCTGAAACAAGTTAGCTATCAAGGAAAAATCTATGGCATTCCCTTAGGTTCTCGTACTCGTGTACTGTGTTACAATCAAAAAAAATTACAAGTTAGTACCGATCCGCTGCTGAAGCAACCTCCCACCAGTTTAGAGGGATTAGTGGAACGTGCGCGCAAAGGTTATTCTGTGGGGATGGTGTCCTCTTTTGAAGATACTTTTTGGGGAATGGCAATTTTTGGCAGCTATTTGTGGGATGATCAGGGTAGGCTGCAACCTCGCTTGGATGGTTGGGCAAAATGGCTAGAATGGCTAAAATTTGCCTCGTCACAGCCTAATTTTATCCTCAATCGTCAACGGGAATTACTTCATGATGCCTTTGCTAGAGGTCGCTTAACCTATTATGTGTGTAATTCTATTGAAATTGCCGATTTAAAAAACAGCCTCCAAGATGATCTCAGAGTCACTTTACTTCCCCAAGACACTCAAGGTAAAGCAGCACCAATTCTCTATACACGGGTGATGGTATTTAATCGCAATAATAGTGATAATGAAAATAGGTTGGGATTAGCTTTAGGAAAATTTCTCACTAATCCCGAACAACAATTACAAGCAATCATCCAAACAGAAAGTTTTATTCCCACTAATCGACGGGTGCAGATCGAAGGAAGTTTACTACCGATTGAATCGGTATTATTACAACAATCTCAAAATGCCGTGGCAGTTCCTCTGGATGATTGGGAAAAGTTGAATAAAATTTTAGAAAAAGGAGAATTTTGGTATCAAAGAGCGATCGCTGGTGAAATATCTTCCTCAACAGCAGCCCACCAACTGACACTTTATATTCAATCAGATCTTGCTCAGGAACTCGGGAAAATAAATTAATTATGAACAATAATATTCCTTCTCTTTCGGAAGTAATTGCTAACCAATTATTATTTTTAGGACGCAGAAATGTTCAAAATCAATTAATGATTATTTTTCTCTGTTTAATTCTTGCTTGGTTATTGTCAAAATGGTTATGGTCTTACTTAGAAAAAAGATTTCCTCACGTCACCAGTTTTATTCACAGTGATAAAAAATTAACCCTCCGTCAATATTTTGCTATCCTGATACAGTTTCTTAATTTTCCAGTTATTAGTATAATTTTACTTGACTTAAATTATCTAATTTTTTTCAGTCAAAATTGGACAAGAGGAATGATTAGTTTATCTATAAAACTCCTGTGGTTTTATTTAGTTTATCGTGGTTTATTAGCTGGACTATACGCCAAGTTTTCCGTCAATACAATTAAATATTATCATTTTCGTCTTTTAGCACCTTTATTGGTGTTATTTCTCCTGAGAACCATTATTGTTTTCTACAATAATATTCAGGAAATCGCCCAAGTATCTCCTTTCAATTTATTCAATAGTCCGATCACATTGGGAAGCATATTTATTTTGATAATAGCTCCCTATTTTCTGGTAATTGTTGTTGAGCTTATAGAGACTATAATTCTGAGTGTTGCTAATTTAAATCAGCAAGCTAGTCGCGGTGAAATTGAAGCAACTTTGCTGTTAGGACGTTATTTTTTCATTGTCTTAGGTTTTATTCTCATCTTGGGTTATGTGGGAGTTAATGCCACGGCAATAGCGGCAATTACTGGCGGTTTATCGGTGGGTATTGGTTTCGGTCTGCAGCAAGTAGTAAGTAATTTTATTAGCGGTATTTTACTATTATTTGAAAAAGTTCTCAAACCCGGTGATATCATTAATATTGAAGGGCAAACTTCTCAGGTAAAAAAGCTAGGTATTCGAGCGACAACAGTGCAAATCCTCACGGATAATTCTGAAAAAATTATCCCCAATCAAAAGTTTTTTACTGAGGATGTCACCACCTATACGGGTAGTGATAACTTGATTTATTGTTCAATTGTTATCGGAGTTGGTTATCATTCTAACGCACAACAGGTGATGAATTTATTGCTAGACATTGCTGATCAACATCCTCACATACTTAAAAACCCGCAACCAGTAGCATTTTTTCTTAATTTTGGTGATTCTAGTTTAAACTTTGAATTAAAGTTCTGGTTGGATGATATTAACGGGAAAAAGCGAGTAATTAGTGAGATTAATTGTGTTATTCTTGAGCGGTTTACTCAACAGGGTATCGAGATTCCCTTCCCGCAACAAGATATTCATATTCGCAATAATTAGCAATTTATTCTGGTCAAAAACCCTAGCTGATTATTTTCATCTGAAGATATATCAATTCCCCTTATTAAATCCATGTATTTATTGTTTTTGATTAATAGTTAATGTCTTGACATAAGATAGTATATTCAGAGATACTCAATAAGATAGAATCAAAATCTCCCAGATTAATTTATCGAGGTTTTGCTGATGCTTTTTCGTCCTACTTGGCTTGGTACTTTATCGCTTGTCCTTGCCTTAAATTTGCCCCTTAGTGCCTCAGAAACCTGCGTCCCGATCCCTTTGATCGGTGGTCAAGGAAACCAAGTAACCAAGACCGTTTCTCAACCGACCGTTCCTACTGTGTTCGGTGTCGATATCACTCGCAATAACTGGAATACCGATTGGGCGGTTCCGAGCGATCGCAACTGGCAAAAATTCGTGGCCACTATATCCTCGGATGAGGGTGGTTCCTTCGATATTCAGATGTACCTCAAGTACAGCGATCAAACCACGGGACAGTTTTTTAACCAACAAGATGTACGGATCGACCCGGGTAAACCCCTGACTATTACCGCCACACCGGAACCCAACGATGAACCCTATCAAGTCAATCTTTTTATCGGTGGTGTCAACCATTTCGGCAAGACCTACACGGTAACCGTTGTCGGCTGCTACCGCTAGAGCATTTTTTTAATAGTGAGGAGTGAAAAATTATGGGATTCTCGCCCTGCCGCCTGCTGATCTGGACTTTGCTCGGTTTATCGTTTCCCGTCCCCAGTGTTCTTGCCGAAGCGATAGATGACGGGAAAGCGATCGCTCCCCTGACCGTTGCCCCTTCCTTCTGTGAGGGTTTTACCCCCTTGACCAATAGGGTCGCCCCCTTGGTATTCGAGGGGGAAACCCGAACCGAGGAATTACCCGACAGTGCCTGTGCCAAGGAGCTGGCGGGAGTAGGAGCGCCCGTTTTGCCAGCCTCTCCCCCCACAGAACCCACCCCGGCTGCGACCCCGAACGCACCGGAAAATCCCGCTCCCCAAGGCCAAGAGGATCGAGGTTGGCAGATTAAATTTCAGCCCTACGCGACCATTCCGATCAATACCTACGGAACCGCAACGGCCCGGGGACGTACCGTCAACTATCATCTCGATCTCGGGGAAGTATTACAATCGATCCGGGTGACGGGTAGCGCGCGCGTGGAAGCCTGGAACGGTCGTTTCGGTTTGATTTTCGACGGTTATTACGCCAGCTTGAGAAACGTGATCAACCTCCAGAAGACAAGGGTTCGAGAGCCGAATTTTATCAACTCCTTGAATTGGTTGCTGAGTCGGGATGCCAACCAGAGAATTCAAAAAGCGATCAATGGACTCGAAGGCATCTCCCAGTCGGTCGCTCGGATACAAGGATTAAAAGAAGAGGGGAGCTTTCAAGAGGCAGGAGACAAAATTCGAGCCTTACGACAGGATATCGCCCTAAAAACCGAACAATTAAGCCAATTACCAGCGGCAGCCCCAGAATTGCGCGATCAGATCCGGCAAGAAGTCGCCCTTCGGGAGGAACAATTACAGGAACTGGAAACGGCGATCGATAACGCTCGGCAACGTTTCCAGCAAGAGATCGTTCCGAAAATCGAGCAGGCGCAGGAACTAAAGACGACCCTCGCAGAAATTCGACAGGAGGTGCGGCAAGAGGTCGAGCGAAAAGCCGAGCGCCTAAACGAATTTAAACAGGCTCTTGACAGCCTTCAAGGACAATTGGCCGAACGCCAGAATACTTTACAAGAAATGGTCGTAAAAATTCAGACTCTCCCCGAGGTGGATATAGGTGAGATTCGGGATAATATCGATATTCGAGATCTCCGGGATTTAGAGAAGAAAATAGCAGCATTACCCCGCGATCCTGCCTTTAGCGATCGGCTAGGAAATTTGAAGGATTTTCAAGAAAAGCTCTCGCAAATACAGGAAGCTCTGGCTAGAGGGCAGGAAAAAATTCAAGAATTGCGGGGGTTAAAAGATAGCGAACCCCTGCAACAACTGCAAGCGAAGATTCAAGAGTTACGGGAGCTAAAAGATAGGGAACCCCTGCAACAACTGCAAGGGAAGATTGAGGAGTTGCGGCAGACTAAAGATAGCGAAATCCTCCAACAACTGCAAGCGAAAGTTCAGGAGCTACAGCAGTTAAAAGATAGCGAACCCCTGCAACAACTGCAAGCGAAACTCCAAGAGTTACGGGAGCTAAAAGATAGCGAACCCCTGCAACGACTCGAACAAGAAATTCAGAACGCCCGAGAATCGCTCGAACAACTAGAACAAACAATGCAACAGGTACAAGAATTCGCCGACAATCGCCAATTACAGCAACTCGAAGCGGATTCGGAAACAAACCTACAATTCGATCAGGGCATTTACGATTTCGCCGTCAGTTACCACATCGGCGCTCCGATCAGCCACGAACTGCCCGAAAAACCCTCTAATCGCTCTTTTCCCTTAATTTGGTTCCAGCCCTATGCGGGCCTTCGTCTCAATAGTATCAGTATCGATATCGAGGAAACGCTTACCGTACAGCTATCCAGTCCCCTCGTCAACTTCAGCCAAACCTTCCAACAAACCTTCAGTCAGGGGAGAACTTGGTTTGAACCGCTCCTCGGCGGGAAATTTGGGGTACAGGTGTCCGATCCGATCACTTTATGGATTCGGGGAGACGCTTCCGGTTTCGGGCTGGCCGGCGATACAGACCTAAGCTGGAACCTCCTCTTCGGAGTCGATTGGTGGGTGAATCGCCAAATTTCCCTGCAATTCGCCTATCGTTTCTACGGGATCGAGTATAAAAACGGTAGTGGCGATAACGCATTCGGTTTTACGGAAAACTTTAACGGACCCTTTCTCGCCGCCACTTTTCACTTTTAACTTAGTGTCAGCATTCGTCCCGAAGCGCTTAGTGCGATGGGACGGGGCTGTTCAAGGGGCGAAGTAATTCGCCCCAGGGTTCCCCTCATGAATGCTAACCAGTACATATACAATTCTCGAAAACTGTGTTATGAGGAACAATTAAAACTGTTACTATCTCAAAAAACCCAGACGGTAAATACTACCCCTCTATTTTAGTTGACCCTTTGGCTCTTCGGCATAGCTCAGAGGCCACTTCGCTCAGGCTTCGGCCGTGATCTCAGCCGAACGGGTCAACGTCGAGCGAAGTCGAGACGTTGATGACGGGCAATCCCCCCCTGCGGCGATAAATATCAAAAATGAAGCCTTACGGATACTTGTACTGAGCAAAGCCGAAGCTTGCCCTGAGCTACGTCGAAGGGTATTGTCGTTAGGAAAAGCGCGACACTGCATTCGGAGGGGATATAAGACCAAAAGCTGGGCGTAAGTCCATCTTGAGGCAATCCCCCGTGAAATAGAAAGCTTTCAACGACCTTGAGAGTAGTTCACTCGGAACTATTAGCAATTCCTATCAAAGCTCAAGGTAAGTTAACAAAAGTTAAAATTTATCCGAACATTTACTCCTATTTTGTTAATATATATTGCGGATTACCTTAACTTTAGTAAAGAAAGGAGCTAAATCACCTAGTATTGCGTCCTTTTCAGTGATCAGTAAGCAGTAACCAGTGATCAGTAAGCAGTGACCAGTGATCAGTAAGCAGTGAACAGTAAAAAGACATCAGGAAAGTGCTATTTAAAACCGCTCACTTAATACTTATTACTTAAAACTCAAATCTGATAACTGATGACTGATAACTGATAACTGATAACTGATAACTGCCCTAATAACTTTTAAATTTTATAACTTTAAGCAAATGCGTAATAGCGGACTCCTATCAAAAACCAAAGTCAAACTGAAACCGAAAAAAACCCTCACCTCGCCGACGCGGCCAGCACCGAATAAATTACAGAATAAAATCAAAGATAAGGATAGGTGTTCGGTCGGTCGTCAGCGTCAGTCATGGCTAATTATGGGCTTAATTAGCATTGTCCTGCTAGGAGGAGTTGGCTCACGATTGGCCTATTTACAACTGCAACAAGGACAATTTAACCGAGAAAGGGCAGAAAATAACCGGATTCGCATTCTTCCCAAACCCCCAGTCCGGGGCAACTTATTCGATCGCAATGGCAAAGTTTTGGCCACGGCCCGCTTAACCCATGCGGCCTATATTTGGCCCAAATCCCAGCGTAATCCCGCCCAAAAACTCAATCTTGACCGTTTAGCCAGTATTTTAGCCATTCCCAAAAGCGACCTAGAAAAACGCATTAACGAAGCGGACGAAAACCCCTCCACCCTGATCCGCATCGCTAGGGGTTTAACTCCGGCCCAAATTATCGCCCTAGAGGAATACAAAGACGAATTAACCGGCATTGAAGTAGATGTGGAATCAGTGCGCTACTACCCCAATGGCAAAATCGGGGCGCATATTCTCGGTTATACCGGGGAACTAACCCCGGAGGAATATCAAGCCAAAAGATCCCAGGGCTACCGATTGGGAGATGTCGTCGGTAAAATGGGTGTAGAAGCCGCCTACGAGTCAAAATTGCGGGGAGAATGGGGGGGAATGCAGCTAGAGGTCAACGGATCGGGACAAGTAATCCAAATTCTCGGCCAAAAAATTGCTAAACCGGGGCAAGATGTCACCCTGACACTAGATTTAAAACTCCAAAAAGCGGCCGAGGCCGCTTTAGGAAAACGCAAAGGTGCGATCGTGGCGATCGATCCCCGGGATGGTTCCGTGCGGGCCATGGTCAGTTATCCTAGTTTTGATCCCAATGTTTTCTCGGCCCCAATTACCACCGCCACTTGGAAAAAACTGCAAGCGGAGGGCAACCCGTTTGTTAACCGCGCTCTCCAAGGATTCCCCCCCGCTTCCACCTTTAAAGTCGTCACTGCCACTGCCGGCATGGAATCGGGGAAATTTCCGCCAAATACGGTCTTAAATACCTTTGCCGCCCTTTATGTGGGGGGGACAGCTTTTGGAGAATGGAATCACGCCGGTTTTGGTCCGATCGGTTTTGTCCGGGCCATGGCCATGAGTAGTAACACTTTTCACGGTCAAATAGGTCGCGGAGTGGGGGGACCGGCTTTAATTGCTATGGCTCGGCGCTACGGTTTCGGTCAGAAAACTGGGATAGAATTAGCGGAAGAAACTCCGGGGTTAATTGCTGATCGCGATTGGAAACTGCGTAATTTTAAAAACTGGGATTGGTCGGTAGGGGATACGATTAATATGTCGATCGGTCAAGGATTTACCCTGGCGACTCCCCTACAGGTAGCTGTGATGTTTGCTGTCCCCGCTAACGGCGGTTTTTTGGTGAAACCGCACCTTTTACAGGATGCCCGGGATGTTAAGGAATGGCGCAAGTCTTTGAACATGAAACCTAGCACCCTAGACACCCTGAGAAAGTCCCTGAGAGCCGTGGTAGCGGAAGGAACTGGTCGGGCCCTATCGGACCCCGCTTTACCGCCTGTAGCGGGCAAAAGCGGCACAGCAGAAGCACCTCCGGGCAAGTCCCACGCTTGGTTTGGCTCTTTTGCGCCTTTTGATAAGCCCGAAATTGTCGTGGTCGCCTTTGTGGAACATTCCGGCGGTGGTGGTGGTAAAGTGGCCGCACCTATGGTACGTCAGGTAATGGAGGCTTATTTTAATGTGAAGCCGAAAGAAGAAAAACCCCGGCCGAAGCCCTAGAGACCTGTGGCGGTAAGCGGCACACAGCGCACGGTAATTCCCGTGGCCTTTGCGATTTTTTGCGCCCAAATTGCCAATATTTCAGCGTTTACGGGTTTGAGAATTTGCATTCCGTCGCCCGCGCTGAGGGGATTATTACCACGGGTTTCTAATTGTCTTTGTCTGGCCCGGGGACGGGTCGGGGTGTTAAGTTGAATTTCATCCGGTTGTAGCTGTTGCATCAAATCAATGTACCTGTCTTGATCTTGGGGCGACCAAGAGGCCAGTAGCATGGTTTGAATTGCTAGTTTTCCCGACCATTCTTGGCGAAATTGTCTTAATCCCCACCAAAGCTCCTGCCAATCCAGACCGGGGACCGGACGGTTAACCCGTCGCCATTGGGCCTCGGAAACAGCATCGATTTTAGCGGCGACGATATCAGCTTTGCTCAAGTCTTGACGCACTTGGGCATCTCCCAAGAGGGTACTATTGGTTAAGACCGCCACCGGCCGCTCGGTCATTTCCTTGACGGTGGCCAGTATTTCCCCTAAATTGAGGGCGAGGGTGGGTTCCCCGCTACCACTGAGAGTGACTATATCCACGTCCCAGGGGGCAAAGGCGCTTAAATCCCTGCTAATTTGTTCGCTGGTGATAAAAATTCTTCGTTGCTCGGTTTTTTGCTCAATTTCTCCTAACTGACAGTAGGCACAGTTAAAGGAACAGGTAGAAACTAAACCAATCGGATCTATGCCCAGGGAACTGCCGAAACGCCAAGAGGCAACCGGACCATATACGGAGCAGAAATAATCTTGGCGAGCAGTCATCGAACCTACCCAAAAAATACGGAGAGGGAGGGATTCGAACCCTCGGTACGGTCTTACGATTCGTACAACAGATTAGCAATCTGCCGCATTCGACCACTCTGCCACCTCTCCAAGATGACATTACTTTAGCCTAACATGAAAGGCCGATTTTTGGCAAGTAATTTTTGGGCAGTTAATCGTTTAAACGACCATCCTCCATATTGACAATGCGATCAGCGATGTCGAGAATCCGGTTATCGTGGGTGACGAGTAAAATCGTGCAACCTTGTTCTTTTGCCAATTTCTGCATGATTTCCACCACATCGCGCCCGGATTGTTTATCTAAGGCCGCGGTCGGTTCATCAGCGAGGACTAATTTGGGATGACTGACGAGGGCGCGAGCGATCGCAACCCGTTGTTTTTGTCCCCCCGATAGATCGTGGGGATAATAATCAACGCGGTCACCTAAACCTACCGACTCCAGAATTGCCGTGGCTTTTTGATCGAGATCTTGTTCTAAAAACTCCTCGTGCAGTTCCAAAGACATCCTAACGTTTTGTTTCGCTGTCAGGAATTTTAGTAAATTATGTGCTTGAAAAATATAGCCAATTTGTCGGCGAATTTTCAGCATTTTGCCCTTAGCAATTCCTAACATTTCTTGGCCGAGAATTTTTAAACTGCCCGCTTGTGCTGATCGCAAACCTCCCATTAAACTCAATAAAGTAGTTTTCCCCGATCCCGAAGGACCTGTTAAGATAACAATTTCTCCTAGATTAATATTAAGAGTAATATCAAATAATACTTGTTTACGCAGTTTTCCTTCGCCAAAATAGTGGTTAAGAGAATTGATAGATATAACAGGTTCTAATGAAGTTACAGATTCAATTTGCAGCATTTCCATAGTTGTAACTATCCTCGAAACTAAAAAATATCAGCTGGGTCAGCAGAACGCAGTTTATTCATGGCGATCGATGCAGAAACAGCACACATAGTAATTGTCAATATTAATACCATGACAGCACGACTAACCTTCATCATAATTGGTAATTGAGTAGCACTATAACCAAGTTGATACAGTCCGATCGAAAAGAAAAAGCCAGGAATATAACCTAAAATAGCTAATAATAATGAAGCCTGTATTAAGACACCGAGTAAGTAGCCATCACTGTAGCCCATAGCTTTCATAGTAGCATATTCTGGTAGGTGATCTGATACATCAGCATAAAGAATCTGATAAACAATTACAATACCAACAATAAACCCTACCATTACCCCTAAACCAAAAACAAAACCAATCCCTTGAGCTTCCCAGTAATTAATCTCATTTTCAGCTAATTGAGCCGGAGTAAACACTTTCACATCTTTGGGTAAATTAGCTGTCAATTGTTCTTGAATTTTTTCAACAGAAGCTCCTGATTTTAACTTAATCAAACCCATGGATATTCTATCAGGTTTATTATCAGGAAAGAGATTAAGAAAAGTCGAATCGCTGGTAATGACATTCCCATCAGTTACAAAAGAAGCTCCTATATTAAATAAACCTATCAAATCTACTGTTTTATCATTCATCTGGATTTCTACATTTCCTTGCTGTTTGAATAAATCAGTCATTGGTCCGTATTCTGGTCGAGATCCTTGATCAAATAGGATTCGGTTGAGTTGGTTTAACTGTGATTGATGTGACTTAATTTCTGTAGGGAGAAAAGGTGGATTAACAGGATCAATTCCCCAAACTAAAATATTGCGATTGATTTGAGTTTCAGGATTACGCCACTGAGCAAACCCTATATAGATAGGTAAAACTGATTCTACTTGTTCATAAGCGAGGGTTTGAAATAATCGTTCTCTCGGAAATTGTTTAACCAAGTATAGGGTTTGAAACTGAGAGTTTACTAAGACTAGATCCCCTTGTAAAAGTTGATGAGATTTCGCAGCACCATCAAACAAAGCATCTAACATTCCCAATTGGAAAAACATCAGAATATCAGCAAAGGCAATTCCAGCGATCGCAACGCTAAGACGAATTTTTTCTTTCATTAGCTGAAGTAAAGCTAGGGGGGTTTTACGGAACAGTTTTTTGGGCATATATTAGCTCAATATTAAGGGTTTAAGAATTAGAATTGTCAACTTGTATTTTTACTTGTACTTGCAAATTAGTTAAGCCGGCTACCCGTTGACTATCTTGAGAATTGAGACGAATTTTAACTTCTATGACTCGGCGATCTAGGTTTTCTCCCGGTTGACTACTAAAGACATTTTGCCGATTTACTTGTAAACCAATTTGAGAGACAGTCCCCTTTAATGCACTGGTAAAAGCTTGGCTAGTAATAACCGCATTTTGTCCTAATTTCACTTTACCAATATCAGTTTGATACACCTCAGCTACGGCTACCATATTGTTATTTTGTGCCAGTTCAACCAAACCAGAATCCCCAATTTTTTCGCCAACTCGTGTGTTAATTTTGATAATTTGTCCGGTAATAGGACTCTTGATATACACTTGATTTAAGTTTGTTTGCGCTTGTTGTAAATTGGCCACAGCGTTATCAACTTCTGCCTGAGCTATTTGTAGATCAACCGGACGAACTTCAGAAACTTGATTAAGGGTAGCTTCTGCTTGTTGAATTTGCTGTATTCCTGTTGCCTTAGTACGCTCTAAGTTAGCTTGAGCTTCGGCGATCTGTTCTTGATAAGTGGTAATAATGCGTTGTAGATCTGCTTGCGCTTCTTTGAGACTTTCTTGCAGGGTTTTTTGATTGAGACACTTACTATCATAATCAGAACTAGATACGACTCCATCTTGATATAACGTTTGATAACGTTGACATTCAGTTTTAGCATTTTCTAGTTCTGCTTGTAAACGAGCAATTGTCGCTTTTTGTGTGGCTGTTTCTCCCTGTAACTGTGCTTGTAGTTTGGCTATGGTTGCTTTTTGTTCCCTAGTTTGTCCCTCTAAATCAGCTTTAGCCTTTTCTACCGTCGCTTTTTGAGCATTAATCTCTCCAACCTTTGCCCCTGCTTTAACTTGAGCTAGACGCGCTTGAACTACTTTTAACTGTTCTTCAGCTTGTTTAACTGCTGATTGTAAACGGTTACGAGAATCCAAAATGGCAATTACTTGCCCGGCTGATACTTTTGACCCCTCTTTAACTAATAATTGTTCCACGCGATCGCCATCTAAAGGCAAGGGAACATCGAGACGAATAACTTCACTTTCAGGTTCCAATCTTCCCAAAGCGGCTACTTTAGTAATAGGGGGTGTTGTTGCTTTTGATTCAGGGGTAGCTTG
The DNA here is from genome assembly GCA_007096045.1 of Microcystis novacekii Mn_MB_F_20050700_S1. Classification (GTDB taxonomy): domain Bacteria; phylum Cyanobacteriota; class Cyanobacteriia; order Cyanobacteriales; family Microcystaceae; genus Microcystis; species Microcystis novacekii. The sequence goes on along the minus strand of SFAU01000253.1, from coordinate 13,918 downwards.
ACTACTCCATCTAAGGGGCAAAACTTGATAAACTACCCCCGCACTGATCACAGTGGTGGCAACAGCAGCAACGGCTAAAATCCAGCGTAAAGGATGGGAATGCTTACATAATGAATCAGTTTTCATGGCTATTTCTTCCGTTTTATTTTTGCTCTAGATAACTGGTAATCATGTTTAGTTTTCCTCAACTGCTGGCTTATATTATATCACACATTCGTTATAAATAATTTAGAGACAAAATAGTGACACTTTAGATACTTTCGTGCAGTTTATTTTTGGTGATTTTTAAAAAAATTAATTTATATAAAGCTAAATTGTTATCAATAGGCCAGATAAAAGGTTTGCTTCTATCTAGCCAAATTTGTTTAAGTTTTGATGGCTACTAATGCACAAAATTTATGCTTAACTACCACGGGATTTTGAGAGTAAAATCTCTGATTAGCGTAACCAACAAAAGTCTCAAAGATTTGAGGGATTAAAGCCGGATCTAAGGCATCGATAAAACCAGCAGATGCCACAGATTTTAGCATATAATCAGCTATTTGCTCTCCATTAACACAAGGAATAATAACTTCACCATTCCATGCGTTTTGTGATTTAAGATGACCATGACCAAAAGTTTTAATCAAGTAATCGTTATTTTTAGGAAGATTGATATTTATATTTTTGATCATTGCATGAGGATAATCCATTAAAACCTGGGTGAATAGATCAGAAACATCTTTTAAAGAGGAAGAGGTATTGTCAATCATTCCGAAAAAACCACCTGTTTTTAGCACTCTTTCTAGCTGTTGTCTCAAGCGAGTATGATTCATATAGCAAGTTCCCCAACCACAAACCAAACCATCGAGACAATTAGAAGATAAACTCTCTAAAAATGAAAGGCCATCTAACTGAACAAAGCGAATATTGTTCAAATTTTGATTCAAAGCTTTTTCTTGATTTTTTTCGAGCATTCCAGCCGAGAGATCAACAGCAATTATTTGACCTGTTTGTCCAACTGCGTGAGCTAATTTGGTAGTAAAAAATCCAGTACCACAAGCAAGATCGACAATAACTTGGCCTTCTTTAACTGGTAATTTTTCCCAAAGTTCTAAAGCACTACTGCCAAGATTACGAGAGTAGTAATCGTCGAAAGACACAGCCCCTTTATCATAATCAGCAATAGGGTTAGAATTCACTTGGCTTAGTTTTACCTTAGCAACTTGATAGATCAGCTTTGGCATTTTTAAAAGTGTCGTCATTTTTTTGCCTCTAAATGATAAAAATCAAATAAGAATAAAAACGAGAAAGAGAAAAAAACTAGAGAACAACGGATTAGAATGAAAAACCAGATAGCTATTAGCTTTGAATCTTTTTCAATTCATTAGCCACTGTTTCAACCGTAAAACGAATTTCATCCTCACTATGAGTACAACTCATAAAAAACCGCAATCTTGCTGTTTGTTCTGAGACAGCCGGATAAATCACCGGTTGAACATTAATACCACGATAGAAAAGAGCTTGAGACAGTTGAATACATTGCAAAGAATTGCCAATAATCACAGGAATAACGGCAGAATCGTAGCTTAGTCCCGTATTCAGTCCCCATTCCTTGGCTAACTGGAGAAAAAGCTTTGCCCGTTGATGCAAACATTCTACACGCTCAGGTTCTGAATTTAATAATCGAATGGCAGCTAAAGCGGCTGCGGCATTAGGTGGAGAAATACCAACACTATAGACAAAACCGGGAGCAGTATATTTGAGATATTCAACTAGAGCATGGTTGCCGGCAATATACCCACCACAACTAGCGAAAGATTTACTTAAAGTCCCCATCCACAAGTCTACATCTGTAGGGTTGACTCCGAAATGTTCCCCAATACCATGTCCTGACTTTCCAAGTACACCAATGGAGTGAGCTTCATCAATCATTAAAGCAGTCTTATAGCGTTTCTTAAGTTCAATAAACTGAGGCAAGTTGGCAATATCACCATCCATGCTATAGACCCCTTCAATAACAATCAAAGCTTTTTGATAGTTCGACCGTTTATCTTTAAGAATTTGTTCGAGAGCTTGCCAATCATTGTGAGCAAAAGAGAACAAATTTGCTCCTGAAAACAAACAACCTTGGAGAACACTATTGTGACTGAGGGAGTCATAAACAATTAGATCATCGGAACCAAAAAGATGACTAATAGTAATGACATTAGTGGAGTGTCCTCCCACATAAATGATCGCATCTTCTACCCCCAGTAAATTAGCAATTTCCTGTTCTAATTCTCGGTGGATGGGCTTTTCTCCTGATGCTACGCGACTAGCTGAGACAGAAGTTCCATAACGATCAATAGCATCTTTAGCCGCTTGAGAAACCTTCGGATCTCCAGACATCCCCAGATAGTTATAAGTTGAATAATTAATCAGTTCTTGCTCACCAATTTGAGTGATATTGCGAGCGACTCCTTGATGAACTTTGAAGTAGGGGTTTTGTAACCCGATGGCTTCAAGTTGCTTCAATTGCTGCTTCATTTGTTGGTAAGCGGGCTGTTGATCAAAGTTAGAAAAATCAACTAAATTCACTGGGGTTGAATTAGCTTTTTCTGTTTGACTCCGCAATTTTTCAAGAAGTTGAAGTTTTTGCTGGGAGGAAAGATTAGCTAAAGTTGGGCTAATATTAGTCATTGTGAAATCTCCTTAGTTAATTATGATGATACAGAATTTAAGAGAGCATCAATTTCTTGAGCCGTTAACTGGTTGAGTTGAGCTAACAACTCCTCAGAAATTGACTCCTCATCTACTGAATTAATGACAGAAACAGGAGAAATAGAGATTTTCTCGGTTAATTGTTCATTCACAAAAACGGCTAGGGTAATCACAGTAACATCTTCAGAAAACTTAGTGATAGGAATATCAACTCCCAAATCAACACTGAGCTTAGTTCTCATTTCAACAGCCATTAGGGAGTCAAAACCCATTGTTTTTAGGGGCTGTTCTAGGTGGATTTGCTCGGCATCTATCCCTAGACTCTTAGCAACTACACCTTGAATATGAGTGAGTAAAATTAAAATGCGATCATTACTGTCAGCCTCTTGCCACTCGGATAAAATGGGTGACTGAGTGCTTGCTAAGGCATCGTTTTCTCCGACATCTTGTGCTAATTGAGCCAACAAGGGCAGGATAAAAGGAGATGAACTCAGCAATTTTGACCAATCAACCGATAAGACCCCGATTTGAGCTAGATCTTGATTAATTAACTCTCCGAATATCTGTAAACCTTGCTCAATTCCTATGGGATTAATCCCCTGACTTGTAAAGCGAGTGTCTAGAGTGGCTGCCATACCGACCAAGGCCCAAGGACCCCAGTTAATACTTAAGCCGGGTTGCCCTAAACTGCGGCGATAGTGAGCTAGAGCATCCATAAAAGCATTAGCCGCAGCATAGTTAGCTTGACCTGCTGAACCCAACAACGAAGCCATGGAAGAAAAACAGACAAAGAAATCTAAAGGCAGATTCTCAGTTAAACAGTGTAAATTCCATGCTCCTGCTACTTTAGGACTCATTACGCTGTCAAAGCGTGGCCAATCTAGCTGTGATAATAAACCATCGTCTAAAACACCTGCAGCATGAACAAGACCACCCAGAGGGGGTAAGGATGATTTAATCTCATTGAGTAGTTTGATAACATCTTCTTGCTTAGAAACATCGGCTTTGAGGACTAGAACCTGAGTTCCTGTTTGCTGGAGTTGTTCAATAACTGCTTGAGTCTCGGCAGTTGGTTCACTTCGTCCGGTTAGAACTAAGTATTTAGCACCTTGAGAAACCATCCAATCAGCTACTTTTAACCCTAATGCTCCTAAACCTCCAGTAATTAAATAACTGCTATCAGAACGGATTTTCTCCAGTTTACTTGTGCTAGAGGTTTTGGTACTATGCTGCACCAGTCGGGCAACATGACGGATTCCTTGACGATAAATAACCTGGTTTTCGCTGTCTGGAGCTAATATTTCGGCTAACAGAGGGGATTGAATCTGATTTTCTGAAGCTTCTAAATCCACACATACACATTGTAATTCTGGATGTTCTAGGGCGATCGCTCGTCCCAGTCCCCATAAAGGTGCGTGTTGAAGTTCTAAGGATTTTGCGGAAGAATCTAAGCTTTGGGTGTCTTGAGTCACTAACCACAGACGGGGTAATTTAGAACCTTGTTTTTGCAGTAATGCTTGAACTAAAGATAAGACACCACCACAACCGATAACTTGCGCTTGTTGTAAAGCTTCTAGAGATAAATCTGTAGATGAATGACTTTCACAACTCCATAAATGAACTATTCCTTTTAAGGGAGGTTTATTTTCTAAGCTCTCTTGGAAAAGTTTGGTAAAATCATCAGCAACAAGCGGATTAACCGTATAACTTTGTGAGGTTAGCTTCTGATAGTGAGAACCAACAGAAACCATAATACAATATTCACCTAATTGTGTCAGTTGATTGGCTAAAGATGAACCAATTCCATCACCAGTAGTCAATAGTAGCAAAGTGCCAAGATTTTCGGCTCCGGTTAAAGGTAAGTTCAAATCACGGTTTTGTGGTCGCCAAACTATTTCATACAACCAGTTTTCTGCCTCCTCTTTTTGCAGAAATCGTCCTAGTATTTGGGAACTAACACGCTTGACTGATAATCCTTGAATTTGAGCAACTAGTAGGCCACTGTCATCAAATAGATCCACATCTGCGGTGATAGTTTGGGAAGGCTGAGAATAGTCTTGATTTAACTTAACTTGACTCCACAGATGAAGGGTTACAGAACCATAGACTTGATATTTCTCTAAACCTACTGGTAGGTAAGCATCCAGTTGATCTTGTCTTGATAAAGCTGCCCCTAATACTTGTAAACTAGCATCCAGTAAAACGGGATGTAATTTGTAGTTAGAAACTTCATTAACTAAAGATTCTGGTAACTGAATTTTTCCCAGAGCTATTCCTTGATCCTGCCACAGGTCTGTAATCGCTTGAAAACTTGCTCCATAATCCATTCCTCGTTGTTGTAATTGTTGATAATAGTCCTCAACATTTACTGATTCAAGAGAATCAATTGATAAGTTTTCTAAGTTGCTATGACTAGGTTGGATAAGCTCTGTTACTTTGATAATTTTACCAAAAGTATGAAGTGTCCAAGAATCCTCAACAGGATTAAGACTAAAGATTTCAAAGGTATAAGTCTGGGAATCTTGAGGAGTCAGAATTAACTCGATATTTTTGACCTGATTTCCCTCTAAAAATAAGGGCTGTTCAAGGGTTACATCTTCTATCCTGATCGAGTCAGATTTAAAAACATTTATCCCAGCGACAATAGCCATTTCTAGGTAAGCAGTAGCAGGAAAAATGGTGTTTTTTTGAATCCGATGGTCTTGGAGATAATTGGGACAATCTTGACTGATTTGAGACGCAAAGATAATTGGTTTTAGTGGCGAATGTAACCGTTTTCCTATTAAGGGATGAAAATGTCCATTGCCATTGCTAGAGTATAACTCAAATTGCTGAGTACCATGAGGATTGTTGTCAGAAATATGTCCTTTACCATTGGTTGATTCAACTCTTGTAGTTGAGCAGTCGGACAATATACTCTCATGGCAATACAATTGTCGGCTAAATTTATAAGTTGGCAGACTCAAACGATGATAGGAATAATCTTTTGAAAATCCAGTCCAATTTACAGGTGTTCCTTTAACATATAATTCTGCCAAACTTTGTAACATTTGTTGCCAATCTGATTTTCTAGATCGCAAACTTGGCAACCATACTCCCTTGCCTTCTGGAATACAATGACTTCCCATTCCTATTAAAATGGGTTGGGGACCAATTTCTAGATAAACCTCATAACCGTGGCTCGCTAGTGTATTCATTCCTGCGGCAAACTCTACGGTCTGGCGAATATGATTTACCCAATAAGAAGGCGTAGCTATTTCGGCTGTCGCTATTTTACCAGTGACATTAGAAATTAAGCTAATATTTGGTTTTGAGTAGGTGATTTCTCGGGCAATTTTGGCAAACTCGGCCAATATTGGCTCCATCAAAGGTGAGTGAAAAGCATGAGAAACTTGTAAGGTTTTTGTCTTCACCCATTCGGTATCTAAATTAGCGACTACTGCATCAACGGTTTGACTGTCCCCAGAAATAACAATGCTAGATGGCCCATTAATAGCAGCGATAGAAACCTGTTTTTCATAAGAAATAATGGCACGTCTGACAGTTTCTTCATCGGTGGTGACAGCTACCATCTTTCCGTTAGGGGGTAATGCTTGCATTAAACGACCTCGATAAGCGATGAGTTTTAACCCATCTTCAAGACTGAACACCCCGGCAATGCAAGCGGCCACATATTCTCCTACACTATGACCCATAACTGCACTAGGTTCAATACCCCAAGATTTCCATAATTGAGCGAGTGCGTATTCTATGGCAAATAAGGCGGGTTGGGTGTAAGCTGTTTCATCTATGGGTGAGTTCTCTCCCTCTTGAGGATAGAGAATAGATAGCAAAGGTTTGTCTAAATAGATACTAAGAATCTCTTGACAGTGTTCAAGGGTTCTACGGAAAGTAGGTTGAGTCTCATAAAGTTCCCGGGCCATATTGATATATTGTGACCCCTGACCTGTAAAAAGAAACGCAATTTTCTGGTGCTTCTGGTGCGATAGTTCACCGGTTAAAATTCCCTTAGCTTCTTTGCCCTCAATAATAGCCTCTAACTGGGATTGTAATTGAGTTAAAGACTCAGTTTGAATAGCTAAACAATGATGAAAATGCGAGCGCCCCACATCAGCACTAAAGCAAAAGTCTTGTAAGTTGATTTGCGGATTTGCTTGAAGATAACTGTGATAACTTGATACTAATTCTCGCAAAGATGACTTAGTTTTAGCGGTAATAGTCAAGATAGCAAGAGATGGTTCATGTTGCTCTTGCTCCAAGGTTTCTGGAACAAATTCTTCTAAAATAACATGAGCATTAGTGCCACCAAAACCAAAAGAAGATACCCCAGCTAATCGCCCTTTTTTACCCTTTTTCCAAGGCTGTAATTGAGTAGGAATAGATAAGGAAGTTCCTTCTAGAGAAATATAAGGATTGAGTTTTTGGAAGTGAAGGTGAGGGGGAATTTCACGATTTTGTAAAGCTAGACAAACTTTAATTAATCCGGCAATTCCAGCAGCAGCTTCAAGATGACCAATATTAGTTTTTACAGAACCAATCCAACAGGGGTTCGATAGTTGACGATCTTGCATTAATACTTCTTTAAGAGTATTAAGCTCAATGGGATCGCCTAAAGATGTTCCCGTACCATGAGCTTCTATATAGCTAATATCTTGGGGGTTTACCTGCGCTTTAGCTAAAGCTTGGTGAATCACGGCTTTTTGAGCTTGTTTATTGGGTGCAGTGAGTCCATTACTGTGACCATCTTGATTAACTGCTGAACCGCGAATAATTGCATAAATGCGATCGCCGTCTTTAATAGCATCCTCTAGACGTTTGAGGATAACTACCCCACAACCTTCACCCCTGACATACCCATCAGCACTTTCATCAAAGGTTTTACAGTGACCATCAGATGCTAACATCCCTGCTTTTGAGAAATTAATGGTTAATTGGGGAGATAGGAGCAAATTTACCCCGGCTGCTAATGCGAGATGACATTCCCCATCGGTTAAGCTCTTACAAGCTTCATGGACAGCAACTAATGAGGAAGAACAAGCGCTATCTATGGCTAAACTAGGTCCATGGAAATCGAGGAAATAGGATAAACGATTAGCGGCCACGCAAAAAGCGTTACCTGTACCATAGTAAGCATCTATAGACTCATTATCTTGAGATAACAAGCGAGCATGATCATTAGTGCTGATGCCAATAAATACACCTGTTTGACTCCCTGCTAAAGTTTCGGGGGCAATACAAGCATTTTCGAGAGCTTCCCAACTGACTTCTAACAGAAGTCTTTGCTGGGGATCCATATCCACTGCTTCCCGAGGTGCAATACCAAAAAACTGAGGTTCAAAATCATAAACATTCTCTAAAAATCCCCCCCATCTGGTGTTTAGATGCCCAAAATCTTGGTAATTCCATCTTTGAGAAGATACTTCTGTTATTCCGTCTCCTCCTTGGCGTAATAGTTGCCAGAATGTTTCTGGATCTTTAGCTTTGGGAAAACGACAACCAATACCGATAATAGCGATGGGTTCATTTTGAGGTGGCGATGAGGTTTTTCGAGCGACTGTGGATACAGTTGTAGCTAGAGCTTCAGAACTTAATCCATTTAGCGCTAAATAGCGAGCAACTGCATGAATGCTAGGATATTCATAAACCAGCATGGGAGATACACTTTTTCCGAGCCATTGCTCAAGCTCTCCCGAAAGACTTACTGCCGCTAAAGAACTCAGTCCATAACTTGCTAAGTCTTGTTGAATATCTATTTTTTCTGGCGCTATTTGTAAGATATCTGCAACTTCTTTAATTAGCCACTCTTCAATTGCTTCTTGAGTATCGGACACAATTTGATTCTGACTGACCTCAGAGAATTCTTCAACAACCTGATAACTTTTGACTTGTTTTAGCAGAGAGTTAATATCTGATTTAAGCTGCTTAAATCCATTCTTATGTTCAGGATTCTTACTCCAATCCCCAATCACATTAAGAGTTCCTGCTAGGAAACTAGCTCGGCAAGCTTGACGTTGAATCTTGCCACTAGATGTCTTGGGAATACTTGCTGTTTTCAGCAGTGCCACGGCATAAACATCTAGTTGATGTTCTTCGGCAACAGAGCGAATAATTTGCTCAATTACCGCTGGTGAGTCTAATTTACGCAGATAGCTTCGTTCGACTTCTTGAACAACTACTAGCCTTTCTTGACCAGCAATTTCCACTGAAAATACTGCTCCACACCCTTGCCGCAATCCCGGGTAACTTTTTTCGACGGTGGATTCAATATCTTGAGGATAATGATTACGTCCTTGAACAATAATTAAATCCTTGAGTCTTCCTGTGATAAATAACTCACCAGCTAGTAAAAATCCTAAATCTCCTGTCCGCAGAAATGGACCAACCTGGGTATCAGCTAAATAAGCTTTGAAAGTTTCTGCTGTCTGTTCGGGTCGATTCCAATAACCCTGAGCTACACTATCACTAGATACCCAAATTTCTCCTATTTCCCCATCTCGACATTCAGTTAAAGATTCAGGATTCACAATTACAATTTTTTCTGATAACCAAGCGTGACCACAACCAACTAATAATTGAGCATTCGGGTGTTGAGAGTTAATAGTAACGGCACTATTTTCTAAAAGAGCTAATTTATCAACTGCTGCAATCACGGGAGATTGATTTTTAATTCCCCCCGACACAAATAGAGTAGTTTCAGCCATCCCATAACAAGGATAAAATGCCTCTCTCTTAAAACCATAATCAGCGAAAGTATTAGCAAATTTTTCTAAGGTAGCTGCTCGAACTGGTTCGGCTCCAGTAAAAGCTACATCCCAACAACTTAAATCCAGATTTTCTCGCTCTTGAGGGTTAATTTTATCAGCACATAATTCGTAAGCAAAATTAGGACCGCCACTACTGGTAGCGTTGTAGCGAGAAATAGCCTGTAACCATCGGAGCGGTTTTTGGATAAATGCTTCTGGAGGCATAATCACACAAGGAAATCCGACGTACACTGGTTGTAATACGTTACCAATTAGTCCCATATCATGAAATAGTGGCAACCATCCTACACCAATAGTTTCACTTGTATGTCCAAAGGCAGAAGCAATCAGTTTTTCATTGTGTAGTAAATTTCCATGACTGACCATCACTCCCTTAGGCATTCCTGTGGAACCGGATGTGTATTGTAGGAAAGCTATGTCTTCTAAAGATATATTCGGTTTTTGCCAGTTTTCTGCTTGCTTATCCGGGATGTTATTAGTAGCTAGGCAAGGTACTGTTACTAACTCAGGGTCACTCGAAAATTTTTCCTCAATAGTAATTAATAAGGATGTAGTAGTTAAGGCCAGTTTGGCTTGAGCATCTTTAGTTATTGCTTGTAGTCGAGAGAGCTTTTGATTACGTCGGGGAGGATAAACGGGAACGGCAATAACACCCGCATATAAACAGGCAAAGAAAGCAATGATAAATTCTTCCCCTGATGGATAGAGCAATAAAGCTCTTTCTCCCGGAGACATTTGTAACTGAAGTTGAGCCGCCAAAGCTTTGGCTTTTTGCTCTAATTGCTGATAAGTCAGTCTGGTGGTTTCTGTTTCTCCATTAGCCAAAAAGATATAAGCTGTTTGCTCGGCTTGCTGCAATGCTCTATGGTTCAAAATATCTACAAAAGTAGAAATGTCCTGAAAAATTTCGCCTTCGCCTTGAGATTTTGACTCTACAGATAGATAAAGCATTTTTTCCTCTACAACTGATTTCTGAAGTTCTTTTAACATAAAACTAATTACAGGGCAATCGCACGCACTTCAACATAACCTGACAATTGAGAATGGCAAAAAGTTTTGCTGATACAGGGTTTTGGCTTTTGATTGAGTATTTGCTTTAGTATTGCTTACGTCAGGTTTATGACTGTTTCGTTACAAAGCAAAAGTCTGAAACGTTTGCATGGTCAATGGTCGAGGCCAAGCTGTATCTGTCAAGAGGTCTTTTTATGCGATTACCCTATCCCTCCTCTGGGTCCACTTTACCTAAACTCAATAAAGACTGCTTACTGTTTTTTATTTTTACCTCTCCCATTTTTATTCTAGCGGCTTACCCTAAGTACTTTTAAAATAAGGCTTTTGACCTGCTAAAATCCGATGTTCATGCTGCGAAAATAGGATTAAGACCTTCAAAAACCTGGCATTATCCTTCTTTGAGTACACAAACTGGTACAAAAAAAAGAGGACAACAAAGCCTGAAACGACCGGCTCCTGACTCCTGACGACCGGCTACTGACTCCTAACCCCACCAACAAACTTTTTCAGCAAACCCTAATTATTTAATTGTCAAGTCCGGTAGTAATTTTGTAACCGTTCAGGAGAGGTGTCAAGCCGCCAGTGGCATTGACTCTGTGGAAGGACTCTCTTGGGGCAGCAGCGAAGGAGAAGCGCTGCCTTTCCTAGAGGCGCGAATCGCTTCGGTCATAAGTACCGCGCGCACAATTAATTACACATCTAAGCCGTCAGCTTTTTCAGTGATCAGTAAACAGTGATAATTACTATAGACAATGACGATACCGACGATAAAACCGACTACTGTACCTAAACCAAAGATAAAACCAATGGCTGTACCATTGGCCCAATAGGTTTTTTCCCTTTCAGCAAATTCTTTTAAAGTAAGGACTATTACTTCATTTTTAGGTAAAAGTGCCTGTAAATTGGCTTTTACTGCCTCTATATTTGCCCCCAGTTGCAGTTTCACCAGTCCTAGATCGATTTCGTGGGGTTGGCGTTCAGGAAAGAGCCTTAAAAAGGTAGAATCACTGCTAATGACGTTACCATCGGCAGCAAAGGAGGCACCAAGGGTAAAAATTCCCGCTACCTGTACCTCTTTTTTATTTAACTGAACTGTCAAATCGGGGTTTTTCTGGAGTAAATCGGCAATTGGACCAAATTCTGGCCTACCAGCTTGATCATACAGGACGCTATTTAACATCTTCAGATCACTGGATTTTTGATTGACTTCTGGGAGAGTAAAAACCCGTTGACTGGGATCAAAACCAAAGACTAAAGTAGTTCTTTCTAGGGCAGTTTCGGGATTGCGCCACTGGGCAGAAGCAATATAAACTGGGGCTATAGATTGAATGCCCTCGACTCTTTTCGCTTGGTACAAGCGATCGCGTGAGAAACTTTTCACCGCAAAGAGGGTATCAAATTGGGGATTAATCAGGACTAAATCCGCATCGAGGACATAATGGGGTTTAACGGAAGCATCAAATAAGGCATCCCGAAACCCCAACTGTGTGAAAATTAGGAAGTCAGCAAAAGCAATCCCAGCAATAGCCACAATCAAACGGGTTTTCTCTCGCGTCACCTGTAACCAAGATAGGGGCGTTTTTTTGAATAGATGGGTTAGTTTCATTGGGTGTTGGAGTTTTGGGGTGTTGGGGTGTTGGGGTGTTGGGGTGTTGGGGTGTTGGGGTTTTGGGGTGTTGGGGTTTTATTTGAAATTCCCCACTTCCCCACTTCCCCACTTCCCCACTTCCCCTAAAACCTACTGATTGATAGTTACAGTTACTTGGGAATTGGTTAAACCTGCCACTTTTTGACTGTTTTCGCGATCTAAGGCAATGCGGACAGAGATAACCTTGCGATCAAAGTTTTCTCCGGGTTGATTGCTGAAGATATTTTGTTGGTCAACTTTTAAAGCAATTAAGCGCACTTTTCCCCTAACTTCGCCCTTAAACGCCGATCCGGTAATCGTGGCAGTTTGTCCCTCGCGAATTAAACCGATATCGCTTTGATAGATTTCGGCAATTACTTCCATGCGATCGGTTTCAGCGAGGTCAACAATACCCGGATCGCTGATTTGTTCCCCGATCCGGGTATTGACTTTAATCACTTTGCCGATAATTGGCGATCGAATATAGGCCTGATTTAACTCGGTTTGGGCTTTTTTAACGGCAACTAGGGCAGCATTTACCTCCGCTTCGGCTGCCCGCACATCGACTCCCCGCACTTCTGAGACTTGATTTAAAGTTGATCTGGCCTCTTTGAGCTGCTGTTGACCGGTGGATTCAATCCGGGCTAGGGTAGTCTTGGCTTCTTGTATCTCTTGTTTACCGGTGCGTTCAATTCTTTCTAGGGTAACTTTTGCTTCTTTGAGTTGTTGATTACTGGTTTCTAAATTTAGTCTTTTACTATCAAAACTAGAGGCGGCAATTGCCCCTTCTTGATAGAGTTTTTCGTAGCGATCAAATTCAGCTTTAGCATTGCGATATTCTGCTTCTAATTTAGCAATTGTCGCTTTTTGGGCGGCTATATCCCCTTCTAATTGCGCTGTTAATCTTTGGATAGTTGTCCGTTGGGTTGCTTGATCCCCTAACCATTGTGCCTCGATTTTCCGCACGTTAGCGGCATTAGCATCGATTTCTCCGACTTTTGCCCCAGCTTTCACCTGTTCTAGTTTGGCTGCGGCTACTTTCACCTGTTCTTGTGCCTGTCGTAGGTTATCCTCTAATCTTTCCTGACTTTCGAGAATGGCGATTATTTGTCCCGTTTTGACGCTATCTCCTTCATCGACTAATAATTGCTTGACTCGATCGGAATCAAGCAACATCGGGGCAGATATACTGATAATTTCTGTCCTTGGTTCAATTCTGCCTAAAGCGGTGATTTTTTGCGGTGCGGACGACGCAACTACAGGGGTTTTGGTTTCGGGTTTGGTTGCGACTTGGAAAAGACTATAAAAGGTGGTTATTCCTAATAATCCTGTGCCTAATACTATTAACCCGATAATTAACTTTTGATTTGGTTTCACAAAAGTTTTACCTTTCATAATTTTTTAGTTAATAAGTGATTGTTGGGGGTTAACAGTTTTTCTGCAAATAAGTAGTAAGAATTTTACCTAATAATTCTATTGGTTCATCGATCGCGATTTGTGCGATCACCATCTAAAGGTAAGGGAGCGTCTAGACGGATAACCTCACTTTCAGGTTCTAATCTTCCCAACGCAGCTACTTTCATAATACGGGGTGTTGTTGCTTTTGATTGAGAAATAGGTAAACTACCCCCACACTGGTAGCAGAAGCATGCGCGCGTACTACAAAATCGGGAAGGAGGGGGCGGCCACTCTCTCCCACACAATGATTATTATTCTAATAGACCTCTTGCATAAATCCGAAAACAAACGATAGAAACAATAATGGGAGGGACTTTCAGTTAATTATTTATTAGTAGTTGATAATCTTCAAAAATGTTGCTGTACAAGGATCGAC
>SFAU01000252.1 GCA_007096045.1 Microcystis novacekii Mn_MB_F_20050700_S1 | reverse complement strand
ATGCGTTTAACCGCTATGGGATAGAGAGGTGCGTAGTTCACCCAAGGAGAATCAATCTCTCGAAGTAAAAGTGAAGGGAATTTCTGAAATGGAATTCAGTCTGTCTATATTTGACTATAATTTTACTAACTATAATTAACTGATTACAGCAGTTATCTTAATGGTGAGGTAGGAATTTCTCCTTTTGGAGAGCCGGTCGTCGATAAGTACCTAGGCAAAATTAATTACATACTCGCCCCAAAAATTGTCCAGAACTTTTTTTACTTACGAATGAAGCACCTTCTGGTAAATACTAAACTGTTATCATTGAGAGGTAATATTCCTTTGGATGAGGTTTTCCGGTTATGACATTAGCACAACTTATTTATCGGGGGGGGGGGGATAACAATTGCTTATCCAAAATAGCGATCGCTTCCTCTGTTTTTGCTATTAGTTCATTTGCGATCACACCTACTCAAATCAATGCTGCCACAATCGTTAGTGATTTTTCCTGGATTCCTAGTCCTTTTCCTAATGTTATCAGTACAGCTAACACTACTTTATCTGATGGAACAGCAGTCACAATAAGTACATCACCGACTGCTCTCAGCAGGGATCAAACCGCTGCAAATATTGGTGATTCGGGGAGTTCTGGTATCATTACATCGCTGAATTTCAGCCGCACAATCTCAACATTACGTCTTAGTGTTGGGGATTTAGATACTTTTGAATCGCTCAGCAATTTTTCAGTATCTCCAAGTAGCGTTGATGGAGTTTACCAGCTTAATTCTGGAGTCGTTACATCGACTGCTAATAATAATGGGGGAAATCTATTTTGGAATGGCTTAAATTCAACATTAATCTCTTTTACACTTAATCGACCACCCTTATCGGGAATATTGTTAGGTGATTTTGAAATTAATGAAATCGATCAACCTCCCGTTACTTCAGTTCCCGAAACCTCATCAATTCTAGGGTTACTGAGTTTAGGAGTATTAGGAATAGGTGCGGCTTTAAAGCGAAAACTGTAACCCCTAAATTATCATCGGCAAAAGTTCCCTGACTTCGTTCTCGATTTGAAGTTAGGGATTAAGCGTTTGCTTGACCCAAATTCGGAATTGTTTTAATGCCATTGCACTACCTATTTTTTGACTATTTTGTAGAGTTTCTGGAATTTTTTCTATTAGATTAAATTGAGAAAATAGTCGGCTTTGGCAAGATTCAATATATTCTGATCCTTGCAAAACATTGATTTCCAGTCTCTCTCCATCATATCGCCACAATTCAGGAACACCCAATCGCTGATAATTATTAAATCGGGTTCGCTTAGTAATATCAATCTCAATTGCTAAATCGGGAGGGGGATCAATCGCCAAATCAAGGCGCGTTTTTCCCCTGACAGCAGCACAATTTTCGATATAAAAAGACTCATCTGGTTCTATTCCTTGATCCATTTGTTGATTTTTAAAGGTTGTTGATCCGGCGGGTTCATAGTCTAACTCTAATTCATCTAGGAGAACTTTAACCAAATCCCCGATTAAAACCTTGGTATTTTCATGAATAAAAAGAGGAGTCATTGCTTCTAAAGTTCCCTGACTATAAGATAGACGAATTGACCGTCGCTCTCCCAATTCGTCAAGAATTTTTTCATAGTCTTGCCAAGTGAGTGAAGTTAACAACAGGCGATCGCCTGGGGTAACAGTTAGTTGTTTTAATGCTAATAACATCAGAATTTGTCGGCTCAGTTGTTATAATTGGGCAGTTTAGTCAGTATTTAACTTTTTTCTACCTTAGATTATATTATATAGGGTTTGCTGAAAATTACTGGAAGCCTTGCTAGAAAACGGTTTTGGGACTTTTTTAGCCAAAAAAGTGCAAGAAACAAACGTTGAGAAATCGATCCGAGGGACTCAAAACCCTGGCACTTTCGCTCTTCGATTTCGGAGGGTTCCGCTTCCAGACCTGCGAGGTCATTCTGTTATTCTGACTTCCCCGACCGACGACCGACTACCGGCTACTGACTCCTAACCCCACCAATAAACTTTTTCAGCAGACCCTGTTTAATACTGCACACTTAAAAACTCACATCTGATAACTGTTAACTTACCCACTGATAACTGATCACTGATAACTGATCACTGATCAAGGAGAACTTCCCACCTCACCCTTGAGATGACTGCTCTAATACTAAATCCGTTGAGTAACGCACAGAAAACGGGTTTCTCGGAGAAACCCTTTTTCTGCTCATGCACTCATGCAAAAAGGGGAATGAATAATCAGTCTTTAATAACCAGATTTAGTATAACTTTCCCGTCTGAGTTTTAGAAAAATTTAACTTTATTCAATCCATGAACATCTGTTCAGGTGTTATACTAAAGTCAGTAAAGAAGTTCCGAGGTAGTAACCATGATCGCTGTCACCACCATGAAATGTGCTTGTGAATCCTGTTTGTGTGTAGTATCGATCGCCGATGCGATCAAAAAAAACGATCAATACTACTGTTGCCAAGCTTGTGCCGATGGTCACGTTAACGAGAAAGGCTGTGGACACAAGGGCTGTGGTTGCGGTTAAATTTAGTTATTGGGGAGAAAGGGACAAGACCTCCCTTTCTCAACTTTTCCTTAAAACCGCTCGGGAAAAAACATGGCCATAGAGAAAATAGCACCGGTTTGTGGGGAATCCCATCACCAAGGAGCGAAATTCCAGCACTTGCAGGGATTAGAACTAGAAAAAGCCCAAAAAATGGCCGAATTTTTCAGCCTTTTGGGGGATGCCAACCGCCTGAGAATTCTGTCGCTTTTAGCCAAACAAGAATTATGTGTTTGCGACTTAGCCGACGATTTAGGGATGAGTGAATCGGCCGTATCGCACCAGTTAAGAACCCTAAGAGCCTTAAGATTAGTTAAATACCAAAAACAGGGACGGAGAGTCTTTTATCGTCTTGCCGATCATCATGTTCTTGACCTTTATTACGCGGTCTCGGAACATTTAGAAGAGCCAGCGGACGAGGACTAAAACAGTCCCAAAGCGGGTAAAACAAACTGTAAGAGCAGAGAACCAATCCCCTGCACCATTTGGTCTAATTGAGCGTTGCCACCACCTTGTTCTCGCGGTTTTAGGGCGATTTCCATGCCTTTAATAAAATTCTCTGCCGCTTCGTAACCGGGGGTGTTACCTTGCTGTTCAAAGAGAGTCGAAGCCATTTGAGCGTCCTGAGCCGCTAGAGCATTTTGTCCCAGACGATAGTGAGCCATGGCCCGGGCCAGATAAGCTGGAGCATATTCTGGGTTGATTGTCAAGGCCTTATTAAAATTTTCTATAGCCGTGCTGGTGCGTCCCTGTTTTCCTTCCACCATCCCTAGACCGTAGAATAGTTCAGGAGTACCGGCACTACTGGGAATTCCCACCGCACCCTGCACGTATGCAGTGTCTAGTTTGGTGTTTTCGAGGTTAGCATTATTGAGATAAGCGCCCCTTAAATCCGCACCCGTCAAGATTGCCCCGCTTAAGTTCGCTCCAGTGAGATTAGCACCAAAGAAAGAAGCACCGGTTAAATTGGCACCACTCAGATCCGCCCCACTTAAATTAGCTTGACTAAGATTAGCACCGACGAGATTGGCCCCATTTAATTTTGCCCCGGTTAGATTCGATTGCACCAACCCCGAACCGCTCAGATCGCATTGGGGACATTTTCGGGTGGATAATAATTGCTGTAGGTGGTTTAAATCTTCCCCATAACCAACTAGGGACAAGTTAAGGGGAAGACTGAGGACGAGGGTTAGGGCGATCGATTTGTACATAGTTTAAAAATAACTCTATTTTTATTATTGATAATAACCATGCGATCGGGGCTAATCGCTTGACTAGATTCTGCTTGAGAAATCAGCCCTTGTCAACTAAAATAGAAGATTAGAGGCTCTTAAGGTCAGAAGCAGCGACAAAATCGAGATTTTTTGCCTTTTCAACAGCAGGTTTTTTAGAGGAATTTCCCTATTTTATAATGACTACTCTACACGGTAATTGGCTGATTGGTTCGCAGGATAGTGTTTTTTTTCTTTGGGGTGAACAGTGGCAAGGGAAGGAATTAAGTGAAACAAAGGAAAATCATCCTTTTTGTCTAGAATCAGGGGCATTAGCCCAATTTATTGAGAAATTTTCTCCTCAGCTTGACCGGTATTCTCCAGAATCAATCAAGCTCAGTCTCCCTAGTTATTCTCCCCCAAGGAAAAAATATTTTTTACCGCTGCTGTCGGGGCAAATTCTCGAACCCACAGCTAAATCCTTGTCTTGGCAACCATGGCAGGTATCGGGATTAACTTTTTCTGCGGGGATGATAGTACAGTTATGGGAAAAATTACCCCTAGCTAAGGCCGAATTTATCGGCAATGATCTACGATTTTGGCTGTATTTGCACCGTTGGAGTTTAGATTTATTAGCAAGGGGGAAATTTTTAGCGGGAATAAATCAGGGTCAAAGTTGCTGGTATCCGCTGCTAGATAGTACCATCGATCGCACTCGTTTAGCTAAGTTTATCCAAACCATCCCCCCGGTTTGTCTTGCTTATCAAGAAAATAGCGAACCCCAAACAATCATTCTCGATTGCTTAAAAAATATTGTCGATGCTCGTTTGCGACAAAAGATAGATAGTACTGTTAATATTTCCCCCTCATTGATGGTGAAACCCTGGCTACAATCTTTAAGCAGTGATCATCATGACATTGCTTTAGAAGCCAAGAATTTACAGCGTCTAGAAAATGCTTATAATAATTGGGTGTTTCCTATCCAAGAAAGTTTAGTTAATGGCAATAATCGCCAATTAATCGAGAATCAATACCGTGTCTGTTTATCTTTGCAACCTCCCAGTCTGGGAACAGCGTGGAAACTCACCTACTATTTACAAGCGTTAGATGATCCCGAATTTCTCATTAGTGCCAAGTTGATTTGGTTAGAGGGCAAAGAAAGTTATCATAGTTATCAAAGAGTTGTCAATAATCCCCAGGAAATTCTCTTAAAAGGACTGGGACTAGCGGCGCGATTGTACGAACCGATTAGAATTAGTTTAGAGCAGAGACACCCGGAGGAATGTTCTCTTGATTCGATCGAAGTTTATCAGTTTATTCGCTCGTTCGCTTGGCAATTGCAAGAGCAGGGATTAGGGGTAATTTTACCAACGGGGTTAACTGCTGGTAGTAATGAACAAAGATTAGGAATTAAGATTGCTGCCAGTGTAACTCCCAAAAAAGGAGAAAGATTAAGTTTAACCAGTTTATTAAACTTTCAGCTTAAATTAGTGGTAGGGGAACAGGAAATATCAAAAAAAGATTTTGATAAGTTATTAGAGAAAAAATCGCCAGTGGTGGAAGTGGGGGGCAAATGGTTAATCCTACAGCCTACGGATGTCAAAGCAGCTCAGGCAATTTTAAATAATACCATCACTCCCCTGAATCTCTCGGTGGAAGATGCCCTGCGCTTGAGTTCAGGAGATAATAATCTAATTGCTAAACTGCCGGTAGTCAATTTCCAAGCGGAGGGAGCATTAAAGGAATTAATTGATAATTTAAATAACAATCAAGGGATTCAATTAATCAACCCACCCCGGGAATTTCGGGGAGAATTACGTCCCTATCAACTCAAGGGAGTTAGTTGGTTAGCTTTCCTAGAAAAGTGGGGTTTAGGTGCTTGTTTAGCCGATGATATGGGTTTAGGAAAAACCCCGCAATTAATCGCTTTTTTACTAGCATTAAAAGAAGAGGATGTGTTAGTTAATCCCGTGTTAGTAGTTGCTCCCACTTCCGTGGTTAATAACTGGGAACATGAGTTAAGAAAATTCGCTCCCACCCTGTCTGTTTTTGTGCATCATGGCGAAAAAAGATTAAAAGGTCAAGCTTTTGCTCAAGCGGTAAAAAATCAATCGGTTGTTATTACCAGTTATCCTTTAATCTATCGTGATCTGTCCAGTTTAGAAGCAGTACAATGGCAAGGTTTAGTTTTAGATGAAGCTCAAAATATCAAAAATTCTACGGCTAAACAATCCCAAGCAGTGCGAAAAATACCCGCAGGATTTCGGATTGCCTTAACGGGAACTCCCGTAGAAAATCGCCTGACGGAATTATGGTCAATTTTGGATTTTCTCAATCCCAATTTTTTAGGAACTCAAGCCTTTTTTCAGCGTCGTTTTGCCCTTCCTATTGAAAAATACGGCGATCAAGAATCCCTGCATAATTTGCGTTCTCTTGTCCGTCCTTTTATTTTAAGGAGATTAAAAACCGATAAAACTATTATTGAAGATTTACCAGAAAAACAGGAAATGAATGTCCTGTGTGGTTTATCGAAAGAACAGGGACAACTTTATCAACAATTAGTCGAGACAACCCTCCAGAAAATTGAAGAAACCCAAGGAATTCAGAGACATGGATTAATTTTAACCTTGCTAATGCAACTCAAACAAATTTGTAATCATCCCGCCCATTTTTTGAAAGAAAATAGTTTAGAAACCAGTCAAAGATCGGGGAAATTATTACGCTTAGAAGCCATGGTAGAGGAAGTGATAGCCGAAGGAGATCGAGCTTTAATTTTTACACAATTTGCCGAGTGGGGAAAACTCCTACAAACCCATCTCCATCAAAAATTAGCCGAGGAAATATTATTTCTCTCCGGTTCTACCAAAACAAAAGATCGGGTAGAAATGATCGAGCGCTTTCAAAATGATCCCCAGGGACCAAAGATTTTTATTCTCTCCCTGAAAGCGGGGGGAACAGGATTAAATTTAACCCGCGCTAATCACGTTTTTCATATTGATCGTTGGTGGAATCCGGCCGTAGAAAATCAGGCTACCGATCGCGCTTTCCGCATCGGACAAAAACGCAACGTTCAGGTACATAAATTCATCTGTACGGGAACCCTAGAGGAACGCATTAATGAGATGATCGAAAGCAAGAAACAATTAGCGGAACAAACCGTAGATGCCGGGGAAAATTGGTTAACCGAATTAGATACCGATCGCTTGCGAGATTTATTATTATTAGATCGAGCGGCAATTATTGATGAAGAAGAAACCGATTAGAAGCGAACCACCTGATAAACCGTGGAACCATTCTCAAACAGGGGCCGATAGTAAATGCCGCTGCAATTGTAATAAAGTGTATTGTCAGCCGTAATTGTGGTGCAGCCGTCTGGGAGATAGGTGACAATTGCGCCGATTGGCGGGGCCACCACCGTGTAGGAACTACCGCTAGGTTGAAGATAGATGCCGTCCGAGTAAATGTAGGAAGTAGAACCCACATAGACGGTATTGTAGTAGGGGGGGAGAGTGGCGATCGCTGAACCGATGACTAAGCCAGTGGTCAACCCCACCCAACCCCAACCCGGGGGGACGTAATAACCGCCACCGTACCAACCGCCACCACGCCAGTAACCGTTGCGATTATCGTCAATAAAGTTCTGACGGTTCTGTTGGCGATCGCTAACCTGCTGCTGCCGTTCCCCCTGTCTTTCGCTACGTTCCCCTTGACGGATATCGGTTCTTTCGGTGCGTTCCCCTTGACGGTTTTGTTGATTAGTTTGTCTTTCCCCCTGTCTTTCGGTGCGTTCCCCTTGACGGTTTTGTTGACTGGTTTGCCGTTCCCCCTGTCTTTCGGTGCGTTCCCCTTGACGGTTTTGTTGACTGGTTTGCCGTTCCCCCTGTCTTCCAGAAAAATCTCTAGAGGGTTGGGAACGATTACTGAAATCTCTAGAGGGTTGGGAACGATTACTAAAATTCCCTCGGTTTTGCAGATCACTACTGCGGTTAACCCGTGGGGAAGCTCCACCACCCCCACGACTACCACCACCACCGCCACCGCGAGCGTCCACATAATCCGTGATCAGTAAACTTGTACCCAAAAGGAGGGCGGCAAGAACACACAAGTTTTGACGTAAAGAGCTTTTCATAGCCCGGACTCCTTGATTTTTTTATTCGCCTTGGCTGCTTATCTTCCCAGATTATTTTCTGCAAGCGTTCGACGGTTTCTGGTGCAAAAAAACGCTCTCCTGTTTCTACACAAACTCTGGCGGGAACATTTTGTCTAATAAATCTGGGTTGGGTTCGGATAGAGTAAGGCTTTTGAGAATGTCCCGATTAGAACAGAATCGGCTTAATTCTTCTGAGAACATCCTGGAGCAACCGTTCTGGACACTTGCCGATAAAGCTCGCTTTTCTCGCTCGGAAGTCCAACGATCGCAGTTGATCTACCATGATAACTCCTGTCACCGCCTCTCCATCTGGAATCTTGACGTAGAAAGGGTTCTGGCGTTGCGTATTGCTCACCGGACAGACAAAGGCAAAACCAATCTTGCGATTAAAATCAATATGGCTTACCACCAGTGCTGGACGATTACCCATTTGCTCATGCCCAATTTGTGGGTCGAAGCTCAACCGCAGGAAATCTCCACGTTCTGGAATGTATGTCACCAAACCTCCTCTCCCATTGACCGTCCCCAATCCACTTCCGGCTCCGGTGATTCAACAACCTCAGCCAGTAGTTCTTCGAGGCTTAACTCAGGCAAGGCTTGAATTAGCTCAATTACTAGCTTTCCGTTTTCCACAGAACATTCAACAACGTCCTTAGGATTGAGGTTCAGTGCCTCCACCGCATACTTGGGAATCCGAATCGCTAAAGAATTACCCCAGCGTCCAATCTGCGACTTCATGATCCCACCTCGAATTCGTTAGATATTCAAAGTATATCAAAACGCTGATTTAGGGGAATACCGACAAGCGATCGCATTTTATGAACGGGGTTTAAGGCTGGGATTGATTATCCCTAGCGGGTAGAAGTTCGATACCAATCGATTCTGATCCCGGTTGGAAAGTGAAAGTATCGGCGGGTGTACTAGGCTTAAAATTCCAATCGGATAATATTGCCGTGTACTGGGGGGAACCGGGTAGAGTTTTATAGGTAATAATCGCTTTCCTCAGTAGGGGGGTGGCATCCTGCGTGACCCAGATTTGATAGTCGCGATCGCTACCGATCAGCAGCAGGTGATACATCGGTTCGCGGTTGACCATGTCGTTGCCGATAAAAATAATTTGCTTGACATCGGCCATTAGCTCTGCACAGGGATCGTTCGCTGCCAGATTTGACATGGGAATGCTGATCCCGTACTTTTGCTCTACTTGGTCCAAGGCTTCATCTAGAGTATTCGGTGCTGGTTTCGTGACGTATAGATCCCGTTCCAGATCCGCAAGGGTGAAGGTTTTACCATCGTAAAAAAAGCGGGTAACTCGTTCATCCCCAGTGTAGTCCGAGCGCAAGCGATTGGGTTTCTCTACCCAGATGTTTTGATAGGCACTGTACTGAACTTTCGCCCCAGAGTCGAGTACATCGTCATAGGTGACATCCATATTGACGGTGAACGCTCGCTGTTTGGTTAAATTAGCACAGAGTTGCTCGATCACTTGTTCCGCCGTTTTTGGGCGGATTTCCTGGGCCAGAGTCGGTATTTCCGCCAAGACTCCCGCAGCAGTGACCCAAGGCAAAAGCAAAGAAAGAATCGGGATAAAGCGACGCATAATCATCTAATATTCCCCCAGGGCGATCAATTGTTTTGGTTAACGACCATTGTGTAAACTGACTAAACGAGCGATAAAAACGGCGGGATAGAGAACTCCAGTCATTCCTTCTAAATTGGCTAGAACTCTAGCGACTTTACTGGCAGGAACTATATCACCGTAACCAACCGTGGCCAAGGTAGTAAAGCTGAAATGAAGTAGATCCGCCTGGTTGACGGTTTTAGCGGCGGAGCTAAAGGAATCGGGGTCGAAAATCTGGACGATATTATAAGCGGCCGCCCAGAAAAATCCTAAGAGAAAATAGACACAAATTCCCCCTTTGATGATATCAGACGTGACTTGTTCGGCGGGAATTAATTCTAGTAAAATCGAGTACACACATAAACCAATAAAAGCTAGAAAAATTAACGTACTAGATAGCTCGAACCAACGGTTGAAATCGCTATAAATAGGGATAATCGTGCCGAATGCTCGCAGGAGGAGGGCAATCAAAAACAGACCGATATTAAATCTTAAAGCCAATTTACTTCGATCGATCTGATAGACGGCGATGATCAGGGAGAGGGAGAAGAAAAAGAAAATCAGCCAATCTCCCAGGGGTAGATATACTAAAAATGGGTAAATAATGTAGAGCGAGAGCAGATTTGCCAGCAGCCGATTGTATTTATTTTCTGTGGCCTGTATCAATTGACGGAATTTCATAGCAGCGAACCTTTAACTGGTAATATTTCCTCCTGCTCATCAATTTTAAGGGTATTTATCTCCTATCTTCTTTCTAAATTTTCTTGCTTGAATAAACAGCGAGTTTCTATCTATTAGCCTCTAGAAGACTATTATAGAAGCTTGGCAAGAGCGATCGCTATCAAAAAATGGCAAACTTAGACTTATAGATTTTTATTAAGAATTGACCATAAATTTGAAAAAATATTGCGGATAACGAGAAACCCCTATTTCTTTCAATCAAGGAAAAAAGTCAGAGTCTGACGTTATTAACCCATAAAAGCCAAAAAACTCGACAATTAAGATTGGTGAGGTATAATGCCTATTTACAAGAGAATAACTCTTTATAATACTTAATAATTTTTAATAATTCCGCTATCCTAAATCAGACAAAATGAATATCAATTTACAGCCCCTGATCGAGACTATTCCTTTTCACGATATCGATGAACTAGGGTCGCGGATGAGAGCTTTTCGTTGGGACATGGTTCATCGACCGATCGAGGCGGGAACTTTTCAGGGGGAACTGTTCGTAGCTCAAGTCGGGGGCATACAATTCGCCCGACCGATTTACAATCGAGGAATTCGTTCTCAAGGGGATTCTCCTCCTGGGACAATCACCGTCGGCATACCCTTGTCCACACCCCAGGTGTTCAAGTGGCACGGGTATTCCTTATCGTCGAATTCCGCTCTCTTGCAGAAAAGTTCCAGGGGAATCGATATGCTTCGCTCGGGAAACTTCCCCCTCGCTCTGGTTACTATCGATATCGATTCTCTGTTTTCCTGGGCCGAACAAACCGATCGGCCCGGGGTAGCATCTTTAATTACGGATTCAACCCTTGCAATTCAACCAGAGCCGACTGTCCTGAGACGATTCCGCTCTCATTTAAGATATATTTTTGAGCTTTTCTGGAGACAACCCCAGACAATTCTACAGCCAGCTATGCAATCGCTGATCCGAGAGGATTTTATCTCTCTGGTTCTAGACGTACTCGATTCCCATCAAAATGATCCGCCGCTGCGCCCTTCAATACGATATCCCTACATTAAGCGAGCAGAGGAGATCTTACTGGACAATCTCGATCGCCCCCTCTCGATCCTCGATCTCTGTCAAGAACTGCACATTAGTGAACGTACCCTCCGTTACGGTTTTCAGGAATGTTTTGGCCTCGGACCGGCGACTTATCTCAAAATTCAACGTCTTAACGGGGTACGACGACAACTAAAAGCCTCTGCGGGTCAAGGAATTACCGTTAGTGCGATCGCCCTACAGTGGGGATTCTGGCACATGGGTCAATTTGCCAAAGATTATAAGAAAATGTTCGGTGAGTGTCCGTCGGCAACTTTGCGAGAAATTCTTTAACAAAATAAAAGTTAGATTTGCAGAATTTTGATAGTTTCTGCGAGCCAGCCAAAGTTAAATATTAGTAGTAAATATTGAATCCTAGCTTTCTTGGGTATGTGAGCGGGGTTTGTGTTTGGTTCGGAGAGTAAAAACGAGGAGCAATTCCATGAAAATCTCACGGGTTGACGCACAAAAATTAACCCCAGAAGAAACAGGAGAACTCGCTCCACTGCGAGCGAGCATGACCAAGTCCCGCACCCCGAATTGAATTGTGAGAACTGTTGATTCATGAATCAACCTACGTTGGTCACGGAAAAAGTCAAGGCGGGACAATTAAGGCTTAATTATCTTTAATCGTCCCCGAAGAGCCAATTTTAGAAAAACTTAACGGGAAGAACTATCATGTTGACAAAAACTTTCAGCCTTCTCTCG
The DNA here is from genome assembly GCA_007096045.1 of Microcystis novacekii Mn_MB_F_20050700_S1. Taxonomy (GTDB): domain Bacteria; phylum Cyanobacteriota; class Cyanobacteriia; order Cyanobacteriales; family Microcystaceae; genus Microcystis; species Microcystis novacekii. The sequence continues at coordinate 955 of SFAU01000252.1, read as the reverse complement.
GTCGTTTTAATCCTCGGACTGACCTCGATCGGGGTTGTTGCCGCTACTAAAGATAAGGCTACCGAACTTCCGAAAAACTGTCAGTACCTCAAGGAAGTAGCCACTAATCAGACCCAGATACGCAAACAGATCGATGCCATAGGAAAGAATAACTTTAACACCGATTTCGCCGTTCCCTCGGGGGTGAAATTTGCGTCTTTTAAGGGGGTAATGGTTCCCGAAAACGATGGCAAATACGGAGTGACGATCAATCTCAAATATGCCGATAATTCAGTCAATAGCGCCTTCCAGAAAAATGTCGAAATGAAACGGGGTGAAACCTATTCTTTACCCTTCCAATCACCCACGGGTAGACAGCCCTATCAGATTAATTTTAATATTAACGGAGCGAATAATAACGCCTACACGATCGCGGTAATGGCCTGTAAATAGCCGCTCTTGTAGCTCTTGTAGGGTGCGTTCCCTGATGCAACCCTTGTTACCCCATTCGTTTGATGATGGGGAACGCACCACCAAACACGGAATATTCGGTGGATTAGCGGCAGCGTAATCCACCCTACGATTTCGCACCCTAGTCGTTGAAATCAAAAGTTGCTCTAGCCCTTGTATAGTAAGACTTTTAGCGATTACTAAGAATTATGAAGTGTCACACTCTAGTCAGCGATCGCCAGCTTAATGAGAGTTTATCTCAATAATTTGGTATCAGAGCTATCAGATTTTTATGGCTAATTGTGCATCTGCTGGGCAAACAAATTAGCCTGTAATTCAGAGCCGGCAATCGTTTTGACGATTTAGATAAAATTTTCAATGTGACACTTTAGGGTGCGGAATGTGGGACATTAGCAAAGGGATGTTTGGAGTTTTGTCTTCGCTCCTCGCTCTTGGCTTGTGCCGTGTCGGGTAAATAGACCCCGAGAGCACTTTGGTTTCTTCGGAGTTCTCGCTCTGGTCGTGC
>SFAU01000251.1 GCA_007096045.1 Microcystis novacekii Mn_MB_F_20050700_S1 | reverse complement strand
ATAGGAATCGGAGACGACGTTTTGGTCTGAGATTTAATTTAATTGCTGGCATTTACAACTACGAACTTGCTTTAGGCTATCATCAAGTAGCTGAATAAGACTTTTGCAGGAAGTCTATTATTCCAAAGCGCAATTCCGCTCTCGGACAGGAATTGCGCTTTTAGAAGTCAGGAGAATTAAGAATGAACATTAATCAATTAAATGCTCTATTTATGGATTTTATGCAATTTTATGCCCATTTTTTTCATTTTTGCCCTCTCAAAAATTAATTATGCAAGAACTCTAATTTAATCGCTGGCATTTACAACTACGAACTTGCTTTAGGCTATCATCAAGTACCTGAATAAGACTTTTGCAGGAGGTCTATTCTGGTCGCGATTCATCTCCCGTTAAACCGCGTAGCGATTAACGGGAGTCCTCTCGATCCATTGAGATAGAATGGCAGCGGTAAAACTCCACTAGCCAGGATTTGATAGCTGCGATCGCTCTCTTTTCAGTAAGGCACTAGCGAGAAAAATGCCCAGTATTGCCAATACAGCCATGGCATAAAAAGCATAAGTGTAAGTGCCGAACCAATCGCGAATTCTACCGGTTACTAAAGTGCCGATCAAAGCACCGACACCGTAGGCAGTAAAAACAATACCGTAATTTTGGGCGTAGTGGTCAGGATTAAAGAAGTGGAGAGTGGTAGCGGGAGCTAGGGCTAACCATCCCCCTAAACAGAACCAAAATAGACAAAAAGCCACTAGATAGCTAGTAACCGCCCCTTTTTCGGCCTTGACCATCAGCAGGCAACCAATCAAAATGAGTGTATAGGCCCCGATCGCTAGATAATGGGTTTTCCAGCGATCGCTTAACCAACCGAACAAAGGACGACTAATGCCATTAAACAAAGCAAATAGCGCAACACTACTAGCGGCTAACCCCGGCTCGATCTGAATAATTTCCTCAGCGACAGGACTAGAAATACCGATAGCACTCAAGCCAATTAAAGCACCAATAGCATAGCAAAGCCATAAGCCATAAAATGAGCGACTTTTCAGCATATTCACTGGATAATTAGCCTGAAAGTCGGATTTTCGATTAGCTAAATTGGCGGGAGGTTGCCAGTCTTGAGGGGGTAACTTCATGGCGAGGGCAATCATCACAATAATTATTGTAAAGATAATCCCCAAAAATCTTAAACTTGGTCTAACGCTATATTCATTGATCAATCGATTGGCTAAAGGTGCGGTAATCAGGGGAGAAAGGCCAAATCCGATGATAGTTAAACCCACCGCTAAACCTTTTTTGTCGGGAAACCAGCGTGCCACCACTGCCATAGGAACACCGTAAGCGATGCCGACTCCTGTGCCAGCAATGACTCCGTAGGTAAGAATAATTGTCTGGATCTGAGCGGCAAAACTAGCGAGAATATAGCCTAAACCGACGATAATTCCGCCGATAGCCGTCATCCGGCGAGTGCCTACCCGGGGGATAAAAAAACCAGCGATCGGCATAGAAGCGGCATAAAATACTAGGGCCACAGTGTAGGGTAATAGGCTTTCCGTGGCGCTGAGATTTAATTCTGTTTCTAGGGGTTTTCTAAAGATACTCCAAGAGTACACCGTCCCTAAACAGAGTAAAACGCCCATTCCTAGAGGTATTAATAACCATCTACCTTTGGCTGCGGGTAATCCCAAAACTGTCAACTCGGAATCGTAATTACTGGTAGTCATAGATCGCCGTGACTCTTTCTAGACTTGCTGGCCTGTATTCTAGATGAGATTATGGCTAATAGGAAAAATTTTCCCGAAAATTTTCCGATTAAAATAAGGGGTGAAATAATTCACCCCCTTAAAAGTCTCTCCTCATCTATAGCTGAGAGACTTCTGAGGACTTTTAACTAAACTGCCGCAAAGTAAACTTTTGACTTCACAGGATCGGGAACCATGGTAGCATCCCCTTCTTTCCAACCGGCGGGACAAACTTCATCCGGGTGGGATTGGACGTATTGAATCGCTTTCAGAGTGCGGAGGGTTTCATCGACACTGCGACCAAAGGAAAGATTATTAATAGTAGCGTGTTGGATAACACCTTCTTTATCGATGATAAACAGACCGCGCAGGGACACTCCCGCATCAGGATCAAGAACATTGTAAGCGGTGCTGATTTCTTTTTTCAGATCCGACACCAAAGGATAGGCCACATCCCCCACACCGCCAGATTTTCTCTCGGTTTGAATCCATGCTAGGTGAGCAAATTCGCTATCGACGGACACTCCTAAAATCTCGGTGTTGATGCTGGCAAATTCGCTAACTCGATCGCTGAAAGCGGTAATTTCCGTGGGGCAAACAAAGGTAAAATCGAGGGGATAGAAGAATAAAACGACGTATTTACCCCGATAATCCGACAATTTGATGGTTTTGAACCCTTGATCGAAAACGGCGGTGGCGCTGAAATCCGGCGCCGCTTGTCCGACTCTTAAGCAACCTTCGGCGGTCATACTTTTAATCTCCTTAATCTAGTTTCTGGGAAAATGCAATTATTTTTACATTCCTTAACAACTATATCATAGTCATAACGATTTTGAGTAGTTGGCCGTTAGTTGGGGATTGGGATTGGAAGTTGGCTGTTGGGAAGCTTAGGGACTTGCGCTTTGATAATGTACCTTTTGGGCGAACGCAGTTTGCCCCTACATTGTGGACAAAATCCGTTACTGTAGGGGCGCAAGGAACCGGCACCCAAATGCCTATTTTCAGGCTGAGTGATCGATGAAAATCTCTAGTAAGGAACTTGCGCTTTGATAATGTGCCATTTAGGGCTGGTCTGATTCTTCTACAGAGCGATTTTCAAAGCTGGGATATTATTCCCACGCAAGTCCCTAATATTATTGTAGGGGCGAATTGCATTCGCCCTCTTTTAATAACTTCTGCTGCTCACCTATATGTGAGAGAAAGTCACAAATATAAGATGCACCCCAGCAATTCTAAATTTAAGGTTTCATGAGATAAAAATCCTTATAACAAGAGGGTTGTACAATTCTTAACATTTGGAGTGATCCCTGAAATAGCCCAAAATCCTATCGTTCCGAATTTATTTTTGCTGAGATGCACCCACAAGCTATCTACCAATATGACGAAACAAATATCGATGTCATTTTGTACTGGTAGAGGTAACATTGGACGGTATAGGTCTTTTAATCGCTCTTTTTCTGGGTGATTGTCGATCTTGAATCCAATCTCGGTTTTCCTCGAGGAAAGAAATTAACTGATCATCAGGGATTTCTCGGAACTCGCCAGTTTTCAATAAAACAGTAGCCATGGTAAATCGAACTCCTGAATATTCGTCTCGATCGCTATGAAAGCAGCTCTTGTCTTGATCATATATCTATTTTTGCTTTATTCCAATAGAGCGATCGCTAAAGAATGATAAGTCAGTTATAAGGATTGCCATTGTAGCATAACCGTGGTTAATTGTCAATAAAATTGTCCCCACTATTACAGCCACTTTTATCCCAGTGGGGGCAAATTGGGGGGATAATAAAGCCCGAAAATAGCCGATAATCCCTTTCATTGTCTATAAATCGCACTCTATTAGGCGCGTAAAACAAAAAGTCACCATTTTTAACCCGTAGGGAGATTTCCACCAGAGAGCGGGAAAACAACCTTGAGGAGCTGCTAGACTAAAATCCCAGTGATCATAATCATCGATACGCCACTCATCTTTGTTGCGCCATCCTACCAATTCCCCAAATTTTCTAATCGTTTCCGCGTCTTGGGTACGCAGGGTGTTAATATCACCCCCGGCGGCAAAATATAACTTCACCTGATTGCTAAAACCGAAATGATCGCCGCTATAATTTTTCCAAAGGCGATCAAGTACCCGAATTACATTAACGGGAAACCGCATCATATCCTCTGGGGTTAAAGTATCGCGGGTTCTGCCGGCAGTTTCGAGGATAACTCGGAGAGTTTCTGCGTCTGCCTCCTTAAAGTTCCCCTCAGCTAAAAATTGCTGTAATTTACTATAGCGCTCGATGTCCGGTACTAACAGCTGCCGCGCTTCGATCAGGGCAACCCGTTCGGTTAAAGATTGCAATTGAGCTAAAATATCCTGAAGTTGGGCGTTAATATCTGACATAAATGTAAGGGGGTTTGTTGACTGCAAAAATTACCGATTTATCGGCAGAATAATTATTGATTTACCGCTTCTAATCGCGACTTGACAAAGCGGTTCATCCATGCTTCTAGATAGATGCGATTGGCTTTTTGTTCTTTTAAATCTGTGGTAGTTAAAGGATAAGGTGCTAATCCTTGAATGGCTGCCGTTGTGACACAAAACATCGACTTTTGAAAAGTTTCGCAGATCTGGACTAATAAATCTTCTTCTTGACGAAAACTCTTTTTATAAATGTCGTGCAGATAATCTGGTAAAAAGTGACGCATATCCTGCATTAATAGTGTGGGAGGAATCCCTGCACCTCCGATGGGTAAGGGATCTGCATACAAAGCACCATAGGCAAACATTCCTTGATCGTAGGGAATTTGATAGGCTTGGGCATTATAGGAAATTGTACCGGGAAAAGGTGTTCCGCGAAAGAAAACCGCCTCAACGTAGGGGATTGCCGTATCTGCAAGAAAGGTTAATCCTGCCGATTTGGGGATCAGATCATAGGTTTGTCCTTTGATTTTTACTTGATAGACAATTGGTTTACTAGCATTATCAACTAAATTTTTCTTAATGTGTGCCACCACTTCGGGAATATTGGTAATTTTTCCAGCATCGTAGAGATCGGATAAACTTAAAAATGTATCGGCCATAATTCGCCAAAATTGACCTAAACCGCTATAGTAGGCCATCATCCGCATTTGTTCTGGCAAAAATTCAGGAAAGACTTTATTTAAACTTAAAACTAGGGGATTATTCCTAAATTTGGCTTGAATAACTTTGGCTGTCACTTCCCGAAAAGCAGCACTATCTACATAACTATCTAAACCACCACCACCATGCCAAAACATGGCTTTCATACAGTATTCAGCATACTCAAAATTAATGCGATCGTGCCACCAGTGTTGGAGTAATTTCTGCCAAGATACTTGACCATTAAAATATTTAAAGAAGGGGAAAAAAACCAAAAACTGATTTTCCGCAATATAAATTAAATTTTTGGAATAAGCATCTAACACCACTCCGTAACTTTTCAGGATACCCACTACCTCGATCAAATTCTGGGGAGTATCTTTTAACAATGCTTCCCCAGCAGTGAGACGATCAATATAGGATGCTAGGGGATGAGAGGAGGACTTGACAGGGGTAGTGACCATGCTAGAAGCTTGATAAAATAACTTTCCTTATCTATTTTAACCCATAAAAGCACAACCAATTAGCAGCAGTGGCACGGCGAGTCATCCGGGGATTGAATTCGCCAATTTTATAACCAGTAAAACCCAATTTATCTTTTAATAATTGTTTATTTTCTGGCAAGATTGATCGAGTTAATTTTACCGTTGGGGTACGATTGGCAATAAAATCTGGGGGTTCGGGATATTCACCGCGCCAATCTTCCTCTACTTGACTATTATCCCATTTTCCTTGACTTTCATCGTAGCGATAACCTAAACTTTGCCAGACCAATTTATTCACGGTTTCGTCGTCAATTTCATCGTTAATAATCGCCCAAATTGTCTCTATATTTAATTCTGGTAGTTCCATAGATTAAGTAAATAGGTGATGGGGTGATGGGGAAGTGGGGAAGTGGGGTGATGGGGAAGTGGGGAAGTGGGAAAGTGGGGAAGTGGGAAAGTGGGAAAGTGGGGAAGTGGGGAAGTGGGAAAGTGGGGAAGTGGGAAAGTGGGAAAGTGGGGAAGTGGGAAAGTGGGGAAGTGGGGAAGTTGTCTCATCACCCTATCACCCCAAAACCCTATCACCCTATCACCCTATTTCCTGACCACTGACTCCTGCCTCCTGCCTACGGTTAAAATAACTGGTAAATAACATCATTGATCATCGCGCGAGCGTAGCCTATTTTGCCTCCTTCTAACGCCAAAATTATTTTTATTTTAACTATCGGTGTAGTGTCGGTTTCTGCATCGGCAATTTTTATCCGGTTAGCGATCGAAGCGGTAGGTAATGCTATGATCGCATTTAGTTTATTTTTAGCCACTTCTCGTCTGATATTGGCATCTGTTGTCCTAATTCCGAACTGGTTGACCTTATCACGCCAAAAAGTCCCTATTCAAGCCTATTATTACGCAGTGGGGGCAGGATTTTGTTTAGCTCTCCATTTTGCTACTTGGATTACTTCTCTATCCTACACCTCGATCGCCGCTTCTACCACTTTAGTCACCACTAATCCCCTCTGGGTTTCTCTGTTGGGTTGGTGGTGGTTTCGAGAAAAACCGACCAAATTAACCTTTATCGGCATTTTTGTGGCTCTAACGGGGGGATTATTGATTGTTTTAGCCGATCAAGATGTCAGTAGTTCTTATCCTAACCCTTTATTGGGCAATAGCTTGGCTTTAATTGGATCAATTCTCGTGAGTGGTTATATTCTCCTCGGACGGGAAGCACAAAGAAAGGGCTTAAATATTAAGAATTATATAACTGTAGCCTACACTACCGCAGGATTAGCTTTATTACCTTCTATTTTTTTATTCGATCAAGGTTACGCAAGCTATCCCTTATCCGTGTATGTTTATGTGTTAATGATGGCGATTTTTCCGCAATTAATCGGTCATACTAGCTTTAACTGGGCTTTGGGATGGGTAGCACCGACAATAGTAACCATGGTAATTTTATTAGAGCCAATTGCCGCTAGTCTGTTAGGAGTGTTCATTTTTGGTGAAATCCCCCCCCAAGAAGTCATTTATGGCGGATTAATTCTGTTAATCGGCGTAGGCATTGCTATTTTAGGCGGATAAGCTGTTAGTAGACCTCCTGCAAAAGTCTTATTCAGCTACTTGATTATAGCCTAAAGCAAGTTCGTAGTTGTAAATGCCAGCGATTAAATTAAATCTCAGACCAAAACGTCGTCTCCGATTCCTGT
>SFAU01000250.1 GCA_007096045.1 Microcystis novacekii Mn_MB_F_20050700_S1 | reverse complement strand
CTTGTACGATAACTCTGTTGGGGTCAAAAAATGCGTATTGGGCTAATTCAAAGGAAACATCGTGTTTCTGTTGGTTTAAACGATTTTTATCTTCATCCCATTCAAAGCTTTCATCCATAAGTGGAGTTGATAAGCCTAATCACTATAATTTTAACATATCAAGAGGGATAAGCAAATTGCGAAATTTTGTCTCGCTCCCGTCTTCCTAGAAAAGAACCGAGGCTTTAAAGAACATGACTGAACGACTTGAGCAGGCGATCGCCCAATTAAAAACCTTGTCAACCGATCAACAGGACGCGATCGCATCTCTAATTTTGGCAGAACTCGAAGAAGAAAAGCGATGGAATGACTCCTTTGCCCGCTCACCAAACTTACTGGCTAAACTAGCAGCCGAAGCAATGGCAGAACATCGATTGGGCAAGACTCAAGAATTAGACCCAGAAACGTTGTGAAGTCTTGTACCACTGCTCGTTTTCGGGAGATGTTTGCAGATCTTCCAAAACCGATTCAAGAGCAGACCCGTAAAGCGTATCGGCAATTCAAAGAAGACCCAAGCTATCCCAGCTTGCGATTCAAGAAAGTCCATCCAAAGCTGCCCATCTATTCTGCACGCATCAATAGGGATTATCGTGCTGTCGGTCAATTAGAGGATGATACGGTGATTTGGTTCTGGGTTGGTTCCCATGCAGAGTACGATATGCTGCTGGAGCAATTGTAGTGCGATGCTGAAGGCACTACGCCATTGCCCTATGTAGCTTAAAGCTTGAGAGCCAACTAACAAAGATATGCCCAGAGGTGGGTTAGTCATCTATCGGATTAAAATGTAAAGAGAATAATCACCCATACTTCAATCTAATATCCATCCTATGCAAATTACCCTCAACCTTGATGAATCGCTTCTCAAGGAAGCCTTTCAACTGACTAACCTCACCACCCAAGAGGAACTAATGAATCTTGCTCTACAAGAATTCGTAAGATCCCGCCGTAAGAAAAACCTTCTCGACCTTGCCGGACAAATTCAATTTGCTCCAGATTTTGATTATAAAGCCCTACGTGAAACTGGTCATGTTGCTGATTGACACATCTGTGTGGATCAGCGTCTTCCGCGATCGCAGTGGTCAAGTTCGCCAGCAACTGGAAACGTTAATTGCAAATCGTGAGATTTTACTCACCCGCTTTACTGAGCTTGAACTGCTTCAAGGGAGCTTAAACGAGCAAGAGTGGAGAATCCTCTCTACCTATCTCGAAGTGCAGGATTATGTTGAACTCACGCCTTCTTCCTGGCAAGCGGCTGCACGTATTTACTATGACCTGCGTCGTCAAGGATTAACTGTTCGCAGCCCAATTGATTGCTGTATTGCTCAAGCGGCACTAGAAAATGATCTGCTTCTGATTCACAACGACCGTGATTTTGAAACCATTGCTCAAGTGCGATCTCTTCAAAATCTCCGTTTTCGGCCCTAGGGTGCATTCCCTAATCGGGGTCCTACTGCTCCACCGATCGATTTTTGGGAACGTACCATGCCCATGGATTGAAACTGTGAGTTTAAGTACGATGCCGCTCTGGCCGCCTGAGTTGAGGAATGTTAGCGAAGATTCCCAATGTTTGGCTAAAATAGAGGGGCAAAAGTTGCCACAGGGTCGCTTCAATGACAGTTAGACAACCCCGCTACAGCAAAGAAGAATTCGCCCGACGTGGCCATGAGATTTATGAATCTCAGGTACGTCCCCAAGTCGAGGAAGGCAATCAGGGGAGAATTGTGGCAATTGACATTGAAACAGGGGCTTTTGAAGTAGCGGATGATTTGGTAAGCGCAGCGAAGCAACTTTCTGCACGAGTGCCTGATAATTGACTCCCCCGTCGTCACCCCGGCAATTTGTCGGTCTAACTGTTCTAAATTTTCTGCCGGTTCAAGGCAGCATAACCCTTGACAAATTAACCCAAATGTGCTAGGGGGCAAACTGGCATCGACTCGATACACCACAGTGGGCAAATAGCGACCTAACAGCCGCTCGATCGAGCTTTCCGGGGCGCGCAGACAGAAACCGTGACGATAGTGATCGAGGGCGACAAATAAACTGGGGCAAGCGGTGGGGGACTCTTCTAAAATGGTACTAAAAGATTGCAAGGCCTTTTCGGCTCGATCGAGATATTCTAGATTTTCCGTCAATCGCGACAGACGCAATAAATTAGCGATCGCAATTCCGTTAGCCGAAGGAGTGGCATTATCCGTATAACCCCGTTCTCGCACGATCAGATCGAGACTATGATCGGAAGCGGTATTAAAATATCCCCCCTCATCCTCGGCCCAAAACCAGCGATCAAATTCCCCCTGTAGATCGATAGCCGCCTCTAACCAGCCAGTTTCTTGGGGTTTAGCGGTTTGCAAGTCCAGCAAAGCCTTAATAAAATAGGCAAAATCCTCCGATTGGGCCAAAACCGAGACTTGACCCTGATAATTCAGGCGCTGAAAACGTCCATTTAACCACTGATGCTTGAGAATAAACTCGGCCGCTTGAGTAGCCATTTGCCAGTACAAGGGTTCGCTAAAGACGGCAAAGGCCCGGGCCAAACCGGAAATCATCAAACTATTCCAAGCGACGATCATTTTCGTATCCGTTACCGCCGGAATCCGTCCCGGCCAAGAGACGGTTTTTGCCTCTTGATTGTCTCTGGCCGGTGGAAAAAGAGTTAATTGGGCTTGAGAACTGCCATAACGCCGAATAAATAACTTATCGAGGATATTTTCTATCTCCTTTGATAATTCTCCCCCTTGCCGACGTTGCAGGACATTACGACCCTCAAAATTCCCCTCAGCAGTGACGGTAAAATTAGCCTGCAGCAGCCCCAATTCCTCGGTCGAGAGATAATCCCTTAACTCGAGATCCGACCAGACATAAAAGGCTCCTTCCTCCGGTTCCCCATCCGTGGCCTTCTCAAAACTATCGGCATCTTGGGCCGCATAAAAATAACCTTCTGGGGCGGTCATTTCCCGTTTTAGCCAGTTAACCGTGCCTTTAATCCCTCTCTCAAAGGCCGCCTCTCGATCACCCGCACTCCACAAATTGGCTAAATATTCGACAATTTGCCCGTTATCGTAGAGCATTTTTTCAAAATGGGGAACTGTCCACCTCGAATCTACCGTATAACGATGGAATCCTCCCCCTACATGGTCATAGATTCCCCCTAGGGACAAATCTTCCCCCCGTTGATAGGCCGCTTGTCGGAGGGAATCGTCAAAATCGTCACCAAAGCGACTACCCTGCAAAGCCAGATTAGAATATGGAATCATCGGAAAACTGGGCCGACCGTAGTTATTGGGATTAACCCGAATCACCGCCGTATTTCTCTCGATTCCTGTGGCTAAAAGGGAAGGAGCGGCTAAATTGGTCTCTGATCGGGGTAAAATAGCTGATTGACGCAGTGCGCCCAGCATTTCGTCCGTGAATTTGCTTAATTTCTCCTTTTCCTCGTCATAATAGCGACGTACCGATTGCAACACTTGCAGAAAACCGGGCCAGTTAAAGCGCGGTTGCACGGGAAAATAGGTGCCACCATAGAAGGGAATTAAACTATCGGGTGTTAGGAAGACATTCAGAGGCCAACCCCCTTGACCGACCATCATCTGCAATGCTTGCATATAGATGCTATCGATGTCCGGTCTTTCCTCGCGATCAACTTTGAGCGGCAAAAAATACTGATTGAGATAATCGGCAATGGCCTGATCGGAAAAAGCTTCTCCTTCCATAACCGTACACCAATGACAGCTAGAATAACCGATCGAGAGAAAGATCGGTTTATCTTCTCTCCTGGCAATTTCTAAGGCGCTGTCACACCAATACCACCAATCGATCGGGTTTTCGGCGTGTTTTCGCAGGTAAAGACTTTCAGATTCAGCCAGATGATTAGTCATGGGAAAAGGGGAATGACTCTCTTGAGTTTCGTGTTAAAATAGTACAATAGGATACAGTATAGCAGGAGGTGACTATGGACATCTATTTAGATACCCTAGTTCAGGCGACGAAGGGTGTAGCTGAAGGGATAAATAATAAAATCAAACTGATTAAAAGACAAGCTTACGGTTGTAGTAACTTTGAAAATTTTCGATGACGATGATTTGCCGCTTTTGATGATTAGAGAATCTGATCACACTAGGAACAAGAGAGCCTTGTAAATTTTACGGAATTCATCGATAATTAAAAGTATGGGTAAATCAGGGAAAGAATGTTAAAACGAGTTCAATAATAACAACCTACAAAACCCCTATGAGTTACCAGATCAGGCAAAAATTCATTGTCATTCTCGGACTCGTGATTTTAAGTTCCTGCGGGAGCAGCGATCCCCGTGCCAACGGCATCGAGGTTAAATTTCTCGTCGGGAGTGCCCTGAAAGATTTCTGCGATCAGGCGGCAGAGAAACTAAACCGACAGAATCCGAAACTAGAGAACGGTAAACCCTACTATCTCAAGTGCGAAGCCAAAGGAAGCGGAGATGTGGTTTCCGATGTAGTCTCTCTTGCGACCCATTTAAAACAGGGAAGTTTACCGGCCGATGCGCCGGACTTTCCCACCCTGATCTCCGTCGATGGCGAGATTTATCAGGCTCAACTGCAATCGCAGGTCGCCGCCCTATTTCCAGGCCAGAACTATATTCCGGGGGTCGCCGATGCAGCTCTATTAACCTCTAGCCCGATGGTCTTTATGGTTCCCTCGGACTTAGCCCGGGGGGTGCGACAACAAAGCGATCTTTATAAATCCCTGCTCACGGCGAAAACCCATAAAGATCTCGCCCCGGATAACCAGAGCTTACCGCTTTATTTCGTCATGGGCGCACCGATCCGCTCTAACTCGGGGTTACAGAGTCTCGTTGCTCAATTCGCCGCAGTATCTGGAAAACGTCCCGAAGACCTAACCGTTAGCGACGTACAGAAGTATCAACCGAAAGTGCGGGAGATCCAGAGTAAAATCACCCGTTACGGGGTTTCTACCGGACAGATCGCCAACGATATGGCGAAAAACGGCCCGTTCTGGGCTTCGATCGCTTCCGTGTACGAGTCCTCGGTGATCGAGGCCAACGCCAACCGGGGAGAGACCCGAACGCGCTTCGAGGCGATTTACCCGCAGGCCACCTTCACCTCGAATATGCGGGCGATCCTACCGAACGCGCCCTGGGTGAGCGCCGATGAAAAAGCCGCCGCCGAAAAAACAATCGAGTTTCTCCGCAGTCCCGAGGGACAGAAAATCGCTACCGAGTTAGGCCTGCGGGGTGCCAGGGGTAGAACTGGGGGGTAAATTCTCCGCCGAGTACGGGGTCGATCCGAACGCCCGCTATGACTCTTTGCGATCGCCAAAACCAGAGGTGGTGGAGGCGATGTTACAGTCGTGGCGAGAATACGCGAAAAAACCCTCCCTCGTGGTCATCGTCGTCGATTCTTCTGGTTCCATGCAGGGAGATAAACTCCCCTCGGTTCAAAGCACCCTGAATAGCTACATCAACAGTTTGGGAGAGAAGGAAAAAGTCGCCCTGATCGATTTCGATGCTAATATCCGTCCCCCAGTGCTAGTGGATGGAACCCCGGCGGGCAAAGAGCGGGGAATACAGTTTGTCTCCGGTCTGCGAGCGTCAGGGGGAACCGCACTCTACGACGCGACTCTCTACGCTCGGAATTGGTTAGAACAAAATCTCCGCCCCGATGCGATTAACGCGGTCGTCGTACTCACCGACGGGGAGGATTCGGGATCGCAACACTCCCTCGATTTCCTCGCTCAAGAATTAGCCAAAAGCGGTTTCGCCTCCGATAAACGCATCGCCGTCTTCACCATTGGCTACGGGAAGGGGAATTTAAGCCAGAAGTTCTCAAAACGATCGCCGATAAAAACGCTGGATACTACCGTAAAGGCGACCCCAAAACGATCTCCACGGTGATGGGGGATTTGCAATTAGAGTTCTAAACCCTATGGTCAAACTAACCAATCCTTTTAATTATCCGCTCGCGATCCTAGTCGGGGGAATTGTTCTCGTGGCGGGAGTTCGGTTCCTGAAAACCCCGAATCTCGTTATCCTGCCCACCGCCGCCATCGTCGCCACCGCCACCGCAATGTATTGTCAATCCAGAGAAGCCGACCCCGAAAAATCGGCGCGACGGGAAGTGGAAAGGGAATTAACTAACCTAAAAGCCTCGGGCCAGAGTTTAGCCGAGAAAGCGGGGGCCGTTCGTCGCGAGGCGGGTCAACTGTTGGGTCACGAAGCGGATTATCTAGAGTTATTGGTTCGCATAGAGGAGGCCTGTAGTTCGAGCGCCGCTATCCCGCACCGGCTCGAAGAACTAGAGCGACGATTACCGCGCTCGGAAGCGGTTCTATCCCTCGCTAAACTAGAGGCGGACTTAGATTCAGCCTGCGCTCGCCTCACCAACAGTACCGGAATCGCCCGCCAACAGGCTGGGGAATTGGTGGAGAGTTTAGAGAGAAACCTAGAACTCGTCAGAACCAGCGGTTCGGTTAATCTAGCTAAACTATTAAACCTACGGGTAACGATCGAGAACACTGCGGGCATCCTACAGGAATTGCAGAATAAAATCCGGCTATCGAGTCGTCCCAATAGCGAGCGGGTTCGAGAGGTGGAGGAGTTGTGCGATCGATTGCGAAGCGCAGGGAGTAACTTGGACATTTTAACTCATTAATCTCTAGAGGTTGTGCATATTAACGAGGTACACTTTCAGCGGTGAAAACTTGATTAGGTAACGATTTTCCTGCTCACTTCTGTCTTTTAACCCCTGAATTCTGCTATATGATAAATACCGCCAAGAAGAAAAAAAATTTCTGGCTATCCTCCCTAATCGCCCTAGTCTCGTTGGGATTAGCTGACATTCCTATCCCCGGATTAGAAACGAGAATAGTGATCGTCACTGGAACGGAATTAACGGAACCCCTCACGCAACTAAAGGAAGACTTCGAGAAAAAAAATCCCGACATTGCGATCGAGATTAAAGAACAGGGATCGCAGGATATAATTAATAAATTCGTGGACGAGAAAAATGATTTTAAACATCTCACCTTTGTCACCCCTAAATTAGGTTTTTATGTCAAGCCATTTTGTAGGTTCCTTGCTAGAAACCAGTTTTATGGATAAGTATAATTACTCACTTGCATAAATGAGATGCTCCCCGCCGACGGTGAATTACTGACGGAATTAAAAACTCGCCTTTCGACCCGGGACGGGAGCGATCCCTTTTACGAGACCCCGCGCCCGCTCGCCAAAACGCTTCTCGTGGGTATCGCTTGGCTGGAACGGGGAGACGCGCTCTTTCCCGACGGCCGTTTCCGTTGGGAGCGAATTCAACGGGCGATGGGGGCGGGAAATTGGGCAAAAATGGGCGGGAGACCTGATTGGGGAAGTTTCGATTTTCTCATGACCGATCCGACCCGTTCCCATAGCGGCCTGCTGACTCTTTTCCTCTGGTCCCGGGCGAACGGTGAGGATTTAAATTCTCCGCAAACTACGGAGCTTTTTAAAATCATTCAAAAATCGCTGTACCAACCGCCTCGAGCGACCGATATTCTTTTGCAGGAATTCATCACCCGCGGAGCCAACGACGCGGACGTGGCCACGGTATATGAAAGTATCGCACTCTACCGTCAGAAGCAGTCGGGAGCGAATCAAAGAGCTCCCTATCGCGTGTACTACCTCGATCCAAACGTGGAGATCAGCCCAACCGCGGCGATCATCCGTCGAGATACCGATGGGGAACAGCGGCGGGCGGCCGTAAAATTCATCGATTTTCTCCGCACAAAAGAACAACAACAAGTTTTTGTCCGCTACGGTTTCCGTCCCGTCATCGAGGGACTCGATATTCTGTCCGTGCCAGAAAACCCCTGGAGCCACAATATTCAGAGAATAGAGGTGAATCCATCGGTTACTCTGATTCAATCCCCCGATAGTCGGACAATAGCGGAAATTCAAAAACTGTGGGAGCGATCAAACTAGCTTTCCCATTTACCGAAAAATTGGGTTTAAAGCCCTGCCCGACCGGGCGGCTTTTTCTTCTCAATAATTGCTTATTTTCTGTTTAACGCAAACGTCAAGCTGTCCTAAAAGGACGGGGTTTCAGAACCAAAATTTCCGACGAATGGTGTAGCTGAAGAGATCAATAGGGCGGTTCCCCTATCCATCTGGCACAGACAACTCCTTATTGGATAAGCCTTTCCACTTATACCAAATTTCTAAATCCATGACAGACATCCACGCTCGAATGCTTGCCAAGCCTGCATTCGTTGTGACGCGAATAAAGAAAAATGGTATTAGAAGATGTACCAGACTGAGCCTGAATCCGGCGTAATAAGATTAAACTCATTAAAAGACAAGGTTATGGGTTTAGTAATTTTGAGAATTTTAGGTTATGATTATTAGCAGCTTTTGATAATTAGAAAATCTGATCACACCAGGAACAAGAGAGCCAGGGGAATTTTGGCTCTTGCTGCTTATTAGTTTAAGCTAATTAGAGACTAACCGGAATCAAGCCTCCCCTCATGCTGAAAACCTCGATCGCTCTGGTGTTTTTTCTCACTCAATCTTTGCCCCTTAACCCGCAAGTGCAGGGAGTGGCTAATCATTTAATTGGGGTCATGGATACCAGGGAACAAGCGCAGACTAACCCGCGCATTGCTAAAGTGCAAATGACTACCTGTGCCGTGAATTTTTACCCCAAACAGGATAGTATTTATCTTTATCAAGAACAGGCGATCATCGATCGCTTAAATCAACCCTATCGTCAAAGAATTTTAGTCATTCAACCTAGCGCTGATAATTCCACTGTGGAATCAAAAGCTTATAAGTTAAATAATGCCGCTAACTTTATTAATTTTTGTAACAAAGACTTGACAGAAAGAAGATTGGATTTATCAGATTTGGCCGAGTCGGTATGTACTGTGTTTTTAAAACCGATAGCGGGGGGTTATCGGGGAGAAACTCCCCCCCAAGGCTGTCCCACTAATGCCAGAGGTGCGGTGAAAATAACTAATACAATTATTCTACATTCCCAGGGCATGGATACCAGCGATCGAGGTTATGATAGTCTTGGGCAGCAGGTATGGGGAGCGCAGGATAATTTCTATCAATTTCGCCGGCAAAAACCAGAAAATTAGCCGCTAATAGGGATTTTAACTCGATTCGATCGGTCGGGATGATCGTATTCGCGTTGAAACCTACATTCCGCAGGTTGAAAAACACAAAGGAAAAAACAGAAAAAGTTAAACAATTAACTAAGTATAAATACTTAAACAACTAAGACGAAAAAGATGAGATAATCATTGAACTCAACCGCCAATAGCTAGAGAAAAAAATTAAACAAGAAATCGAGGTGAAAAACTTAGATCACTTGGGGATAGTTGCGGTAGTTGTTGATGAATTAGGAATCGAAGATTTAGTTAATCAAGCATCTCACTTATGCAAGTGAGTAATTATACTTGTCCCTAAAACTTGCTTCTGGTAAGGCTTTCAAAATAGCTTGACATAAAACTTAATTTAGGAGTTACAAAGGTGAGATGCTCCCATTAGTGCTGGCACAATTGTGAAAGCTATCATCCTAAATGGGTTGGGATTTGTCGCTAAAACTTTATATTTCTGAACTTCCCCCATACATATATACCATAATAGCCGAAAACCCTTATCCATCAATGGATACACCCGTTAACTTTTCTTAATGTCCCCATGTAATTTGGGTTCTTCCGAACTTACCATGTAAAATCAACTAGCAAAATGCCAATTTAATAAACATCTAAGACTAAAGTTTTTAAAGTTTCTAAATCCATAGCCTCTCCTTTTAATCACCTTCAGTTT
>SFAU01000025.1 GCA_007096045.1 Microcystis novacekii Mn_MB_F_20050700_S1 | reverse complement strand
ACTCTCCTCTTAGCGAGCGCCATTTTAGGCAACTTCTTAAGTATAAATACTTGATTAATTTTTATTTTATATGCTACTAGCAATACTACAACTTGAAGTGCGGAATGGGGGTTTTAAATAAGGCTTTTGACCTGCTAAAATCCGATGTTCATGCTGCGAAAATAGGATTAAGACCTTCAAAAACCTGGCATTATCCTTCTTTGAGTACACAAACTGGTACAAAAACAAGAGGACAACAAAGCCTGAAACTCCTGACTCCTAACCCCACCAACAAACTTTTTCAGCAAACCCTAACTTAAAGATGGTGCGTTCCCCATGCTCAAACGTTCGACCCTACCAGCGACAGAGCGATCGCTCTTGAAGCAATTGTCAAAACGCCCACACCATCGGTCAAAGCAAGAGAGGTACCGCGGACGGGGTTGTCTGTTTCATTGCTAATCTCTCAACAACAAGTGCCAACTCTGTAGCGATTATACTTGATTTGATCTTTATTGAGCGTTTAAGTCCCAATAATTGCTCTGTAGTGGATATTTCTACAAATTTGAGCTGCACCCCAGCCAATGGAGGTTAAAGATTGCCTGATAGATGGGATTATGGACCTGGAGCCGGCCCTGGTCTTTGATCACTAACCCCGATAAAAGTAACTCTTTTTCTGGGGGGCTATCCTCGGAAATCACCTCTTTTTCCCTTAAAATCCGTTCATAGAGTCTCAGGAGCAACTGGGAGCGATGACTGTTGAGAAGCCGATCGCGAATAGTCCGCAGATGTTCCGGTTCATCCTGAGACTCCCAATTGCTAATGATCTTCTTCTGTACTAAGTCCTCAATCCAGGAGGCCTCACCATTGGGGGGAATCGGTGCGGCAGCGGTGCGAATTAACTGACAGAGTTTTTGTGTCAGAAAAGGTTGACCGTTTGTCCAGGCAAAGACTTCTTTTAAGACAGTTTGCGGGTTACTAACTTTCTCGGCCAATCCCCGCAGTAAAGGTTGAGCTTCGTGTTCCTTAAAACCCTCCAATTGAATCGAATGACCGATATTAAAAGGAGTGATTTGGTGGTCGGTAATTAAATCGGAGGGGGTGACAACACCGAAGAAAGCGAAGGTCAAACGTCGATACAGGGGGTTAAAACCGCGCTGGTTATAGCAGGAACGAATCAGGGCAAAAAAGTCATTAACCGCAAAATTTAAGCCCAAAACGCTATCGATTTCATCGATAAAAATTGCGATCGGTTTCGGGGGAGAACCTTCCACGATCCCCACTTCCAGCAATAACACCTCTTCAATAAATTCGCCCAAGCGCTGCACTGCCGAGACATCTTCCCGTTCTTGCCACCAAGCTTTCAGATTGACCCTTTTGAGCAGGCCAAAACGTCGCCCTAACTCGAAGGCTATCCCCTTGTACCATTGGTCAGAAGTGACATTTTCGCTGCCGATGCGGGTTAAATCAATAGGAGCGCAACAGATGCCCTCGTGTTGGAGGTGATCGATCATGCGTACCATTAAACTAGACTTACCCATTTGACGGGGATTGAGAACATAGCAAAAATCGCCGCGTTTGAGGGCTTTATAGAGATAACGGTCGGCGGCGCGGACAACGTAGGTAGGGGCATCCATGGGCAAACTGCCCCCCACTTGATAGTCAAAGGTGCTAGATTGTTCGGTACTTCTGAGCAGTTCATTTTCAAACAGTAATTCTGCTTGGGTGGCCTTGAGAATTTCTAGGGTTTGGCTGAGTTCTAGGGTGCGCTCCTGCACTTTTTGTTCGAGAGTGCGGCTATACTCAGCTAATTCTTCAGTAAAGCGAATCCGTTCCGCTTCCGCCTGTTTTCGTTCGCTAATATCGGTAAAAGCGGTGATTGCATAGATAATTTCTCCTTTTTCGTCAAAAACGGGCGTGGCATACACTTCTAGGGGAATAACCTTCTCTCCTTGGTGAATTTCTAGGTCATCCATCGTGTTTTTTTCCCCCCTTAAAGCCCTGACAATCGGCTGGTCTTCGGTGGGATACAATCGATCAGTTCCAGCTTGATATAACTGATAGGTTTCCCCCAACTGATTAGCCGTGGTGATATTAACTATCCCTTTTCCTAAAATCTCTTGGGCCGTTTGATTGGCATAATAGGGGTGACTGTCGGCATCAAGGACAAATACCCCCACTGGCATGGCTTCTAAAAATTGCGCTAGTTGTCTCTGTTTAGCTTTGATTTCGGTGTAGAGTTTGGCGTTAGTAATTGCGATCGCCGCTTGGCTGGAGAGCAGTTGCAGCACTTCCAATCTTTCTTGGGTAAAAGCCCCGACGGTGAGATTATTTTCTAGATAGACAATTCCCCGCAGTTGTCCTTGGTCGAGGAGGGGCGAACAGAGCAGCGATTTGGTTTGATGGGTTTTAATATAGGGGTCGTTGCTAAAATTGCCCTGATGGGCGGCATCGTTATTAAGAACGGTTTGACCGCTCCGGGCTACATAGTTAATAATTGAGACGGGAAGATGTTCTTCGATGGCATTAGATTTAAAGACTGTCACCCTATCTTCCTGCACTGAACCGGAGGCTTCAATCGATAATTGTCCGCCGCTTTCTAGGATAAGATAGCCCAGCTGCGCCCCAGCATTTTCGATGAGAATTTTCATCAGGGTGGCGAGTAACTTATCTAAAACTATCTCGCTAGAAATGGCTTGGGATGCCTTCATAATCGTGGCTAAATCTAACAGTTCTCCCGCATGACTAACTGAATTTTTTCTGGTGGTAGTTCTCGTGGTTTCGGTCAGGGAATTGGAACCATAATTATTGACCATTAACTGAGAATAGCGGCTTTCTATATCTTTGACTTTAGCGGTTGCTCCCCAAAGAGAATAGAGATAAGCAGCTTCATTGATGTAGGTTTTGGCAATTTTTACTTTACCCCAATCGAGATAGAATTTCGCCGCTAGTTCGTTAGCTAGTGCTTCTTCATTAATGTCTTCATTTTCCTTGGCTTTAGCAATGGCTAAATCGTAGTTTTCTATGGCTTCTAGATAGGATTGCTGCACTCGCTCCTTTTCCGCTTCCACTAAATAAAATTTATGGAGATAGTTCTGGGGTGCTTGATTAGCCCATTCCTGTTGCTTTTTCTGATTATTCTTCACCCGTTCTAATACCTGCTGTTTTTGGTCATTATCCAGATGATTATAAATAGCTAAATGGGCGAGGGAATCATAGAAATTATGCAGAGAAATCAATAAAGTAGCGGTAGCTCCCCCTAGATAATTTTGGGCTTGGTTAGCATTTTCAATGGCTTGTTCGTACTGTCCGAATAGATAACAAAGGTATAATTTATTAACAAATAAAGCACAGAGACCATAGAGATCATTAGCCTCTAGATGGTACGGTAACATAAGAGTTTCTTGATAGTATTGTCCCTCTAAACGACTGGGATTGTCCGAGCGCCCCAGCAGATTTAAAACTGTTTGTCCGTAGATTTTTAGATAGTTGCGAGGGTTTTCTTGTTTGAGCTTAACAAAAGCCAGATCATAATTAGCTATTTCTTGGGCTAATTCTGTTAATTCCTGTCCGATAAAGGCGGAATGAAAACAGTAAAGATAGGCGCAGATTGTTCCGTAGTAGAGATCCCCCATTTCTAAACCAGTTTGATAGGAAGATTTTAACAAGGACAGGGAATTTTTAATCGGTTCTTTCCAGATACTAATAGTGGTGGAAAAGACGGCAATTATTTTCGGCATTAGGGCTTTGGCATGAAATTTATCGGCAATGTTTAAAGCCAATTTTCCAAATTGATAACCCGTTTCCCAATCTTCTAAAAGACCACAAAGAATTAAGCCATAATTAACATAAGTAAAAGCCGCTAGATAACTATTGCCGTACTGAATTGATAAGTTAACCTGTTTTGATACTAGGACAGGTAAGAGATGCGGGGCGGCAATAAAAACAGGAGAAAATATGGCAGCCGCTATCTTCATTGTTGCTAATTTTTCTTCTTCATTTATCGGCGGTAAATTAGTTAAATCTTCGATATTTTTACCCGCTAATTTTTGCCGAGTTTTAGTGAGTTCTTCCTGGATATCTGATGATTGTAAGGATTCAGGAATCTCGAAATCTAAGCTTTTTAGAACAGATAAGCCAATTTGTACCGCTTTTAGTTCTTGATTTTGGGCGTGATAAGCTTCGATGATGACTTCATAAACTTTTACTTTATCTAGGGTGGTTTTTGCCTGTTTTAATACGAGATTAGCCCAGCACTGCATCTGCTCAAAATCCCCACTTAAATAGGCGATTTCTGTGGCTTCAGAATAAATATTTAAAGTCAGTTGATAGTTATTTTCCCAGCTTGATTTTTCGAGAAGTTTTTGAGCAATTTTAATATATTTTAAGGCTCCAGTTTGGGCATTAGCTGCTTTTGCTTTTTGGGCTGCTAGTAAATTCAAGTTAGCCACTGACTCTCGTTCTTTTTTGTCGCTAATTAGTTGATAACCAAGATTGAGATGATCGACTATTTTAAAAATCTTTTCCGATAATTCGTTGACAGAAGTATGCTGCCAAAGTAGGCGACCAATTTTTAGGTGAATTACGGCTTTTTGGCTGTCTTCGATGAGAGCGTAAGCTCCTTGTTGAATACGATCATGAGCAAATTTATATTCTTGAATCAGTAATTGTTCATCTAATTCTGAGAGGGGAATAATTAAACCAGCTTCGCTACTAGAAGTTAAAATTGGTAAAAGTTCTGGAGGTGATTTTTCAGAGATTACTGCTAGAGTATTTAAATTAAATTCTGAGCCAAGACAAGATGCTAAACTTAAAATTTCCTGGGTTTCCAGAGGTAATTTTTGCATTTTACCCATCATAAATTGAATCAGATTATCGGTACTACCAATCCTTTGAATTTGGCCCAGATGCCATTGCCAATAGCCCCTATTATTATCGGTTTTAGTGGTTGTTTGCTCCCCTGGTTGGAAAAATAGCAAATTTTCCCAGTAGATAGTTTTGAGAAATTCATTGACAAAAAAAGGATTACCGTGGGTTTTTTGCCAGACTAAAGCGGACAAAGATTGCACATATTCTGGTGAATGATTTAAGGTGTCGGCAATTAACTGATTGACCTGTGCAGGACCCAGAGGTCTTAAAATAACTTGATTGATAATTATGCCCCCCTGCTCTAATTTATCGAGGGTAGCGGTTAGGGGGTGGGTGGAATTAATTTCATTACTGCGATAGGAGCCAATTAAAAACAAATAGTCCATATCGCCATCGAGCATAATTAATTCTATCAACTGGAGACTAGCCAAGTCTGCCCATTGTAAATCATCGAGAAAGATGACCAGGGGATGTTCTGGGGAACAAAAGACCCGAATAAAATTTTTAAAGACTAAATTAAAGCGATTTTGAGTAGCGATCGCTCCTAATTGTAACACCTCTGGTTGTAGACCGATAATTAATTCTAATTCGGGAATCACATCAATAATAACCCGTGCATTCGCCCCCAAAGATTTTAGGAGTTTTTGTCGCCATAGTTGCAGTTGTGGCTGACTTTCCCCCAAAAGTTGCTTAACCAGATGAGTCAAAGCGCTAATCACGGCAGCATAGGGGATATCGCGCTGAAATTGGTCAAATTTACCGGAGATAAAAAAGCCGCGTTTTTCAGTAATTGGCTGATAAATTTCCCTAACCAAGGTGGTTTTACCCATGCCAGAATAACCCGTAACTAGCATCAGTTCGGTGTGAGAGGAGTTTTTAGCCACCGTGGCTACCCGTTGAAAAGCAGTGAGGAGAGTGGCGATTTCTGTCTCCCTACCGTAGAGTTTTTGGGGAATTTGGAACTGATTGGCTAGATCTTGCCTAGCGATGACAAAATCTTCAATTTTACCCGTTGTTTCCAGTTGTCTTAAACATTCTTCTAAATCTGCCCGAATACCGTAGGCACTTTGGTATCGTTCCTCGGGGGTTTTAGCCATCAGTTTCCTGATGATTGCCTCCACCACTGGGGGAATTTTCTCCCTGACGAGACTATTAATCTCCAAAGGTTGTTTAGCTAGATGACAGTGAACTAATTCCAAAGCATCGTTAGCCCGAAAAGGTAATTGTCCGGTGAGAAGTTCGTAGAAGCTAACGCCCAAGGAATAAAAATCTGTACGGTAATCGAGACTGCGATTCATCCGTCCGGTTTGTTCGGGAGAAATATAGGCTAAAGTCCCCTCGAGGACGTTGGGATTTTTTAGCCCCGGATTTTCCCGCTGCAGGACGCTGGCAATGCCAAAATCGATGATTTTAATCTGTCCGGTTTCGGGGTTAAGAACTATATTGGCAGGATTAATATCTTTGTGAATAACCTTAGCGTTGTGAATTTTCTCTAAATTAGCCACTATTCGGGGTGCAAGACTTAAAAAGTCCCTTAAAGACAGGGGTTTGCCCTCTAGCCATTTTTTTAAGGATATGCCCCCGAAATCTTCCAAAATAATCACGGGAGTTCTGCGGTAGGTTTCTAAACCATAGGCTTTAATCGCCCCCTCGAAGTTCAGACCGCAGATGGTTTTATACTCCTGTTTGTAGTGGGTTAGTTGTTGGGTGGTGGGATATTCTTGCTTGAGGATTTTGAGCATAACCGGTTGATTATCGACGATGCGAACCGCCCGATGGACTTCCGAGTTAACGCTTTCGTAGATTTGGGCAAGAATGTCGTATCCTTTGAGAACAATCATTTTTTTACTCGGCGATTGTAAACGGCTGCTGGTCTCCCCAAGAAAAATTCTACGGGAACCAAGACCAGACTCCGCAAGGCTGACAGAACTCGATTTACCTGTGAGACGGAAGGACGGGGAGAAGAGACCACCTGCTCGAAATACTCGGAATGCAAGGTCAAACCAAAGTGAACATCTTCAGGTAAGCTCAGTTTAGCAATCGGTCCGTCCTTGAGATTGTCAGGGTTAAATAACCAAGCTTCTAATACTCTGGTCGGGGTTAAAACCGTCGTCAATAGATAGCCCTGTTCTTGGGGAATAAACTGAATGCTATCTAAAATATAGCCATCGGGACAAACATAAAAATCCAGTAGTTCCCGACCTAAATGTGATACATGAGTATCAGTGGCATTTTTTTCTTGTCTAATCTGTTCAGTTAACTGATTCCAATCCTTATCGAGGGGAACCTTGGCTAATACCGAGGGCAAGTCATGACAGGGAAGTTCCGCATCGCTAAGGATGCGATTACTTTGGTCGCGACAATCCATATACTGACGACGACAAATTAATTCGCGCACATAACCGAGATAGATTTGATAAACGGCACTGTATCCCTGTTCCGATTCCCGGGGGTCAGCGGTGTAGAGACTGGTACAGAACCAACCCGGATGGATGAAAGCTTGTTCGCTCATCACCCTGGCATCTTCGATAACCACTTTGCGTAGCACTCCGACATCAAAGGAAAACATCCAGGGGATGCCGTGGTATTCGGGGGGATAACTCTGACCGGTAAAATGTTGGATATCGTCTTTTTCGATCGCTTCGGTTAAACTAATAGTGGCGTGTTGGATGGCCACAAGCTGAATTTGACCGTTGATACTATGGTAATTACAAAGGAAGTGATAACTATCGCCATTGAAGGTAATTAATCGCGAGGGAACATTGGTTTCTTCTTCCTTGAGGTCTTGACGTTTAACCAGATAAATTTGAGTTTTCGGATAGGTTTCTTCGGGCCTGATTCTGATACCTAATAGTTTGGCTACTCCCATCTGAAAGGGCATATCGGGAATCATGATATAATCTTCGGTGACGATGACCGAATGGGGGCTACCATCGAGGGTAGTTCCCTGTAGTTTCCAGGGTTTAAGTTTTTTTTGTTGATCCCAAAGAACAATATACACCGAGGAATCCAAATCTTTTAACATACCTCCCGATACAAGTTTCAGCTTTAATTCACAGGTGATAAATTCTTTGGTTTTTTTGTCGTAGAAAGGGTGAGCGGTATTTTCTAGGACTGGGAAAAATGATAAAGGTACAGAAACAATATGTTGGTCAAAATAACCAATCGGGGTGATAGTTTCAAGGGAAACGGGGTCCACTTCCCAGTAACGTCCCGCATCGGCAGTGAGAATTAATCTGGTTTCTTCTATTTGTTTATCTTCGGAAACTTTTTCTAGTTTAACCATAGCAGTATTCGCTATTTCCGAAGAACCTAAAATGCTGACCACGGCGGGAAAAGTGGCTTGACTAATATTAAATATCGGTAAAACTTTTCGCCAGAAACTATCCCAAGTTTTTAGTTTTTTACTGTAAATGTTAACTTGATTATTTTTCCCTTGCAAGTCCCATTTAATAATTACACCTTCGCCAGAGAACAAATGACGGTCATTTTTTCTATGAAAAGGACAGACGATAAAAACGTATCCCGACAGATTTTCCGGCCAATGTCCCTCGGTAATTGTGGCGACTGCCTGATATAAATTGTTCTCATCCGGCCGACCGAGTTGCGAGCGACTAAAATTACCAACGTTGACAGTATTTTGGACAGTATCTTTGATTGACATATTCATAAGTAGTCGTACAAAATTGATTTACTAGGTTCAAAAGGCACTCATGCAAAAGGCAGCTTTGTTCTCCCCACTTCCCACACCCTCACTGATAACTGATTACTGTTTACTGATAACTGATAGAGGATTTCACCTCTAAAAAATAGCGTCGATACAATTCATAGCCGGGTACTACTTTATCTCCCGATTGTTTGAGTAGCCCCATACTGCTGAGTTTGTAAGCGATAATTGGGTCTAATTGTACTGGTTCCACCGCGCTCATCACCCGATCAAGAGCTTTCGCTAGTTCAGGCTGTTGTTCTAATACCGCCCAATGGCGTCGGAGGTGATGGGCATAAATCACCGTGACGGAGGTGGCACTGGTTAGTATTTGCGTCATAGTTATTTCCTCCCGACTGAGATAGTAGAGGGCAGTTTGTACCAAAGCTGGATGTCCTCCTACTAGCTCCATCAGTTGTTGGACTTTTTCCTGATTTTCCCAGGTGAGTTGATAACGTTGGGCTAATTGCAATACCTCCTCAAGACTAAAATGACTTAGCTGTGCGGGGAATCCGACGTTAAAGGGGGATTGATTGAGTTGCAGGGGGACATAAATTTCTGTGGAATGGACGACGATAAGACGGAGTTTTTGCCAGATAGGTAGGGTTTTGGCTTCCTCGTACCAAGAACGCAGCAGCGGAAAAAAATCCTTGGCTACTTGGGGATGTTCAAAAATCTGATTAAGTTCATCGAGAGCCAGGACAATGGGGGCAGTAATCGATTCCAGGAGATAGTCTTGAATGTAAACCGTACAGCTAATCTTGCTGCCTAAATCCTCATCCCAATACTCATCTAATTGTGGTTTTAACTGTAGTTGACGGGCGGCATTGGCACACAACCAGCGCAAAAATTGGTTTAAATCAGCCAAAATGGCCTGGTCCACCTGTTCTAGGTTCAAACTCACCGTGCGGTAGCCTTGCTGTTTGGCAAAATCGAGCATTCTCAAAAGTAGGGATGTTTTGCCCATTTCTTTCGGGGCTTTTATCCGCACTAAAGCCCCCGGTTTCTTGATTTCCTGCCTGATCTGTTCTTCGAGGGGAAGACGTTCTAAATAAAATGGAGAACCAAGGGGAACTGCTCCATTAGGATAGGGGGGTAATGTGTCCAATTTTTCGCTCTTGGCTGCCGAATTAACCGGAATTTTGTCTTGAGGGGGTGTTTTTAGCTCAAAATTCAGGGCGGCGATTTCTTGCCAGTCGAGGCATAATCGACGACAAATTTGTTCAAAAGTGGCTTGTTCTAACGGTTTACCGGTCAGGAAGTTGCTGACAGTAGCCAGACTAAATTCAGCTTCTTTCGCTAAGGATCTCTGACTGCCAAAGCCCTGTTTTCTCACGGCTAATTTAACTTGATTGAGGCAGTGTTGTTGTACTCTTAGACGACTCGATCGGGAATCTCTCATAAGAATTGGGGTGTGGGGTGTAGGGTGTGGGGTGTAGGGTGTGGGGTGTAGGGAATTTTCTCAGTGAACTGATAACTGATAACTGATAACTGATAACTGATAACTGATAACTGATAACTGATAACTGATAACTGACTTCTAACCCAATGGTAGATGTTGGATTTTTGCAGGAGTTCTATTTTTGGTCAAAGATAAGTAAAAATTATCTATTAACTCCACAAACTTGAGAATATTTAAATTAACATTCCGCAATATTTACAAATTCTTAAGAATTAATTGAGAAAGATTTTTATTTAACAACGATGTTCCAATGGTAACAGCGATTTGATAGAATTTCATAGTGGGTTATTGTGTGCTTTTTTGGGCAGCAATGGTTGAAACCTTTGTCACATCTACAAGGTGAGCCTAATTAAGACGGGTAAATGAGTCAATTTCACCCACAACGATGATCTTTTTTTTGTGTAGTTTTATTACAAAAAAAAAGTTTTTTTGACAAAAAGTACAAAGTATGATATGTATCCAACGTATTTCTGGCTGCCAGTAGTTATTGGAGAGTGGGAGTTGGGGAGTATTTTCAGTAAACAGTAAACAGTGAACAGTAAACAGTGAGACACTGTTGATGGAAGTTTTTTTCAGTGGATAGTAAACAGTAAACAGTAATCCGCTTCTGAAGGCAAGAGTCAAAGGTTTTAGATTCGTCCCTTGTGAACTGATAACTGATAACTGATAACTGATTTTAACCCGATAATTTAGTCAACAATTCCAAGAATTTTTGACTATTAGGAGTCAAGAGAGTTCGACGATAGGCATCGGCGGCCTTTTTAATCGCTTCCGCTTGGGTGGGATAGGGATGAATAACGTTAGAGAGTTTACTCAGTCCGATTTTAGCAACCATAGCGGTGGTAATTTGGGAAATCATCTCACCGGCGTGGGAGGCGACGATAGTGGCTCCTAAAATTTGGTCGGAACCTTGTTTGTGAATAATTTTTAAAAAACCTGCTGTTTCGCCATCAGTGATAGCTCGATCGACTATACTCAAAGGAATTGTAATAGTATTAGTGGTCAATCCCTGGGTCTGTGCTTGGGTTTCATCCATACCCACCCGGGCGATTTCTGGGTCAGTATAAGTGACCCAAGGCATAACTAAATTACTGAGCTTATTGCGTCCGAAACCGAAGGGAGAAAAAAGGGTATTTTTAATCACAATACGGGCGGCTGCATCGGCGGCATGGGTAAATTTCCAATCCATACAGATATCACCGGCCGCATAAATTTTCGGGTTAGTAGTTTGCAGATAATCATTAACTTTGACTCCCCGACGAGTATCGTATTCCACGGCCACCGCTTCTAAATTTAATCCTGACACATTAGGCTCCCGGCCAGCACCGACTAAAATCTCATCGACGGTGATAGTTGCTCCTTGGTTGTTGCTAGTATATTCAATGGTTTTACCCCGCTCATTTTTTGTCACCCGTTCAATTTGGCAGGAGAGAATCAATTGCATTCCTTCCCGCAGCAAAGTATTCTCAATAATTTCGGTCGCTTCTTGGTCTTCTTTATTCAAAAGATGGGAATGATGATGAAATAAAATCACCTGTGCGCCTAACCGTTGAAAAGCTTGGGCTAATTCACAACCAAGCGGCCCGCCACCGATAACAGCTAATCGAGGAGGCAATTCTGTGAGGGAAAAAATTGTTTCATTGGTATAAAATCCCGCCTCTTTTAGTCCGGGGATATGGGGATGAAAGGCCCCAGCACCAGTGGCAATGACGGCTTTTTTATAAGCGAGGGTTTTTCCTGCCACTGCCACGGCATTTTGTCCCAAAAAACGAGCGCTACCCAAGAAGACATCGATACCTAGTTTTTGGAAACGTTGCACCGAATCATGAGGGCTAATATCGGCGCGAATTTGCCGCATTCTGGTCATTACTCTGGCGAAATCTACCCTAGTATCCCCAATATCGATTCCTAATTTTTTGGCTTTCTCAATTTCCCCGATAATTCTAGAGGAACGAATTAGACATTTAGAAGGAACACAACCGAAATTGAGGCAATCTCCCCCCATGAGATGTTTTTCCACTAAAGCCACTTTTAAACCTATGTTTAAACCGGCCGCACCAGCCGCTACGACTAAACCCGCAGTACCCGCACCAATGACGACTAAATCATAACAATCTTGGGGTTGTGGATTGAGCCAATCGGCAGGATGAAGATAATTAACTAATTTTTGATTATGTTCGTCCATGGGGAGAATATTAACTTCACTGGAGCTATTTTGAAACATAATAAAGTAGTTATCTTAATGGTGAGATACGAAGTTTTCGTTTTGGGGAGTCAGGAGATAGGAGTCAGGAGTCGGGAGTCGGGAGATAGGTTTTAGGTTTTGGGGTTTTAGTTCAATTTCCCCACTTCCCCACTTCCCCATTCCCCCACTTCCCCATTCCCCCACTTCCCCATTCCCCCACTTCCCCAACCCCTGACTGATAAATGATTACTATTCACTGATAACTGATGCCAGGGCCTGACGGGCAATTTTTGTGACGTAGAGGGTGAGAGCAACGGTAGCGATAAAACCGCTCAGGCGAATAGTCCATTGTAAAGCTAGGTTAGTAGCTGGTGTCGAGGTGCCGATAGTGGCAAGACTGCCCGCTAAAGAGCCAATATAGACATACATTATCGTCCCCGGAATCATGCCTGCGGAACCTAGTAGATAGTCTTTCAGGGAAACCCCGGTGACACCATAGGCATAATTGAGCAGATTAAAAGGAAATATGGGAGATAACCGGGTTAAAAGCACTATTTTTAGGCCTTCTTTCCCCACAGCTTCATCGATAGCTTGAAATTTATTATTACCTTGAATTTTTTCCGCCACCCAACCCCTAGCCAAATAACGTCCCACCAGAAAAGCGGCAGCGGAGCCGATAGTTGCCCCGATAAAGACGTAAAAAGAGCCTAAAACTAGGCCAAAAACCACACCAGCCCCGAAAGTCAGGATTGAACCGGGAAAAAAGGCCACAGTAGCTAGAATATAGATAATTATAAACGCGATCGCTCCCACAGACCCCAAACTATCCACCCAAGTTAAGGCATTGAAAAGAATAGTTTGAGGATTAAAACCGGTGGAGGCACTGGATTCGAGGGCAAAAGCGGGGGGAGTAGTCAGGAGAAAAGTGCCGCTAAAGGCGATTAGCAGCGGCAAATAACGGCAAATAACCAGCTTTTTCCAGTTGCTGGACTGGGAAATAATCATCACAAGTCCCTAAAAAGAGAATAAAAGAGAGATTAAACTATAAAAGCGAATTAAATAGAACTGGGGGCCATTCTACCCTAGTTATCATTGTTTAGACCAGAAAGCCAATCCTGAAAATTCCCAGAAAATCCCCCTCTCTGGGAGAAGATAGGACGAGCAACAGCCCGGTAATTTTTGCTCCTTACTTGATATTACACCTTGCCGTCTCTGGGAAAAAAATGTCACAATTAGAAATAATTAGCATTGGATATAGTAATCAATCTATGAAAATCATCCCCAAGGTCAAAGCGCCTACCTTCCTGCAAATGGCACAATGGATCATTAATCCTGTAGCTTTTATGGAAAATGCCGCCCGCAAGCATGGCGATATTTTTAGCACAAAAGTGGGTTTAACTGTAGATAATTTTATCTTTGTCAGTAGTCCTGCAGCCCTACAACAGGTTTTAACTAATGACCGTAAAAAATTTTCGGCACCGGGGGAAGCCAATCGGATTATTGCCCCGATTATTGGTGATTATTCCGTCGTCATGTTAGACGGAGACATCCACAAAAAACGCCGTCAGCTTTTATTGCCACCTTTTCACGGGGAAAGAATGCGTTTCTACGGCGATTTAATCCGCGATATTACCCGAAGAGTAATGGCAGAATTGCCCGAAAATCAACCTTTTAAGGCCCGTTCAGCGACCACAGCAATCGCTTTACAAGTAATTATGGAGGCAGTTTTTGGCATTAGTCAAGGGGAACGTTATCAAACCCTGAAAAAAATTCTGGCTGAAATGCTCGATATTTTTAACTCTCCGGTGATGGCTTCTTTGCTATTTTTCCCAATTTTGCGTGCTGATTTTGGTGCCTGGAGTCCCTGGGGAAAATACCAGCGTTTCCAAGAAAAAATTGATGATATTATCTATACAGAAATTGCCGAAAGAAAAGCTAATCCTAACCCCAATCGTACCGATATTTTATCACTACTGATGTCGTCCCGGGATGAAGAAGGCAACCCGATGAGCGATAAGGAATTGCGCGATGAATTAATGACCTTATTATTCGCAGGTCATGAAACCACTGCCACCGCTATGTCCTGGGCGCTCTACTGGACTCATCGCTACCCAGAAATTAAAGCAAAAATTCTCCAAGAAATAGCCACTTTAGGAGATAATCCTAACCCCATTGATATAACTCGATTACCCTATCTTGCGGCAGTTTGTTCGGAAACTTTACGCATTCATCCCGTGGCAATGTTAACTTTTCCGCGAGCAGTGGAAGAACCGGTAGAACTAGATGGTTATCCTTTAGAAAAAGGGACAATTATTATGGGTTGTATTTATCTAGCTCACCACCGCGAGCAAACTTTCCCCGATTCCCATACTTTTAAACCAGAACGCTTTTTAGAAAAACAATTCACCCCCTACGAATATATGCCTTTTGGTGGTGGAGCGCGTCGTTGTATCGGGGAAGTTTTAGCTATCTACGAGATGAAAATCGCTATCGCCACAATTTTGGCTAATTATCAGTTAACTCTAGTTAATAATACCCCCGAAAAACCCAGTCGCCGCGGTGTCACCCTTGCTCCCTCGCGAGGAGTTCCCATGGTCTTAAAAGGACGACGGAAACCTCTGGTGACGGACCCGATGCTCGCCGAAATTTCTTAAAAAAAACTGACAAACTATTGTACAATCAGAGTTGTGGTATCCCATATCATAACTCTGCTTTTTTGTCAATAAAATTGGGGATAATTATGGTCTTAATTCGTTTAGCTAAATCCTGGCAAATTTCCGAAAATGAAGTCACTTCTGAAAGTGTTTATTTTAACCGTCGTCGCTTTTTACAGGGGTTAATCGGGACAGGAATTGCGGGGAGTTCCCTATTATTAACTGCTTGTGGTAAATCCTCCTCCTCGGAAGCTTTAGAAAAAAGTTTGCAATTACCTAAAATTGCAGGGTTCAGCAAGAATCCGCAGTTTTTAACGGTAAATCGCCCTATAGTTGCCGAAACTGTAGCTGGGAAATATAACAATTTTTATGAGTTCGGAGGGGGGAAAAATATCTGGTTAAAAGCGCAGAAATTACCCACGAATCCCTGGACAGTAGAAGTGGGAGGATTGGTAAAAAATCCCCAAACCTACGATATAGATACTATTAAAAAAACCTTTCCTCTCGAAGAAAGAATCTATCGTTTTCGTTGTGTGGAAGCTTGGTCAATGGTCTTACCTTGGTTGGGGTTTCCCATGAGTGCTTTAATTGCGGCAGTGGAACCAAAACCCGAAGCAAAATTCGTCCGTTTTACCTCCTTTTATGATCCCGAAATTACCAAAGGGCCAGGATTACATTTAGGAGCCTTACCTTGGCCCTATACAGAAGGTTTAAGAATTGAAGAAATGGCCAATGAATTAGCTTTATTTGCCGTGGGAATTTTCGGGCATGATTTACCCAAACAACAGGGCGCACCCTTGCGAATGGTTATCCCTTGGAAATACGGTTTTAAAGGAGCAAAATCGATAGTAAAAATTGAATTTACCGCCAAACAACCAGCCACCTATTGGAACACAATTGACGCTCACGAATACGATTTTGAGGCTAATGTAAACCCCAGTAAACCCCATCCCCGTTGGTCGCAAGCAACGGAGAAATTTATCGGCAGTAGCAGTGATTTATCTTGGGAAATTATCGAAACTATGCCCTACAATGGCTACGGTGAATATGTGGCTAGTTTATATAGTTAAATTCTATAATTATCCCCATTTTATTAAGTTGAAGGAAGTATTTATGGACAATAAAACTTTGTATGAACAAGACTTTTATCTCTGGATTAGAACTACTATTAATCAACTGCAAGCCAGACAGTTTGAGCGGGTAGATTTAGAGAATTTACTGGAGGAATTAGCAAGTATGGGAAGGAGCGAAAAACGCACAATCAAAAGTCTGTTAACCCGATTATTAGAACATTTACTTAAACTCAAATATTGGCAAGCAGAAAGAGAGAGAAACGAAGGTCACTGGAAGGGAGAAATTAGAACTTTTCGTCTCGATATATTAGATGAACTTAAAGATAGTCCTAGTCTCAAACCCTATCTTTTGGAAATTTTCGATGAATGTTATCTTTCAGCCCGAAAAAATGCCAGCGTTCGCTCTCAATTACCCCTCGATACTTTCCCCGCTATTCCCCTTGGTTCCCTTGAACAAATTCTCGATGAAGATTGGTTTCCCAGTAATAACCATGAGTAATATCTAGAGGTCAATTATGGACAATAAAACTCTGTACGAACAAGACTTTTATCTCTGGATTAGAACTACTATTAATCAACTGCAAGCCAGACAGTTTGAGCGGGTAGATTTAGAGAATTTACTGGAGGAGTTAGCAAGTATGGGAAGGAGTGAAAAACGCAAAATCGAAAATTTTTTGATTCAATTGCTGGTACATTTGCTGAAACTAACTTACTGGACAGGAGAAAGAGCAAGAAATGAGGGTTATTGGCAAGGAGAAATTATCAACTTTCGCCGACAAATAATCAAAGAAATTAAAGATAGCCCTAGTCTCAAACCCTATATTCTCGAAATCTTTGAGGAATGCTATCAATTTGCCAGAAAAGAGGCTCAAGTTAGAACTCAATTACCCCTCGATACTTTCCCCGCTATTCCCATTGGTTCCCTTGAACAAATTCTCGATGGAGATTGGTTTCCTGCGGGCGATAATCTAGAAATATAACCATCAGTTAGGCTGCTCCACACTGCTGTAACAAAAAACAACTATCCCCCGAGGGCGATCGCTAAAGGTCGAATAATTGTAAGTTTTTGTCAAGGGGTGCGGTCAGACAGAGGAATCATCGCTAGAATGAGCCTAATTGTCAGGAATTTAGTTAAACAAGGTTTTTGGCAATATGCTAATCTGGCTAACACGCTTTTGGGCGTGATATAGGGAAAACTTCTTTGGAGAGCGTTATAAGCTAAACGGCGCTTAACCTGCATGATCCAATAGCTATAACCCTTTTGGAGTCTATATCGGTGATCCGAAGTAAAAGCCGTTTAGCTTACTATATATCAGTCACGAGGATTATTCTCTTTATAGAAAGCACAATAGAGGTCAAGTGGTTACAACTCTTAACAAGCCATCTTCTCTAATTCATGAAATCCAGCTTGAAAACCTGGGTAACTGGAGCTTATTCAAATTTAGTGAATCCCTTCAACTGCGAATGGAAAGCTTGTTGGAAAAGAAAAAACTGCTCAAATTACTCCTGATGAAATTGCTGAGTTAGATGCAATTGGGGAG
Source organism: Microcystis novacekii Mn_MB_F_20050700_S1 (assembly GCA_007096045.1). GTDB lineage: Bacteria > Cyanobacteriota > Cyanobacteriia > Cyanobacteriales > Microcystaceae > Microcystis > Microcystis novacekii. Next base: position 22,868 of record SFAU01000025.1, on the reverse strand, counting down.
TTAGATCGAATTTTTACCCATATTAATGCGATGCTTGCTGCTCAAAATGTCAATCAGTGATGAACTTAAGCAAGCAATTCGAGAACGGGCTAAATACATCTGTGAGTATTGTCATTCACCGGAGCGACTGAGTGCTAATCGATTTACCGTTGATCATGTCATTCCAAAATCTTTGGGTGGTTCTGATGAACTTAATAATCTCCCACTTGCCTGTCGTCGTTGCAATGAGAGGCGATACAACTTTGTAGCTGGCATTGATCCAGATACTCAGGAGATTGTTCCTATTTTCAATCCTCGCCAACAAAAGTGGGAAGAGCATTTCGTTTGGCTAAGAGTACTCCCCAGAAAAAATGATCCAAAATCTAAGATAATCAGATAGAAATCTAATCAGGAAAACAAAAATTAAATGGCAAAAAAAGTTCCCATTGAAGTTAATGCCGACTTAAAGTTGCTTTACCGTCAGACGTCCGAAAAATTAAGAGGGTGCGATCAAAGACAATTTATGGCACAATTAGTTCAACAGTGGGGGCGAGGTGGTTATACTTTTGCCGAAAAAGAGTTGGGATGGAATCGTCGAACTATTCGCAAAGGGATGATGGGATTAACTCATGGTTTATCTATTGCCGATGGTTTTTAACTTAGAGGTCGTGTACCCAGAGAAAAGAAGTTACCAAATTTACTCTCAGATATACATTCTCTCCTTGAGCCTTATTGTCAAACAGCTCCTGATTTTCAGAGTACAAAGCTATACAGCAGAATCAGTGTCACAAAAATACGCTCTCTACTGATCGAAGAAAAAGGGTACAATTCAGAAGAATTATCAAGCAAGGAGACTCTTCGTATTCGTTTAAATGAAATGGGTTCTAGGCTCAAACGAGTACAGAAGAAAAAACCGAAAAAAAATTCCTGAAACCTCAGCCATCTTTGAACAAATAAAAAAGTCAATCAGACCGCCGATGACGAGCCAAATACACTGAGAATATCAATAGAGTTCTTGCATAATTAATTTTTGAGAATTCAAAAATGAGAAAAAAAGGCATAAAATTGCATAAAATACCTAAATAGAGCATTTAATTGATTAATGATCATTCTTAATTCTCCTGACTACTGACTACTGGCTCGGAGACTCCTCACCTAACGGAAGATTTTTGATTTTTGCAAGAGGTCTAATGGATGCCAAGGTAGCAATCAGTGTAGGAGAATTCGACCGTGGTGGAAAAACCCGACTCACCACCATAGCAGAAGATCATGACTTTAATCCAGAGGGTAAAATTACCCCTTATGGTATATTTGTGCCTCAGTTAAATGAATTAAACTTATTTTTTGTCTCTAGTAAATTAACGGCGGACTGTATTGTCGATTTGTTGGAAATGTGGTGGTCAAAAGTAAAAGGGGGTTTGACCCACATCAAAAAGTTAGTGATCAATCAAGACAATAGACCAGAAAATCATTCACGTCGGACTTAATTTATGAAAAGAATCGTGGATTTTGCACATCAAAGTGGGTTAAAGATACAATTAGCATATTATCCACCATATCACAGTAAATATAATTCAGCGGAAAGAACTTTTCGTTGGTTAGAGCAACAATGGAGTGGAAGTTTATTAGATAGGGTAGAAACAGGGCTGAAATTTGCACAAAGTTTAACATTTAAAGGAAACAAACCAGTAGTAACATTAGTAGAAAAAGTGTATGAAACAGGGTTAAAATTAAGTTCAAAAGCAATGGAAGAGATTGAAAAACAGATAAATAGATTACCTGAGTTGCCAAAATGGTTTGTGGAAATAATAGGTACTTCTACGGAATAATCGGATCATTATTTATCTGGAGTTTACTAACTGAGTGAAGTCAATGTCACGTTCTGTTAAAACTCGCTGTCGTTTGGCTTCATGCCATTGAATACCCATGAGATACCCGAAATCAATGGAGAAAAATTGTTTTCACCCAGTCTATACTAACCTATCGCTCCCGAAAGCGACGGACTAGGGAAAGGAATATAAAGATTTATTAAATTGTAGCTTTTAATACAGTTGTGGGGGGGGGGAATGTGTATAATCTCGTTGTCTCCTTTTGGTGTTGGGTTGGGCTGTTGCTTGATCTGGCTGCTGAAGGAGTCCATCCTCACACTAAAAAAACCATTACAGTTATGAAATTAGCACCAACTTCAATCAAATCTCTCGCCGTGGGCATGATCGCAGCCTCCACCCTGGTGGCATCTTTAGGCTCTCCAGCTCGGGCGCAAATTTCTGTTAATCAAGAGCTTTCCTTGTTAGTAGACGTTTCTGGAAGTGTTGATTCCACCGAGTTTAATTGGCAAAAAACTGGCTATGTCAACGCTTTTAATAACATCGATTTTACTGGAGCTAACTTTGCCGCCAATTTTATCTATTGGTCCGGTGCAAGCCAGCAACAACAGGCTGTAGGCTGGACTCATATTACAGATAACGCATCGGCACAAGCTTTCGCTTCCTTAATTGCTGCAACCACACGTCCTATTGGTGGTGGTTTGACCGCCCCAGGTTCCGCAATTAATTTTGCAGTCCCACTGTTCCAGAACAATGGTTTTGATTCTCAAAAGCAAATTATTGATGTGTCTGGTGATGGCTCTCAAAATAATGGTGCCAGTACAGCTACAGCCCGCGATAATGCTTTGTTGGCTGGCGTCGATCAGATTAACGGACTACCCATCTTAGGCAGTGAAGCTAACTTAGCGCAATGGTATCAAAACAATATTCAAGGCGGTGCAGGTTCTTTTACAATAGCCGCAAACGGTTTTGCTAATTTCTCCGATACTATTACAACTAAAATCACAAGGGAAATGGAAATTAAGGGGACTCCCGAACCCACTTCTATTATCAGCCTTTTTGCCCTCGGTACACTCGGCGCAGCTTCAACCCTCAAGGGCAAACTAAAATCTTCCCAATCCTCAGAAAAAGAAACCACAAAAGCAGGCTAAATTGCTTCTAAAAACAGGATAACTTGCCCCTTTATGTCATCTTGAGTGGGTTTATTTTTTCCCTTTATTAACTTGATTAAATACCTTAGGGATCGAGGGCGATCGCACTATAGTAAGTTGTCACGAGACAAAATTGTTCTAATGTGCGAGTAATAGCAATTACTTGACCGTGCCAATTATCTCTAGGATTGATCGATGCTGTCCAATAAGAGTTGATAGAACCAAAACGGTCTATCAACTCTTAAAATTATCTATTCAAGAACTAAAAATTAACGTTCTTGAAAGACGATTTTTTTGTCCAGGGAAGGACGGTTATTCGACTTAGAGGGATACTTACTACCACTACTGCGGGGAGTTTTATTAATCACCGGTTTACTGCTCGTCGGTGCGGGAACTTCCCAATCGGTTTTCATCCACTGGGGACAATTTTGATCGTAGATCATTTGTAGGGCAGCCGCTGCGATCGCTTGGGGATCGTATTCTGCACTTAAATCCCGCACTAAAGGCAAGAAAGAAGCCATCCGTTCCCCCGATAAAGCCTCTTTTAGCTGATTTTGCAGCTTGGCCAGGCGTTTTGCTTCTACTTCGGTGCGACTAGGAATGGGACTAGATTCCAGACGTTGACGCAGACGCTGTTCAATCTGACGTAATAAACGCCGATCGATCGGTTCTACTAAAGATATAGCAGTTCCCGTTTTACCGGCGCGGCCCGTGCGGCCAATGCGGTGAATATAGGTTTCGGCGTTATCCGGCAGATCATAGTTAATAACGTGGCTGAGATTTTCCACATCTAGACCGCGGGCCGCGATATCCGTGGCTACCACTAATTTAATTTTGCCCTCGCGGAAACGTTGCACCAGTCGTTCCCGTTGCACTTGGCTTAAGTTACCGTGGTATTCATCCACCGTTTGCCCTGCTTCTTGCAGTTTGCTGGTTAATTCGGCCGCGGTTTGCTTGGTGCGGACGAAAATAATCGCCGATTCTAGGGGTTCGATCTCTAACAGGGGTTGCAGGACTTTTAATTTCGTCCAACCGCGAGGGATCATATAAATTTTCTGTTCGATTTTAGCAGGAGCGGCCTGGGGTTGAGAAACCGTCACAGAAATGGGAGATTTCAAGAAATTAGCGATTAAATCGCGGATTTCCCGGGGCATAGTGGCCGAGAAACAGGCGGTTTGACGGGTGGAGGGGGATGCTTGCAGAATTTTCTTAACATCATCGATAAAACCCATACTGAGCATTTCGTCCGCTTCATCGAGGACTACCCAGTTTAGGGATTCGAGATGGAGTTTTTTGCGATCGAGCAGATCAATTACCCGGCCGGGAGTCCCGACCACAATCTGGACACCTTTTTCCAGACTGCGGATCTGACGTTCCATGGATTGACCACCACAGACTGTCAGGATAAAGAGACGACGATCATCAGAGAAATCTTTGATGGCGCTGGCCACCTGTTGGGCTAATTCCCGGGTGGGGGTGAGGATTAAAGCTTGAACGTTAGGATTTTTGGTGTCCATGCGTTCCAGTAAAGGCAGGGAATAGGCGGCGGTTTTGCCGGTTCCCGTTTGGGACATTCCTACCATGTCATGCCCTTCTAGAAGGAGAGGGATGGCTTTGGTTTGAATTTCCGTGGGGGTGGTGAATCCAAGCGTTTCTAGGTGTTGAAGACGGCTATCGGATAAACCTAAATTGTTGAAACCAGTGGTCATAAGGGTTGTTTTGTGGGAATTAAATTAGAAAAATCGAAAAATTAGACTATTTCGCCGTAGAGATCGTAGGTATCGGCCGCAGTGATTCGGACCTGTACGATCGCACCTAGAATCGCCTCCCCTGTCACATAAACCAAGCCATCCACTTCCGGGGAAAAACGAGCGGAACGCCCGATTAATTCTCCTGTTTCCGGGTTTTCCTGTTCGATGAGAACATCGACAGTTTGACCGATATAAGCTTGATTTTTGCGCTCCGAGATTGGTTGCTGAGTTAACATCAACCTTTCGCGGCGTTCGTCCATAATTGCCTGTGGCACTGGATTGGGTAGGTCAAAAGCGGCTGTACCTTCTTCGGCGGAGAAGGTAAACACCCCGACGTGATCGAACTCATGACGCTTGACAAATTCCAGCAGCTGGCTGAAATGTTCCTCGGTTTCTCCGGGGAAACCGACGATAAAAGTCGTTCGTAAAACCGCGTTCGGGATAGCTTGCTTGATCCGCTCGATAATGCCATCGTTGACTCGTCCTTGCCAGGGACGGTTCATCGCCCGCAGGATGTCGGGATGGGAATGCTGTAGCGGCAAGTCTAGATAGGGTAAAACATTCGGGGTCTCTCGGATCGCTTCGATAACCTTTGGCGTTAACCCGGTCGGGTAAGCGTAGTGAACGCGAATCCAAGGTATATCGACTTCTGCCAGCGCTCGCAAGAGTTCCGCTAATTTGGGTTCGCCATATAAGTCTAACCCATAATTGGTGGTTATTTGCGAAATGAGAATTAATTCTTTGACCCCTTGGCTGGCTAATTGTCGCGCTTCGGCCACAATCGACTCGATCGATCTTGATCGCTGATCACCGCGCAGCTGGGGAATAATACAGAAGGCACAGCGATAGTCGCAGCCTTCGGCCACCCGCAGATAGGCGACTCCCTCGGTAGTGGTGCGATAACGGGGCAGATTTTCATCGGCGATAAAAGTGGGATCGGCACTGACTTCTTTGACTCGTTCTCCCGTCTCTACCCGTTCGACAATCTCGACAATTTTCTGATAATCCCCCGTGCCAACAATGGCCACGGCTTCCGGCAATTCCGTCAGGAGTTCATCTTGGAAATGTTGGGCCATACAGCCGGAGATAATAATTTTTTTATTAGCTTCCGCCAGTTCCACGAGGGTGCGAACGGATTCTTCTCTAGCTGCTTGAATGAAACTACAGGTATTAACGATAACGTAATCGGCCAACTCCTCGTCATTATCTACGGGATAGCCAGCCTTGGCCAGCAGTCCTAACATATGCTCGGAGTCGATCCGGTTTTTCTCACAGCCTAGGTGTGAGATGGCGATGGTTGGCTTATTGCCCATGCGATCGAGTATCAACCAAATCTTAAACTTCTCTTTTAATGTTAAGACATTGTGAACTACTCTCAACGGATTTGAGAGCTTCCTGCTTCAATGGGATGCGCTTTTTACCTCGAAAGATAGCAAGTCTTACCTTCCCTCTACAGGCAGCAGTCCTAGTTCCTAAGACCCAGACTTTTTCTTGCAACACGACCCGTTGAGCTTGGTTATCGCTTAAGGAATAGTGGTCAAGACCTGTTTATGATAACATAGTTTTTTGGAATTGTCTATATACAAAGTCAGCATTCATGAGGGGAACTGTGGGGCGAAGTAATTCGCCCCTTTAAAAGCCCTGTCCTATCGCACTAAGCGCTTCGGGACGAATGCTGACAGTAAGTTAAAATAATTTCCCCCCCCTGTGGCCCCGTGGCTAGGCCTTGACCCTGTTAAAATGGGTGAGCGGCGCCTGGTTGGGGACGCTAAGAGTAGTAGACGCTGTGAATTTAATTGCAACTTTCAAGACAAAAAACCCGATTATTGGCGTGGTTCATCTCGCCCCCCTGCCCACTTCCCCCCGTTGGGGTGGTAGTCTCAAGACGGTGATCGAGCGGGCTGAACAGGAGGCGACGGCCTTGGCTGCTGGTGGTGTTGATGGTTTGATTATCGAGAATTTTTTTGATGCCCCCTTTACTAAGCAACAGGTGGATCCCGCCGTGGTTAGTGCCATGACGTTAATTGTTGATCGCATTAAAAATCTGGTGGTCTTACCGATTGGTCTTAATGTTCTCCGCAATGATGCCCATAGTGCCTTAGCGATCGCTACCTGTGTCAATGCCCAATTTATTCGGGTTAATGTGCTAACGGGGGTTATGGCTACCGATCAGGGCATTATTGAGGGTCAAGCCCACGAACTCTTGCGTTATCGGCGCGAATTGGGGTCTGAGGTCAAAATTTTAGCGGATGTTTTGGTTAAACACGCCCGCCCCTTGGGAACTCCTAATCTGACTACGGCAGTGCAAGATACGATCGAACGGGGACTAGCAGACGGGGTGATCCTCTCCGGTTGGTCCACCGGTAGCCCCCCCAGTTTTGAGGATTTGGAACTGGCAGTGGCGGCGGCCAAGGGAACACCGGTTTTTATCGGCAGCGGGGCTGATTTGGACAATATCGGGCGGTTGCTGCCGGCTGCCGATGGGGTGATCGTGGCTAGTTCCCTCAAGCGTCATGGCAAAATTACTGAACCGGTGGATCCGATCCGGGTGTCGCAATTTGTGGAAACGGCCCGGCAGATCAACGATCAAAAGGCAAAAATTAATAATTCTCTGCCTTCTTTGCCTCTGTCCACATAACCCCTTGCTAGAATGGCGGATAGTTATCGGCCGTGGTGCGATCCTAAGTTTTTAGGAATTGAAAACGTCCTAATTAACACAATATCGTTACGGGATTTTTCCCTTCAACAAAGTACATTTAGATTTCCCTCCTGACTTCTGACTCCTGACTCCTGAATTCTGCTGTAATTTAATCTAAATAATATTATGCGTCGTCGTTCTGTACCTTGGATTCATCGCTACTCCCGGCCCCTAATTGGGGGCGTTTCGATCGTGGGAGCGATTCTGACCGGCTATTTAACCATTACCAAACTGACGGGAGGGACTGCAGCCTGTACCGCCGGGGCTAGTGATGGGGCTGGTTGTACTGGTGTTCTTAATAGTCCCTACGCTACGGTTTTCGGGCTGCCCTTGAGTTTGTTCGGTTTTTTGGCCTATATTGCCATGGCGGTTTTTGCTCTCAGTCCTCTATTTATTAATGGGGAAATTCAGAAAAATCTCCGCAAAAGTTTAGAAAATAATACTTGGTTATTGCTGTTAGCGGGGGCGACGGCGATGGCGGTATTTAGTGGTTATCTAATGTATATTCTAGCCACGGAATTAAAGGAATTGTGTCCCTACTGCATCACTTCGGCTTTGTTCGCTTTAACTTTATTAATTCTCACAATTGTCGGTCGCGAATGGGAAGGTTTAGGACAAATTATACTGCCGATGGTTGTAGTGGCCATGGTTACTTTGGTGGGAACTTTAGCGGTTTATGCGGGAGTAAATTCCCCGACGGTGACAGGAGGAAAAGAAGAAATTACCCGGCCAATGACAGAGGCTAAACCTCCCTACGGTTGGGAAGTAACCACGGTTTCGGGAAAAGCAGAAATCGCCCTGGCTAAACATTTAAAAGCAATTGGTGCGAAGGAATACGGGGCTTTTTGGTGTCCCCACTGTTACGATCAAAAACAGTTATTTGGTAAGGAAGCTGCAGAAATCCTCAAAAAAGAAAGGGTTTATATCGAATGCGATCCCCAAGGGGTTAATGGTAATCCCCAAGCTTGTCGCGATGCCGGAATTAAAGGTTTCCCCACTTGGATTATTAAGGGTCAAGAATATTCGGGAACCCAAAGATTAGAGAAATTAGCGGAGATTTCCGGTTATACCGGCCCGATGAATTTTAAATATACAGTTCCGGGGCGCAAGTAGGAAAGAGTTAAAAGTTATACTGGAGGCTGAACCTTGTTCAGCCTTTATTGTTGTTTATCAAGTAAAGATGTAGATAAGTTGCTAATTATTGGTTATGACTCAGGTAAATCTACAAAAAGCTGCTAATATTCTCGGTGTCACTACCGCAGAAATACTAACATGGCAAAAGAAAAAATTAATCAAAGGTCAGAAAATCAATCAAGTTGATTGGTTATTTAATCTCGATCAATTAACCAATCTTAAAAATAACCAATCCCCCGGAGAATTGAGAATTTTACAAACTGTTGAGCCAACTAATTATACGGTTATTGAATTATTTGCTGGCTGTGGTGGTATGGCTTTAGGTTTAGAAAATGCGGGACTAAAAACACAATTACTGGTGGAAATTAATCAAGATTGTGTTAATACTTTAAGACTCAATCGACCGCAATGGAATGTTATAAATCAAGATATAAAAAATATTAAATTTTCTGATTTTAGAGACAAAATAGATATTGTAGCTGGAGGTTTTCCCTGCCAACCTTTTAGTTATGCTGGGTTAGGAAAAGGATTAGAAGATTTGAGAGGGAGCTTATTTTTTGAATTTGCTCGTTGTTTACAGGAAGTGCAACCTAAAATCGCTATGGCCGAAAATGTTCGAGGATTATTAAGCAATAAAAAAGGAGAAACCCTGCAATTAATGCTGCAAGCTTTACAGGAAATCGGTTATTATGCTGCTTATCAAGTTTTATCGGCTCAATTTCTCGATGTTCCCCAAAAAAGAGAAAGATTAATTATTATCGCCACCCGTCAAGACCTAAATATTAAACCCATCTTTCCCCAATATAAAAACTATACTATTTCTCTGAAAAAAGCCCTAGAGAATTGTCCAAGTTCTCCAGGAGTAGAATATAAAGAAAGAAAAAAAGAGATTATGTCTTTAGTTCCCGCAGGAGGAAATTGGCGGAATTTGCCGATGGATATTCAAAAAGAATATATGAAAAATAGTCTTAAAAATCACGGCGGACGGACAGGATATGCTAAAAGATTATCTTGGGATGAACCGGCTTTAACTATTACCTGTAGTCCAGCACAAACCCAAACAGAAAGATGTCATCCCCAAGAAACTCGTCCTTTGACTGTGAGAGAATATGCACGAGTGCAGTCCTTTCCCGATGATTGGCAATTTACCGGTAATTTAACCTCTCAATATCGACAGATTGGTAACGCTGTTCCCGTTAATATGGCCTATCATCTTGGTGGCTGTTTAATTAATATGTTGCAAGGGGATTATCTGGGGGAAACACGGCCAAAAACTGAACAGTTAAGCATTCCGGGTTTAGAACTTGATTAATTTTGACTAAAAGTAAATAGGGTTTGCTGAATAAATGTGAAATGTAGGCAAGGTAAGGGTTTTGGGGGTCTGTTTGGCGAAGCAGGTGCAGGATTTTAAAGCTAGTGGCTCAAAAACCTTGCGTCTTCATCAGCCCGCATCCTGTAGGGGCGAAGTCTTTGGGCAATAACCTATCGGTGAAACCGGAGATTTTCTATCCGAATGCTTCACCCGTGCTTTTTCAGCAAGCCCTAACTATTCATAATTACTGACACGCAAAAACTATTGATTTAGGATAAGTAGGGAGGCACAATTATTTGTAGGATGGGTTAGCGCACTTCGTAACCCATGCGGGCGTTGGGTTTCATGCTTCAACCCAACCTACGTTCTGACACGCAAAAACTATTGATTTAGGATAACAAATACAATTATAATACTTTTAAATCACCGATAACTGTTTCAGTTTTATTGTTAGACGGTATAGGGAATCTCAATAAATGGATGTTGATTGAGATCAAAATCTTGGGTATTACGAGTGACTAATTTGAGATTATAGTAAAGGGCGATCGCTGCTTGGATGGCATCGGGCAATTTCCATTGAATAACCTTTTCGTTAGGCTGTTTAGTTGCCTTTTTTTTGATTTGTTCACGACGGATTTGAATGACTAAATCAGTGATGTTGACATCTAAATCTATCAGGGGAAAATGTCCTAATAATTCTCCTGCTTTTTCAAAGGAATTATCATCATCAAAACCAATGAGAACTTCGGCTTTAGTAATGACAGAAATATAACTTTCATCTCGGTGAGCTTTTAGATAAACTGTAGCTTGGGTAATACCATTAAAATGGTCGATTAAAATACAGGAGTCTATTAATCGTTTCATATCCACTCCTCCCGAATTTTTTGCTGATATTCTAAGCCATCTCCTTTAGTCCAGATTCCCTTGGTTTTATCTAATAAGGCTTCAAAATCGGCTTCTGTCTTTTCATCCTCAACTACTTGAATGTTAATGGCTAACTTTGTTCCCGCTTTAAAGGGTAAGTTAGAGAGGATAATCTTCTGAGAATGATCGATGATTAAATAGGTTTGATAACTATTCATAATTATTGACACGCAAAAACTATTGATTTAGGATAACAAAGACAATTATAATACTTTTTAATCACCGATAACCGTTGCAGTTTTATTGCTCTTAATAAAACTTAATATACTTCAATTTTCTCAAAAAAAAAATCGACCCGCCTAACGGCGAGAAAAAAGTCAAAAAGGCTGAATAAATAATCAGTTTTTAATAACCAGATTTTGTATGACGGAGAGGAGTGTAAATATTTATAAAAATGTAGCTTAGGATACAGTTGTGGGGGGGGGGGGAATGTGTATTCTTGCAGTTACTTTTCTGATTGATAAAGAATCGAAACCAATGACCATAGCATATAAAACGTTGAAAAAATCCCTTCCTATAGGTGTCTTTTCTGCGACCTTTTTAGTAGCACTTACCAGTCAACCAAGCTCGGCATTTACTGTTGAGTTTCCTGTGAACCCAGTACCAATTGGAGCATTTAACAAATGGGTTCCCCAAGAATTATATACTCTAGGTGGCAATGTGAATTGGACGGTAGATCTTAATCCTGCCTTTATCCCACGCATTAGTGCAGAAGCGGATAGAAACGCATTTAAGGCTTTTCTGGATAATTCAATCTTTGGAAAAGCAGTAGCAGATGGAGGACTAGGCTGGACTTTTAATCTTAAACCAGTTGATACTTTAAAGGGAACTTTTAACATTCAAAACTACTATGCTTGTGCGCCGACTACTGAGTGTGGAAAAGAGCGTGCAACTGATCCTGTATTTCCTATCCCTGCGAGAAAAAATGGAGTTGGGGCTTTTCTAGACTTAACCTTGAGTTATGATCCAAAAGCAAACGGACAACCGAAAGACGCTCCTACAGGACTAAGTTTTCACTGGATTCAGCAAATAATGAATAATCATAAAGCTAATGTAAAGCATGGAGTCAATGACAACAAAATTGACATCCTTGCTGGGCAGACGGACAATCCTTACTACGACAGTGGATTTGCAGCGAACACAACCACTTTCATCGATAGGCCATATAGAGGTGATCCAGGAGAAGCACATCAGTTTAACTTTAACCTATTTTTAGTTAATCAAATTGCCGAAAAGACAGTAGATATATATGATGGTATCAATTGGGGGTGGACAAATTCTTGCAAATTACCTCAACCTAAGCCAAAAGGTCTATCCCTATTTGCTGAAGCAGATGCTTCAGGTTCTTGTCTAGATTTTGGTGATGCGCCTGACAGTTATCAAACTCTGTTAGCATCAGACGGACCGCGATATCAAGAGGGTGAACTTCAGTTGCTTGGACAGTTATGGGATTCAGAAAAAGATGGTCAACCAACTCCCTTGGCAGATGGAGATGATATAAATGGGGGTTGTCAAGGCTGTAATATTGATCCAGATGATGAAGATGGTGTAATCTTCGGAGATAGTTGGGTGGATGTAACTTTTAACATTTCTCGTCCAGATCCTAATCCTTATCAACTTCGTGCTTGGTGGGATACTAATTACAATGGAGTCTTCGACCACACATCAGAACTCTACATTGATGATTTACTCACCTTAGCGCCAGGCATCTTTACCAAGCGTTATAATCTAGGATTCAATCCCAAAGCAGATGGTCTTTATAGTCGCTTCCGTCTTACTTGGGACCCGTTAGATTTGGACGTGAAACCGTTTGGTGAATATTACTCTAAAGCAGATTGTAACACCACTGATGCAGCAGCAGGAAACTGTGTCTCTCACGGTGAAGTAGAAGACTACGTTCATGTTCCCGAACCCAGTTCTATCTTTGGACTTCTGGCCTTTACAGGACTCGGATTAATGGGACTTCGCAAGAAACGTTAATCCAATAAATAGTTAGGGTTTGCTGAAAGAAGCTAGATACAATTGAGTAACGCACAGAAAACGGGTTTCTCGGAGAAACCCGTTTTCTACTCAAAAGGCAAAAAGGGGAATAAATAATCAGTCTTTAATAACCAGATTTAGTATAACTACTTCTTGCATGAGTTCCTATCCTCAGCCAGAAATTGATTTTGTCCGATTTTACTGTCCGGGGTCTATAGGGTTGATTCATGAATCAACCCTACCCCACCAGAAATTGATTTTGTCCGATTTTACTGTGCAGGGGGAATAACTTCTAAAGGAATACTTTCAGTTTTTCCCTCTTTAGATGGATTGACATCGGGACTTTTTTCTGCATCTGGAGTTTTTTCCACCGCTTTAGTTTCCGGGGTGGGGGGATTTTCGGGGGGTACTTCTGGACTGGGGTTATTTTCCGGGATGGGGGTGAATTCCACCAGAGTTTCGCTTTCAGGAGACGGGGAAACTTCGGGGGAAGGTTCGATATTACGGGTGGTTTCCCGGGGAGTTTCTTCTATCCGGGGAGATTCTGGGGTAGTTGCGGGGGTATCTGGGGGGGTATCCTCGCTGGTTTTTTGTTCTTCCCGGGGACAGGCTGCCGATTCTAAACCGAGATGACATCGGACTTCCTCCCGTCCCAAAGACACGGCAATTCCCGACACCGACATTAATAAAGCTAGGATGGGTAAGATATTCTTCATAAAATTAGACTTGATTCTACTCCTCGACATCACATTGTCTATTTTAGATAGGATCGAACTGATATTGAGAACCCTTTGGCCCCTCATTGCCGCGATTAGCACGCACCAGGGGAACTTGGTTAAAAATGTTAAAATCCGTGGTGCTTCCCTGTAAGGTGATTCCTTGATTTAAAGTTGCGACTACAGTAGCACGGTCAGAACTTTTAGCGATCGCTTCTCCTAATACTTTCATGGTATCGTAGGCGGTAGCAGTACGCCAACTGACGCGACCGCGCCAACTTTTCAGCGCATCTTTAGCAAAAGGATCCGTTGCTTGGAAACTCCAAGGTACTGCTAGAACTAATCCGTCGATGCTATCCGCTCCTTGAATAAGTATATCGGGTGTATAAAGTTCATTTCCGCCTAATAAGAGCATTCCTGACGATTCTTGGGCAATAGCCACGGCTTGATCAATGCGATCGCCATCTTTACTCAGGGCCAAAAATACCACCCTAGCGCCAGCTTGTTTGGCCTGATCTATGGCGGTTTTAGCGTTAAAATTGGCTTTAGTTGTATCTATTTCCTTAACTATCTTGCCTCCCGGTTCTTTTACCGCTTTAGCAAAGGAATCCTTTAATTTTTGACTATAGGGACTATCGGAATTATAAAAAAGAACCACTGAGGGAGAATTCTCTTGCTTACTAGCATAATTAGCCAAAGTTTTGGCCACTGCTTCCAGATAACTACCCAAAACTTCCTGAGATTTATCCTTAAGGGGAATAGTTTTCAGGGTTGATTTTCCCGTTTGACTAACACTGGTAGTCAGGGGAGAAAGAATCGCTAATCCTTCTTTTTCGTAACTTTCAATCGCTTTTTGACTAAAAGGATCGATTCCGTGGCCCATAACTGCCAAAACTTGACCAGATTGAATCAAATCATCGGCTATCGCTTTTGATTGTATCCCACCGCCATCATTAGCGATAACTATTTCCAAAGGATTACCAGAATGAGAATTATTAAACTCCTCTTGATACCTGGCCACACCTCGGAGAATTTCCTTGGCGCTGTTGGGGTCGTTAGCGATGGGGACAACGACAGCTATAGTATTTTGATTACCTTTTTGTCTAGCTTTGGCGTTATTGTAATAGATTTTGCCCTCCGGATCGTTTGCTTCGGGAGTGGCTGCTAGTTGGTAAGATGCGATCGCATTTGGCCAATCTTCCTTTTTAAAGGCCGCTGCGCCTTTTTCTTTGTTAGGAGTGGAATTAAGCAGTATTTTCTCACCTTGGCTAAATAAATCAGGATTTTTAGCCGTATTACTCACAAAAGTTGCCTTGGTTTGCTTGTCTGGGGTTTCTTTTTGGACGACTTCGGGAGTATCGGGTTTGGGAATCAGCATTTGCAATAGACTCCAACCTCCTAAACCTGCGGTTAAAGCGGTAATTATCAAAGCGAAGGGAAGTAACCAGTTAGATTTTCGGCCGACTTTAGTTGTACCCCCCGGGGAGACCACAACTGTGGTTTTAACCGTCGTTGTGACGGGATCCATCGCTTCCCTAGGTAGGCCACAGATAGGACAATCAGGAGTAGTATTTTCGCAGGGTTCATGACCTCCCGCAATCGCTTGCGGATAAGTTTTACCATCTTTAGGGATACCGTCACATTGCCAAGTAGTCATAATCAGTTATCAGTTAACAGTTATCAGTTATCAGTTATCAGTGGGTAAGTTATCAGTTAACAGTTATCAGTTATCAGTTATCAGTGGGTAAGTTAACAGTTATCAGATGTGAGTTTTTAAGTGTGCAGTATTAAATAGTAGTTTCTTGCCATCTTTTCACTGATTACTGATCACTGATTACTGATCACTGATTACTGTTTACTGTTTACTGGTCACTGTTTGAGGACGTTGTCGTAAGCTTTGGAAATAGAGGCCACCGATAAGCAGTAAAAAGAGGATATAAGCAACAATTTGACTGATATAGAGGTTTTGACGATAACCAAACAGGGATTTGAGCAGGAGTCCGGGGAAAGTGCGATCGCTCAAAATTTGGGAACCGTCCCAAACTTGAAAACCGAGAAGACAGGAGGAGGGGAGAGAAGGACAGAAATTGCGATAAAAAGGGTCAATTTCACTTAAAAGACTGATTCCTGCGTCGATATGTTTCAAAACACCGATGAGTAATCCCGCAACGATTAAGAGGAGGAAAGTCCCCATAATTTGGAAAAAGAGACGGATATTAATTTTTACTCCCCCTGCAAATAGGAGAATTCCCAACAAAGTTGCCACACTTAACCCCGCTATCGCACCCAGGGTTTGTAGCTGCCAATCTTTTTGGAATTGGGCCAAGATAAAAAGAACAGTTTCAAATCCCTCCCGCAAGACAGCGATAAAAACGAGCAGAAAAATCGCTTTTCCTGCCCCATTTTCCGCTTTTAAACCCGCTTTTACCGCATTTTCTACCTCAGATTTCAAAGATTTGGCCTGTTGAGTCATCCAAATTAACATCCAACTCAACATCAAAACCGCAATCAGTCCAAAAGTGGCAGCCAGTAATTCCTTAATCATTGGTACAAACGGACTAGGAGAGGCATCCACTTGCAAAAGGATTCCCCCTAGCAAAATACCCACCAAAACACTAGCGACTACTCCTGCACCAATACCACGATACACCCATGAGTTAAGTTGCGATCGACCCGATTTTTGTAAACAAGCGAGGACAATTCCCACCACTAAAGCGGCCTCGAAACCTTCCCGGAGAGTGATAATAAAAGTGGGTAAAGCGAAACTGAGATTCATAAGCTAGTCGATAAACTCTAGCTTTGATCCTAGCTTAAGCAAAATCCCGCAGCATCTTGCGAATTTCCAGATTGTGTAATTCTTCTTGTCCGATCATACCGCGAGCGAATTCTTCTAGGTAAATACTGGCATCTTCGACGGTTTCTAGGAGTGCTTTGTACAAATCAAGGGATTTTTTCTCATGATTGAGGCTCTCACTCAAGATTGCTTTGATATTATGTTCATAGCTTTCCTCAATTGGGGCAATTTTTAGGCTAGGATGACCTTCTAAACCGGTGAGAATTTCCCCAACTTGTTGCGCGTGGGTGAGGGATTCCGTGGCCTGAGTCTGGAAAAATTGGACGATAGGGATGCGATGGGGACCTGTCACCATCAGGGAATAGTGGGTGTAACGGACAACTCCCGCTAGTTCAAATTCCATGATTTCGTTCAGTTGTTCGATGGTTTTGTCTCTGTCTAGTTCTCGCATAAGATTCTCAATAATTTTTCTCTAATTGCAATTGTAGCTAATTGACTCCCGACTCCTAAAATAGTGACGGCTTAGATGTATAATTAATTTTTCTTAGGTACTGCTCAGGGCGATCGAGTCAACAAGATTTTAGCTAGGGGAATAGCAACTCAAGAGGTCACTAAAGGTTTCATTTTGCCTTAAACTATCGAAAACAAAGTTATTACGCACTAATTCGCCGCAAATATCCGGTTCTATGTCTAGAGCTTCCCGTAAACAGTCGATCGCTTTTTGTTGTTGACCGAGAGCGGCATAACAGCAGGCGGCATTATACCACGCATAGCGATCATCTTGATCAATTTTTAACGATTCTTCATAACAGGCGATCGCTTCTGGTAAACGCTGTAATTCCTGTAGGATCACACCCTGTTGATACCAAGACCAGTAATCTTGCGGTCGGATATCGAGAGCGGTACGATAATTAAATAAAGCCTCTTGGGGATGGCCCCAATCCCGGAAAGCGTCGCCGCGACGATACCAGGCCCAATAATCCCGGGGTCGCACCCCCAGGGCCAGATCATAGGAAGTGATAGCGCGTTCGTAATTTTTGAGCAATCGATAGGCCTCCCCTTGCCGGTAGGCGGCCCAATAGTCCCCCGGACTATGACTTAGGGCCCGTTGAAAACAAGCGATCGCTTTTTCGTAGTCCTTTAATTCCTGTAGATAAACACAACCTTGATCGTACCAAGCCCAATAGTTATCATCCTTTACCTGTGCGGCGTTAGAGTAACTTTCAGCCGCTTCTTCATACATTCCCAAGTCTTCTAGTATCATACCCCTTTTGTACCATGCCCAATAATCATCTGGATAATATTCTAAGGCTTTTTCGTAGCTGATTAAGGCTCCAAAATAGTCCATTCTTTCTTTTAAAATATTGCCTTGGTCATACCAGTCCCGATAGGTATCCGGACGGCATTCGAGCGCTCGATAGACAGTGAAGGGAGGCACAATTATTTGTAGGATGGGTTAGCGCACTTCGTAACCCATGCGGGGGTTGGGTTTCATGCTTCAACCCAACCTACGTTCATCTTATATTTAATTCCACCCACCTACTTAATTAGAGCCGTCAGTCTTATCAGTTATCAGTTATCAGTTATCAGTGGGAGTGTTCGGTGAGCAGCGGGGGAAACGGCGATTAATTGCGATCGCCGTTTTAGTGACACTTTTTGAACAGGTCTAGATCTGTTAAAGCGCCGAGACTGCTAGAGGAGACTAACTTAGCGTATTTGCCGAGAATTCCCGTTTTATAGCGTGGGGGGTGCGGTTGCCAATGGTTACGACGACGGACTAATTCTTCCTCCGATACATTTAAACTCAAGAGACGCTGACGAGCATCAATAGTAATTTGATCCCCTTCCTCTACCAGAGCAATTGTACCACCCACCGCCGCTTCGGGAGCGACGTGACCAACTACCATGCCATAGGTTCCCCCGGAAAAACGACCATCGGTAATTAATCCCACGGAATCCCCTAAACCGGCGCCGATAATTGCCGAAGTGGGGGCCAACATTTCCCGCATACCCGGTCCACCTACTGGTCCCTCGTAACGGACAACCACCACATCCCCGGCTTGAATTTTTCCGGCTAAAATTGCCTCTAAACAGGTTTCTTCCGACTCAAACACCCGCGCAGGTCCAGTGATGACCGGAGTTTTCACGCCGCTAATTTTGGCCACGGCTCCCTCTGTGGCCAGATTTCCTTTTAAAATGGCTAAATGACCCTCTTTATAGACAGGATTGCTAAAAGGACGGATAACATCTTGACCTGACGGCGGTTGGTCGGGAATATCGGCTAAAATCTCAGCGATAGTCTGACCGCTAATGGTGAGAGCATCCCCGTGTAGTAAACCATTAACCAGGAGAATTTTCATCACTTGGGGAATACCACCGGCTTTATGCAGATCCACGGTAACGTAACGCCCAGAGGGTTTAAGATCGCAGATAACCGGTACTCGCTGCCGGATAGTTTCAAAATCATCGATCGATAATTCTACCCCCATGGTGCGGGAAATGGCTAAAAGGTGTAGCACAGCGTTAGTGGAACCTCCCACCGCCATAATTACCGAAATAGCGTTTTCAAAGGCTTTACGGGTCAAAATTTGGCTAGGGAGAATCTGTTTTTTAATCGCCTCGACCAAAACCTTGGCCGATTCTTCGGTACTATCGGCTTTTTCCGCATCTTCGGCGGCCATGGTTGAGGAATAGGGTAAACTCATGCCCATGGCTTCAAAAGCGGAAGACATGGTATTAGCAGTAAACATACCACCACAGGAACCGGCACCGGGGCAAGCGTTGCGTTCGATTCCGATGAGGTCTTCTTCACCGATTTTACCGGCGCTGTACTGTCCCACCGCTTCAAAGGAACTGACCACGGTTAAATCGCAGTCTTTGTAGCGTCCCGGTTTAATTGTGCCACCATAGACGAAAATAGCGGGAATATTCATCCGGGCCATGGCAATCATCGCTCCTGGCATATTTTTGTCACAACCCCCGATAGCGAGGACTCCATCGAGACTTTGACCATTACAGACGGTTTCAATGGAATCGGCGATTACTTCCCTAGAAACGAGAGAATATTTCATCCCTTCTGTTCCCATGGAAATCCCGTCACTAATGGTGATAGTCCCGAAAAGTTGCGGCATTCCCCCCGCTAATCTCGTGGCTGCTTCGGCGCGCATTGCTAAATCATTAATTCCCATGTTACAGGGGGTAATGGTGCTAAATCCGTTAGCGATGCCGATGATTGGTTTGCTAAAGTCCTCATCCCCAAAACCTACCGCTCTTAACATCGCCCGATTGGGACTGCGTTGGGTACCTTGGGTAACAATGCGACTTCTGTAGTTATCTGCCATAACTTTATTCTTCTCCAATGGCGGCTGATGTGTGCGATCGCTGCTCAAGTTCTCCAATCGCACCTTACATTTCTATTTTCTGACTTTTGGCCGCTCTGAGCAGATTTTGGGACAGCCCATCCCTAAAGAAAATATAAAACTATTGGGAATATTCAGGAGACAGGAGGCAGCAGCGGGAGTACATCATCGATTTGAAAAAAGCTATAAATCCTGTTTAAAAGGGATAGAAAAGGGCGTTGCTGAATCAAGATAAGCTTCTGACTATCTAAATTACTGGCTCTTCTCGACTTTGTGTGATAATCTTTGCTTATCTCGTTTCCACACAGAAACCAGAAGAGCCTCAACGGTACTGTTGGGCAAACAGAAACCGACCCAAACGCCTTGAGAGAGTCCGACCTCTGGGTTTTTAATGGAGACATTGAGAATCTAAGCTGTCTCGTTGAACAAGGAATTTCCGATAGTGATAGGTCAAGAATCCCCCGTCACAGCGTAGCTTGACGGTGGGAGTATGTCAATTCCTTAGGACTGCACCAGAGTGGGGAGAGCCGGAGCAGGGAGCAAAACCTATTTCAATTATCATCTATAGCGGTTCTCGTTAGCGTGAGGCACATACAGATGACTGTAACGCTTATCCAGTAAGGCATCTGCCGTACTTCATCCAATCAGGAACCGCTATATATTTTACACAGTATATCAAAAGCGATCGCTTTCCCAAAATATGATCATAAGAGTTCGCTCCTCCTAAATTATCCTTAAAAAGGGGGACTTAAAGCCGAAAAAAGGGGCTTTGCGCCCCCAAAAATCTTTAGTCAACGGATTAAAAATCTACACCAGACTATAGACAATTACTAAACCCAAAACTGCGGCAAAGACAATTAAAGCGTAGAATTGGGCGCGACCATTTTCGAGGTATTTAAGACCTTCACCACTGACAAGAGTAGCTAAACCAGTTAAATTCACCGCCCCATCGATAACACGATAATCCACTTCCATAATTTGCCGTGCGAGACGACGACAACCTTGGACGAAAACTCGATCATAGAGATTATCAATGTACCACTTGTTCAGGGAAAAACGATAGAAAGCGGGGAATTTTTCGGCAATGATTGCGGGGTCAATTTTCTTCTGGAGATACATCAAAGAAGCGACAGTAATCCCGATTAAAGCAATCCCCACCGAATTACCCGCCATAATCAGAAACTCTGTCCAATCAAAAGCATGAACTTCTTCCACTACTTCGTTAGGAACATGAATAAAACCCTCGAAGAAATTCTGCCAAGGTTTACCCACCAAACCGATTAACAAAGAAGGAACCGCCAAAATCATGAGAGGTAAAGTCATAGTAATTGGCGATTCGTGGGGTTCATGGGCATGATGGCCGTGGTTGTCTTCTTCCTGTGCTTCCGAGTCTAATTGCTTAACATTCATTGCCCCCGGTCCAAAAGCCGGAATCGCACCCGCATTGGCTAACAGTCGGCGTTTAATCTCCTTATTCGTACCTCTAAACTCCCCTTCAAAGGTGTTAAAGTACATCCGGAACATATAAAAAGCCGTTAAACCCGCAGTCCCCCAACCGATTAACCATAAAGCTGGGTTCGCCTCAAAAGCTAAACCGAGAATTTCATCCTTTGACCAGAAACCAGCGAAAGGAGGAATCCCACAGATGGCCAGAGTTCCCACCAGGAAAGTTAGGGCAGTAATGGGCATATACTTGCGTAAACCGCCCATCATCCGCATATCTTGCGCTAAAACCGGCTCATGACCGACCACATCCTCCATACCGTGGATGACCGAACCAGAACCGAGGAACAACATCGCCTTAAAATAAGCGTGGGTCATCAGGTGGAATAATCCCGCACTATAAGCGCCGATACCCATAGCCATAACCATATAACCCAATTGGGAGATGGTGGAATAGGCTAAACCCTTTTTGATATCATTCTGGGTGAGGGCGATACTTGCCCCTAGGAAGGCAGTAAAGGCCCCCGTCCAAGCAATTACCGTCATCGCCGTGGGAATTGGCTCAAAAACGGGATACATCCGAGCAATCAGGAAAACTCCAGCGGCCACCATGGTGGCGGCGTGAATCAGGGCCGAAATCGGGGTCGGACCTTCCATGGCATCCGGTAGCCAGACATGAAGGGGAAACTGGGCTGATTTGGCCACGGGTCCAAGGAAGACTAAAACGGCGAATAATGCCGCTAAACTGCCGGCAATGGCTCCAGAAGAGACTAATTCCTCTAGACGTTCACCCATGATATCAAACTCGAAGCTGCCAGTGGCCCAGAAAAGACCCAGCATTCCCAGTAATAAGCCAAAATCGCCGACGCGGTTGGTAACGAAGGCTTTTTGACAGGCCTCGGCGGCCGCCGGACGAGTGAACCAGAAACCTACTAGCAGATAGGAACACATCCCCACCAATTCCCAGAAAACGTAGATCTGGACGAGGTTGGGACTGATGACCAAACCGAGCATAGAACTGCTAAAAATGCTCAGATAAGCGTAAAAACGCACATAACCGGGGTCGTGGGCCATGTAACCATCGGTATAAATCATCACCAAAAAGGCTACGGTGGTGACGATAACCGACATTAAAGCACTGAGATGATCGATCGTATACCCCATTTTCAGGTGAAAGTTACCCGCCGATGCCCAATCGATCATTTGGGTATAGGGAGCGTGTCCATTGATTTGACTCCACAGCAGCGCAAAAGACAGCACCATCGACGCGCCGAGGGTAGAAATGATTAATACAGCATTCACCTGTCGCAGACGATTGGTGACTTCATTAAAGGAAATTAAGCCCGCGCCGACTAGGGTAGCTCCTACCAAGGGTAGGACGGGAACTAGCCACGCGTACTGATAAAGCGGTTCCATTCAGTAATACCTAGTTTACAATTTCACACTATTTGGTTTATCCTCATCTATTGTGACATAGGTTAATTCTTAAGAAAGTGTTTATAGTTAGTAAAAGTATAGTCAAATATAGACAGACTGAATTCCATTTCAGAAATTCCCTTCACCTTTACTTCGAGAGATTGATTCTCCTTGGGTGAACTACGCACCTCTCTATCCCATAGCGGTTAAACGCATTTGGGAATGCTTTTCGCAAAATGTTGTAGGAACCTATCACATCAAAATCGATGTCCTTTCTTGATAATGTGTCTTTCGGCTACTAACATTATTGTCCGTTGTCTTTTAACTCAGCGTCGGTTTTTGAAGGGTTGTCATCCGTTGTGATAATTGTACCCGAAGGCAATTG
>SFAU01000249.1 GCA_007096045.1 Microcystis novacekii Mn_MB_F_20050700_S1 | reverse complement strand
TTAGGCAATAAACGCTTACTCTACGAAGAATTAGGGGTTAGTGAATACTGGAGTGTTAAGGTAGATGATCCTCAAATATTTGCTTTTGAAATAATCGATCGAGGTAGCAAAAGAATTGACATATCAAAGGTTTTACCTAATTTAAAAATTGCGGTTTTAGAGTCAGCTTTACAACAGGCACGCACCAGAGATCAAAGTCAGGTAGGACGTTGGTTAATCAGTCAATTTCAAGGTTAAATCCTGCTGTTTTTTGGCAGCCGCTTTATCTAATAAAGACTCGGCAAAAGCGATGGCAGCCGCTGCCGAATTTCCTCCCGTTAATTGTGCCAATTCCTCCCTTCTCGTCTGACGATTATCGAGAGAAGTAACCCGGACAACCGTGCGAATTTCCGAGAGATTAGTGGAATTATCTTCGGCAATCATTTGTTTATAAACTCGAAAATGGTGATCAGCTAAAGCAGCCACTAAGGGTTGATGAGTAACGCACAAAACCTGATATTGTTGACCTAATTGATCTAATTTATCGGCAATTGCCTGGGCAACTTTTCCCGATACTCCCGCATCGATTTCGTCAAAAATTAGGGTTGCCGCTGCCGATTGGGATTGGGAAAAACAGGACTTTAAAGCTAGAAGAAAACGACTCATTTCTCCTCCGGAAGCGGTACTGGATAAAGGTTGGATTTTTTCCCCCGGATTGGGACTAAAATAAAATCCTACTTGATCGACTCCCAGACTGCTAGGATTACCCGGAGCAATCCGACAGACAAAAATCACCTTTTCCATGGCTAAAGGTTTTAATTCCTGTACCAATTGTTTTTCTAGTTGACTAGCGGTTTCTTGTCGCAAAAAGGTCAACTGGGTGCTAGTTTCTCGATAGATTTTTTCCTGTTGCTGACAAATTTTTTCTAATTCCTCAATCGATTGTCCTTCTCCCGTCAACTCCGCTAATTCCTGCTGTAATTTCTGATAATAATCGATCGCTTCGGCTAAACTTGGGCCATACTTGCGACAAATGCGCTTAAGTTGGACAATTCTCTCTTCTATCTCGTTCAATCTCTCGGGATCTGCCTCTAGACTATCCCCATAAACGTTTATTTCCTGTCCCGCTTCCACTACCTGATTTAATGCCGATCGCACCATCTCTAAAATTGGCTCTAAACTGCTATCATAAACCATCATATTTGTCAAGATATTTTCAGCTTTTCCTAACAAATCAGCGACAGCGGGTTGATCGCGATCGTTTTGGTAGAGGAGTTGATAGACTTGATAGCTGGAATTTTGCAAATCGACACCGTGGCAGAGTCGGTTTCTTTCCTGTTCCAACTGTTCCAATTCGTTAGCGTCAGTTAAATTAGCTGATTCTAGTTCTTTTAGTTGATATTCTAATAAATCTAATCTCTGTAGGCGATTTTGTTCCGATTGCAACCTATTATTTAAACTATTCTTGCTTTCTTGCCAGTTAGCGTAGGCTGTGGCTACTTTTTCCCGCTGCCGCAGCAGCGATTCACCCCCGTAGAGATCTAATAATTCCCTCTGTCGATTAGCGTCCATTAACTGAACTGTTTGACCTTGAGCGGTGATTTCTACCAAAAAATCTCTTATTTGCGCCATTTGTTGGCGATTAGCGACGACTCCGTTAATCCGAGAACGAGAACGCAAGGAATTATTAGTAATCACTAATTCCCGGCTGATGGTCAGACTATTATCCTCTAATAGGTCAATTTCCTGACTTTCTAGCCAAACAATTAATTCTGGAGTTAGAGAAAAAGTCGCTTCTAGGGTTGATTGTTGGCTTCCCTGACGGATGACGCGATGATTGACTTTACCACCGAGAACAATATCGATCGCATCTAATATAATCGATTTTCCTGCCCCCGTCTCACCGGTCAGTACATTTAATCCGTTCCCGAAAGTTAATTCTAAGCGATCGATGAGGGTAAAATTTTCAATTTGTAGGCAGGATAACATATATCAGTAATCAGTAATCAGTAATCAGTAATCAGTTGCTAAGTAGGTAGGCGTTAAAAATTATCAGACATCCCCTTATCAAGGGGGGATCCCCCCTCAATCCCCCCTTATCAAGGGGGGCAGGGGGGATCGAACCTAAAATCCATTTTTAATTTAATTATAACCAGCTACTTATTCTTATTATCCTTCAGCATCCCCTAATTTTCCCCGAAACGGTAGCCCTTCCCATAGACAGTATTAATTAGAGGTGTTTCTCCTGCCGCTTCGATTTTACGACGCAGCAAGCGCATCAGGGCAGGAACCACATTACTATTAGGTTGCTCTCCTTCTGACCAGAGATGCTGATAAATTTGTTCATGGGTGAGAAGTTGCCCGGGATGGGTCATAAATAAAGTCAATAATTGTACTTCTTTGACTGATAAACTAATCGTGCGACCGTGACGATAGGCCACTTGATTTTCGCTATCGAGTTCTAAATCAGCAGATTTTAATTTACTGCTATTACTAGCTTCAAAATTGGGAGAACGACGCAATAAAGCGCGGACTCTCGCTAATAATTCTCGCAGTTGAAAGGGTTTGACTAAATAATCATCAGCACCGGCATCTAATCCCGCCACTCGATCGTCTATGGTATCCTTAGCTGTCAGAAATAAAACGGGAGTGGTGTCCCCTTGATTGCGTAAATATTGACAGATTTGTAATCCAGATTGCTGGGGTAACATCCAATCGAGAATTAAGAGTTCATAATTATTCTGTTGGGCCAAGTCTAAACCCGTCCGACCATTATTGGCAATATCAACTTCATAGCCTTCTTGAGCAAGAATTTGTTCCAAGGGTTCGGTTAATTCTTTTTCATCGTCAACGATAAGTATTTTCATAAAAGTAAAAAAGATGGTGTCGGGTGTTGGGGTTTTGGGGTTTTTAGTTGAATCTCCCCATGTCCCCATATCCCCATTTCTCCTAATTATCTATCTTTGGGTAATAAATTGCGCCATTCGAGAGGGATATAACTTTCAATAAATCTAGCCAGGGTTTGGTAATGACGCTGATACAAAACTCCCATATAGATAATACCAAGTCCTAGGACGGTTAGGGCAAAGGGAAAGAAAATTGAATCGGCAAAGAGACGATAGGAGAGATAGGAAAGATAGGCAAATACTCCGATACCTCCAAAAACCACAAATAATCTTCTTTTTAGCAGGACGGATAATAACATCAATCCCAAGTTAATTAGACAGTACAAAAATCGTTGTACTTCATTATCATCGATGAGGAGAGATAGACTAAACCAAAACATAATCAATCCGAATAGGTATAGCCAAAAAGCAAAATCGCCCCGACTGCGACGCTGACGTACATCAATTAAATAGGCAGTTATTAAACAGGCAATTCCAAACCAAAAGGATACCCACAGTCGCAGTCTCCATGTATATTCGTTCTCTCCAAATAGTAAAGAGGTTAAGTCCATTGACATATACCACAGACTAAAAGCGATCGGTGCAGTTAAAAAGGGAAATTTAACAAATCGTAAAGTTATTAATCCTGCGATAATCGTGCCTAATTCCATTAAAAACCAACTGCCTTTAATCCATATATGAAAATCTCGATAGATGCCCGGATATCCAGCTTGCCAGTATCCTGTCCAGCGTTGTAAACCGTAGATTGCTAAGGGAGTCATTGCCACTGCCATGGTAAATAAAAGGCCGCCGGGGATTTTGAGATTTTGCTGAAAATAGAGATTTTTACCGGTGAAAATAAAACAAACTGCATAAAACAGGGCGATAAAAAATAGGCCTGCACCACCGAAACTCTCCCAAGCTTCGTTCATAAACCACCCCAGGGCGGAGATAACAATTAATGCCCCAAAATAGTAAGCCACATTGGCAAAATTAAAGCGAGGGCGATTAACTTCATCTTCCTGGGGATAACGGGATAAAAAAGCCGTCCATAAATTTTCAGCTTGGCTGGCAGTAATTAGGTTTTGTTGTACTGCCCAATCAAAATCTTCTCTTTCTAGTCTCATAATATTCTCTAGTCCTTAAGCTAAGATGTATTTTAACCGCTTATCCTAATGATAAGGGAATAGAGCATAGGCGCAGATGTCAAATCCTGTAATAAAACTTAAGTAGGTCGGCGTTAAAAATTATCAGATACCCCCCTGATCAAGGGGGGCAGGGGGGATCGAACCTAAAATCCATTTTTAATTTAATTATAACCAGCTACTTAACATTTACCGATAGAAACATCCGACATCTGCAAAATAGAGTATGATTCAATCTAGATTAACTATTATTGAAGCCATCATGACAACTAAATCAGAACTCTATGAACAAGATTTTCAATTATGGCTGATCACAACAATAGGTCAGTTAGAACAAGGAGATTTTCAGGCATTAGATGTATCTCATTTGGTTGAGGAGTTGAAAGAATTGGGTAAATCAGATAAAAATGCCCTGGAAGGAAATTTAATGATTTTGCTGGCTCATTTACTGAAATTAAAAGTACAATCATCTGTCCCTGAAAGCATGAAATCTAGCTGGTATAGCTCCATTGTCGAACACAGAGAACGAGTTATCGCCTTACTAGAAAACACCCCTTCTTTGAAATCTCATCTAGCAATCGCCATCGATAAAACCTATCCTAAAGGTCGTAAAATTGCCATCAAGGAAAGTAAATTGGCTGACTTTGGCATTGCGATTCCTCCAGAGGAAGCCTATCCCCTAGACTGCCCTTTTTCCTTAGAACAAATTCTTGACGAAGATTTCTATGGCTGATAATTCAAAAGTAGTCGTGCAAAATTAATTTCTTGGTTAGGATAGGCAAGAGGTAACCCCCCCAACCCCCCCGACATCGGGGGGGCAAGGGTAGGGTTTCATTCTCTGAAATGTCATGATCTCAAATCCTTATCTGGCAACGTTTTTAGTCGATTTCTCGGAAATATATAGCTGAAAATTTGTCAAAACGTCGTGCTTTGTAGGTTGATTCATGAATCAACCTACTATGAGAGCAAAACCCTGTACTCCCCTGCTCCCTAGCTTACCTGATAAGCGATTAAGGGTAGCAAAAAAAAGAATTAGATTCGGAGATTTAAGGGTAGGTGGTTAAAATGCGTCTTAGCATAGCTTACAAGCTTTTTTGCCCAACCCTAGTTAATCAGTCTTCAAAAATAAGTAAAAATTATAAATTTAAGATAAAAAATTAAAATATTTAAATATTTGGGGTGATTAGTTAAATGTAACAAGTAAGTTACAAGGAGAGTGTTTTTTCCGAATTTGCCAAAATTTGGCTGAAAATCGGGGTTGCCTACATTTCTTAATCTGGTATGATCATGGTATGCTGTGGGCTTAGTTTAAGCGTTAAGTCTCAAATCAACGCAAAACCAAGACAATCAGGGTACTGTATCGATTCTCTTGCCCAAAAAAAGCCCCTAATGGTGACATTTCTTTATGTGACAATTTTTAAAGTTTTGTAAAGCCTATTGACTTAAAGCCAGAATTGTGTAATGTGGATCGAGAAATAGTCTTGAGTATTGACAAAAAAAACCCTTACCTGTGGGTAAGGGAGTTGGGGGGTTAGGTCAAATCAATTGCGCTTAAGGTACTTCAGTCCAGTGCCTAAACCTCCTAGCACCAGCAAACTCAGCACAGCTGACGGTTCGGGAATCGGAGCCGAAAAGTTAGAAATCGTCACACTACCCCGTCCAAAAGTGTTGTCCCCAGTGAAAATACGGAAACCGAAACTGTCGCCAGCTAGGACGTTAAACGTCGATGTCCCGCTCTGACCACTACTATTAGCCAGGAAGGAGAAGCTGCCGTTGAGCAGATAGCCGAAGCCATCAAAACCTGGACTATCATTACTCGAATAGTTCCAATCAAACGTCACCGTCCCAGCCGCAGCCGCAGTGGTGGTGTAGTCTGTGGTTCCAAAATCGCCAGAACCATTGTCTCCACCAGTCAGGCTAATGGAAGCGGGAGCGCCGGTGGTATCGACGAACCCGTCGGCATTACTATTGGTCAATGTCCAATTAATGGGAGCGTAGGGACTTTGGAAACCGAACACTGTGGCGGCACTAGCACTAGAAGCAGCGGCTAAAGTGAGGCTAACAGTAGTGACAGTCATTGCGGTCTATGACCGCAATGACTCGAATAATTTTGGCGATTTGGTGGCCATGGACCTGGAAATAAATTAATGTACCCCTTAAGTTTAAGGTTGATCAAAATATTTTTCAAGAGGATTTTTTATAGAAATACAGCCCTTCTCATAAATCAGAAAAGTTTCAGGACATTGCCACTATGATTACCTCAAGGTAATTATCTGACTTTGGGGGAAAAGGATTTCACACCCACGGACACCACGACATGGAGATTTTAACCTATTAGAGCATCAATTTTGTTTTGAGGGATAAAAAAAGAGCTAATCTGGAAGAAGTTATCCAACTTCAGACAAAAAAATGCCGAAGAAAAAATATATTGTAGATCTAACAGACTCCGAAAGA
>SFAU01000248.1 GCA_007096045.1 Microcystis novacekii Mn_MB_F_20050700_S1 | reverse complement strand
ACAAAAGCGTTTAAACTCTTCTGGATTCAAATTTTTTACTTTTTCGTAAGTCATGGTTTTTCTGAGTGTTTTACTTTATTGTACATAATCAGTTCCTATTTTTGCAGGAGGTCTAATATTGGCAATACGATTAATACTGCCTTCCGTCTTTATCGCGATCGCTTCCAAACTTATGTATTCTTTGCTGTCCGCGCCGGCTTGTGGTCGCTTCTCCCCTTAATTTTGCAATTAATTCTCAGTCAATTACTTTATCAAACAATTATCCCCGAACAAGGCAGCGATATCGGTTTACGTTTATTTCTTTTCCCGATACAAATTTTCTCGGACGCTAAGTCTCTTTTCAATAATGCGGTTATCTCACGATTAGCTTTTCAAGACATCATTTATCAGCCGGAAACTTCTGGACAAGCAGAAAAAAAAGTTAAGCCGAAAATGTGGAGCCTGTGGTGGTTGCAAGTTTTGCTCGGTTTGTTGGGAGCGGCAATAATCTTGGCGATAACGCTGTCTCTGGTGCTAGTAAGTTTTATACCTATCCTTGGTGTATTGCTTATTTTACTGGCTTTTTTCTGTCTTCCTTTTTTCTTCCTTTGGTTATCTGCTCGCATTTACATTGCCGAATTGCCCTTAGTAATTGAAGATAATTTAGGCAGTTGGCAAGCAATCAAGAGAGCTTGGCATTTAACTAAAAACTCGGCTTGGAGAATTGTGGGAGTGATATTTATTGCCAGTTTATTAATTATTCCAGTTTATCTTCTGTCAGGAGCTTTGGCTTCAATTCCCCTTTGGGTCAATTTTTCTTCTTTTTATAGTAGCTTTGAATCGGTGGAGGACTGGGAAACGCTCACGGAAAATCCTCTTTTTTTCCAACAAATGGCGATGTTTTTCTATGGTCTGACTACTATTTTCTTACTTCTGAATATTTTATTAGTTCCTTTTTGGCAATCTCTCAAAAGTGTGATCTATAATCATCTTTTAGACCAGAAAAAAAATGATGGGGGAGAACACTAATAACTGAACGGCTGTTGGTCTATCTAGGGCTTGCTGAATAATGGTAAAACCCTTTTAAAATAAGGCTTTTGACCTGTTAAAGTCCGATGTTCATGCTGCGAAAATAGGATTGGGACTTTCAAAAACCTTGCATTATCCTTCTTGTAGTACATAGCTTGGTACAAAAAACAATGGCAACAAAGCCCGCAACGACTGGCTCCTGACTCCTGACTCCTGACTCCTGACTCCTACCCCCAGGAAAAACTTTTTCAGCAGACCCTATCTAAATTACTTGTTAAGACTGTCTATGAGCAGGGAGCCGGGAGTGGGGTAGTGGGGAGAGGGGAGAAAAAAGCTGACTCCTGAATTCTTTCTCCTCAATAATGACTTCTAACCCAATGGTAGATGTGGGATTATCTCAATAATCTGTTATTTTTCGTGCTGTTCGTAAGCTGAGACGATTTTTTGTACTAAGGGATGACGCACCACATCGGCCCGGGATAGGTAACAAAAAGCGATCCCTTCTACTGATTTGAGGATTTTTTGAGCGGCAATTAACCCCGATTCTTGTTGTTGCGGTAAATCGGTTTGGGTGACATCTCCAGTTACTACCATGCGCGAACCGAATCCCAAGCGCGTTAAGACCATTTTTAACTGTGCTGGGGTGGTATTTTGGGCCTCATCCACGATCACAAAAGCATTAGCTAGGGTTCGTCCCCGCATATAAGCTAAGGGAGCGATTTCGATTTTACCCCGTTCCATCAGGTCGGGAATTTTGGCCGCTTCGATAAATTCGTATAAAGCATCGTAGAGGGGACGCAGAAAAGGATCGACTTTTTGTTGTAAATCCCCCGGGAGAAAGCCTAATTTTTCCCCCGCTTCCACGGCCGGCCGGGTGAGGATAATCCGTTCTACTTTATCTTCTAATAAAGCTTGTACGGCTAAAACGGCGGCTAAAAAGGTTTTACCCGTGCCGGCAGGCCCAATACAAAAAGTAATATCGTGACTTTGAATCGCTTGGATATATTGACGCTGACGGAAGGTTTTTGCCCGAATTAGCTCCCCGCGACGGGTACGAGCCAAAATATCCTGCTGTAGTTCTTTATACTCGCTAGAACGCCCCGTATCGAGGGCATGGATAGCGGTCATAATATCGGCTTCGGCGATTAACTTGGCCTCTTGCCATAAAATACTTAAGGAGCGTACAATCGCTGTGGCACGCTCCACGGGGGTTGGTTGCCCCGCAATCCGCAATTCCATGCCTCTGAGGACTAAATTTGCCCCAGTTTGCCTGGCTATCAATTTGAGGTTAGCTTCTTGATGACCCGCTAAAGCGATCGCACTTTCTGAACTGGGGAATTGAATCGTTTGCCAAGTTTCCGTCATGCTTGGGGCTAAATTATCCTTTGGCTGTTTCTACCACTTTAGCAAAAGCGACGGGATCGAGGACGGCTAATTGGGCTAACATTTTCCGATTGAGGAGGATATTAGCTTTCTTTAATTGTCCGGTCAATTGGCTGTAACTGATGCCCTGTTGACGGGCAGCCGCGTTAATGCGGGTAATCCAAAGACGACGAAAATCGCGTTTACGTTTGCGACGGTCTCTATAGGCATTCCGCAAGGCCTTCATTACCTGTTGGTTAGCTGTACGGAATAAGCGCGAGTGGGAACCGCGAAAACCTTTGGCTAATTTGAGAACTTTTTTGCGTCGCTTGCGGGCGACATTCCCCCGTTTTACTCTAGACATGATAATCCTTTAGACGACTTTTTTGGAAAATTTACAAATAGGGCAACATTAAGCGCACTTCCTTCTCGTCGCGCTCGTCCACTAGGGTAATCTGGGACAAACGACGGCGCTTGCGTTCGGCACTTTTATGATCGAGTAGGTGATTTTTGAAGGCTTTGCGACGTTTGATTTTTTTGCCGCTTCCTGTGGCCTCGAATCGTTTGGCCGCCGCCTTTCGCGTTTTTAGCTTGGGCATAAACTCCGTTTTATTAAATCGACACAATCACTAATACTATCACAAATAAAAGACTTTGGGCAAGGAGTGGCCAAAAGATTCCCAGCTTATCCCGACTTTGGCCAGGTCTGTGCTTGGGAATTAAATCAATCGGGAATTTTCCCCTTCCTCTCGATCGAATCGCTAAGATCCAGATAATGTCTCGCGTTAACACGCATCTGGAGAAGTTATGGCTAAAACCCTACTAGAACAATTACGCCAATTTACAGTGGTTGTTGCCGATACCGGCGATATCCAAGCGATCGAAGCTTTTACCCCCCAAGATACCACCACTAACCCCTCCCTGATTACGGCCGCGGCCCAAATGCCCCAATATCAGCCGATTGTCGATCAAACCCTGCAAGCGGCCAGAAAAGAATTAGGAGAGCAGGCCACCCCGGAAGATGTGGCCAAATTAGCTTTCGATCGCCTAGCGATCGGTTTTGGCCTACAAATCCTGCAAATCGTCCCCGGTCGCGTCTCCACCGAAGTAGATGCCCGTCTTTCCTACGATACCCAAGCTACCATCCACAAGGCCCGTTATCTCATTTCCCAGTATGAACAAGCGGGTATCTCTAGAGAAAGAGTCTTAATTAAAATTGCCTCAACTTGGGAAGGGATTAAAGCGGCAGAAGTCCTCGAAAAAGAGGGAATTCACTGTAATTTAACCCTATTATTCGGTTTTCATCAGGCGATCGCCTGTGCGGAAGCGGGAGTAACCTTAATTTCTCCCTTTGTCGGTCGGATTCTCGATTGGTATAAAAAAGAAACTGGTAAAGACTACATTGGTGCTGAAGATCCCGGAGTCCAATCCGTAACTCAGATTTATAACTACTATAAAAAGTTTGGTTATAAAACCGAAGTTATGGGGGCAAGTTTCCGCAATATCGGCGAAATTTGCGAGTTAGCTGGTTGTGATCTTTTAACCATTTCTCCGAAACTGCTCGAACAATTGCAGGAGACAGAAGCCGATTTACCCCGTAAGCTCGATCCAGCATTGGCTGCAACCCTTGATATTGTCAAAATTACCGTGGATAAAGCGACTTTTGAGAAAATGCACGGCGAAGATGCCATGGCTTCGGAAAAACTAACGGAAGGTATTCAAGGTTTTACCAAAGCTTTAGAATTATTGGAACAACTGCTGATTCAACGTTTAACCCAGTTGGAAGGTCAGTCAACCCTAGAACACGCCGCCGAAGATATTTTCCGAGTCTATGATCATGATGGGGATGGTTTCATCACCCGGGAAGAATGGGCGGGAACCGATGCGGTATTCGATGCGATCGATATTAACCATGATGGGAAAATTTCTCCCGATGAGATCGCTGTCGGTTTAGGTGCAGCCTTTCGTTTAGTGGAAGCATAGAATTAGTCGTGAGTTGAAGGAACCAGCATCAGTCCCCACCCGCACTCAGCCCCACCAGTGGGGAAAGTGCAGGGAGTGGGGAGCTTTTTACTGCGAACAGTGAACAGTAAACAGTAATCAGTAATCAGTGAAAAGAAAGCTCTGGACTTGCCACTTAAGTAGGGAGGCACAATTATTTGTAGTAGGATGGGTTAGCGCACTTCGTAACCCATGCGGGCGTTGGGTTTCATGCTTCAACCCAACCTACGTTCATCTTATATTTAATTCCACCCACCCAGTTAATACTATTTCACTGAAAACTAAAATCTGATCACTGGTAACTGATCAGTGATCACTGGTAACTGATCACTGATCACTGATTAAGCTGTCTCTTGGGCAGCGGCTAATTCCTCCAGTTTTCCCTGTTGATCCTTGGCGATACAGGATTGAATCACATCTTCGATGTCGCCATCTAAAATGCGATCGAGGGAAAAATTCTGATTTAAGCGATGATCGGTGAGACGATTATCCTTATAGTTATAGGTGCGAATTTTTTCCGATCGCGAACCGGTTCCCACCTGAGAGCGTCGCATGGAACTGACCGCTTCCTGTTGTTCCTGTAACTTCATATCGTACAGTTTCGCCCGGAGAATCTGCATGGCCCGTTCCCGGTTTTGCAATTGCGATCGCTCTTCGGTGCAGAAAACCCGGATTCCCGTGGGTTTATGGATTAAATCGACGGCAGTTTCCACTTTATTGACATTTTGACCACCTGCACCCCCGGATCTAGCCGTGGTTAACTCAATATCCTTGGGATCGATATGCACTTCCACATCGTCCACTTCTGGCATAATTGCCACGGTAGCGGTGGAAGTGTGGACGCGACCACTCGCTTCCGTCAGGGGAACCCGCTGCACCCGATGGACTCCCGCCTCAAATTTCAGCTTACTATAGACGTTATCGCCTTTAATCTCTAAAATTGCCTCTTTAAATCCTCCCATATCCGCCGGAGATTCACTCAAAAGGCTAACTTTCCAGTTTTGAGTTTCGGCATATTTTGAGTACAAACGCACTAAATCTCCTGCCCAAATACTGGCCTCATCACCTCCGGTCCCAGCGCGAATTTCTAGCATGATATTCTTTTCATCGAGGGGATCCCGGGGCAGCAGCAGAATTGTCAATTGGTCTTCCAAAGTGGCGATTTTTTCCTCTAATTCTGACACTTCTAGGGCGGCCATTTCCCGTAGTTCGGGATCGCTGGCAGATTCTTTGAAGATTTGTTTCGCACCGGTTAAATCTTCTTGACTTTTTTGCCAAATTTCGTAGGTGTTGACCGTTTCCTCTAGGGAAGCGCGGGATTTGGCCAGACGCTGTAATTCACCCGGATTACCGGTGACATCGGGATCCGCTAGACGACGGGTTAATTCTTTGTAGGTCTGTTCTACAGATTGCAGTTTGTTTAGTAAATAACTTTCAGCCATAATCGATAGTCACAAATAGGGTTAAACGGGGTTAATTTAAAGATAACCCGCAAATTCACTGGATTAGAAGCGTCTGACAGATAATAGAGACGCAATCCTCTTAATTGTCTTAATTTTCTTTAGTTTTGGGTTCTTCGAGCTAGGGAAAATCCCACTCAACTACTGACATTCAGTTAGTTTTGCTAATGCTTAGAAATATTTTTAGGCCAGCAAGCGGCAAGGGAAGACATTTTTTTCTTAACCAGATTATTCCTATAT
The DNA here is from genome assembly GCA_007096045.1 of Microcystis novacekii Mn_MB_F_20050700_S1. Lineage (GTDB taxonomy): Bacteria > Cyanobacteriota > Cyanobacteriia > Cyanobacteriales > Microcystaceae > Microcystis > Microcystis novacekii. Next base: position 6,580 of record SFAU01000248.1, on the reverse strand, counting down.
CTGAAACTATCATTTTTTGGCCGGTTTGAGCAAGTAATGTTAAATCCTGTTTAAAAGCAGGGAATAGGGGAAGTGGGGAATTGGGAAATTGGGGAAGTGGGGTGTGGGGTGTGGGGTGTGGGGAATTGGGGAAGTGGGGTGTGGGGAATTGGGGAGATGGGAGACCACTTCGTGCGCGTTGCGGGGGAGATGGGAGATGGAAGCAGGGAGAAAAAAGCTGATCACTGATAACTGATAACTGATCACTGATAACTGATCACTGAATACTAAACCCGTCAGAAAGAGGTACAAAAAATGCTAGGATGGCGACAGCACAGAGAAAAGTGAAAGAAAGGAATATAACTTTACATGGAAGAGTTTGACAAGTCAATATCCTTTGATGGCAGGGATATTCGACTAAAAATAGGGCTTTTGGCCCCTCAAGCTGGCGGTAGTGTTCTGATCCAATCGGGAGAAACGGCGGTTTTAGTGACAGCGACCACGGCCAAAGCAAGAGAAGGAGTAGATTTCTTGCCCTTAACCGTTGATTACGAAGAAAGATTATACGCCGCCGGGCGCATCCCGGGAGGATTTTTGCGTCGTGAAGGTCGTCCCCCGGAAAAAGCAATTCTGACCGGTCGTTTGATCGATCGCCCCCTGCGGCCCCTCTTCCCCAATTGGCTACGGGATGATATTCAGGTGGTCGCTACGACCCTCTCCATGGACGAGGAAGTCCCCCCGGATGTTTTGGCCGTTACTGGGGCTTCTGTGGCGGTTTTGTTGGCAGGTATTCCCTTCCAGGGACCGATGGCAGCGGTGCGCGTCGGTTTACTAGGGGATGAATTTATCATCAATCCCACCTACAAGGAAATCCATAACGGAGAATTGGATCTAGTGGTGGCCGGTAGTCCCGAAGGGGTGGTGATGATCGAAGCGGGAGCTAATCAGTTACCAGAACGGGATATTATTGAGGCGATCGATTTTGGTTATGAAGCGGTCCGCGACCTGATCAGCGCTCAACGAGAATTGATCGATCAGTTGGGTATTCCCCTCGTGACCCGGGAAGCACCGGCAGTCAACGAAACCGTGCATAATTTCTTGAAAGAACAAGCTAAAGAGGAAATTAAACAGATTCTCTGCCAGTTTACCCTCAGCAAAACCGAACGGGATCAGAAATTAGAGGCGATCGAAAATCGGCTCAAGGAAACTATAACCGCTCTCCCCGATGAAGATCCCTTAAAAGCTCCAACGCTGGAAGAACCGAAGTTAATCGGCAATCTCTTTAAGGATCTGACCAAAAAACTGATGCGCGCCCAAATTATTGAGGATGGGGTGCGGGTTGATGGTCGCAAACTGGACGAAGTACGGCCGATTTCTTGCCGGGTGGGAGTTTTACCCCGTCGGGTTCACGGTAGCGGTTTGTTTAATCGCGGTTTAACCCAGGTGCTTTCGATCGCCACCCTAGGCACCCCCGGTGATGCTCAGGATTTGGGGGACGATCTCCATCCCGAAGACGAAAAGCGCTATCTTCATCACTACAATTTCCCACCCTTTTCCGTTGGTGAAACCCGTCCCATGCGTTCTCCCGGCCGTCGAGAAATCGGTCACGGTGCTTTAGCGGAAAGGGCGATCGTGCCTGTCCTTCCCCCCCAGGAGGACTTTCCCTATGTGCTGCGGGTGGTGTCGGAAGTCCTCTCTTCTAATGGTTCCACGTCCATGGGTTCCGTGTGCGGTTCTACCCTAGCACTGATGGATGCCGGTGTTCCCCTGAAAAAACCCGTTAGCGGTGCGGCCATGGGTTTAATTAAGGAAGGGGAAGAAGTGCGGATTTTGACCGATATCCAGGGTATCGAGGATTTTCTGGGAGATATGGACTTTAAGGTGGCTGGTACTGATTCTGGCATCACCGCTCTCCAGATGGATATGAAAATCCCCGGTTTAACCATGGAAGTGGTGGCCAAGGCGATCGAACAAGCTTTACCGGCCCGCAAACATATCCTAGAGAAGATGTTAGCGACCCTAGAAAAACCGCGCACGGAATTATCTCCCCACGCACCGAGGTTATTGACGATCAAGATCGATCCGGATCTGATCGGGTTGGTAATCGGGCCGGGTGGTAAGACGGTTAAAGGGATTACTGAACAGACCGGCACGAAAATCGATATCGATGACGATGGTACTGTGACTATTTCCTCTACCGATGGGGAACAGGCCGAAAAAGCTAAACGACTGATCTACAATATGACCCGCAAACTCAATGAGGGTGAGGTCTATCTCGGTCGCGTGACTCGCATTATCCAAATCGGCGCTTTTGTGGAAGTTCTACCAGGGAAAGAGGGAATGATCCATATTTCCCAATTGGCCGAGGGACGTGTTGGTAAGGTGGAGGATGAAGTGGCCGTGGGAGATGAGGTGTTAGTTAAGGTACGGGAGATCGATAGTAAAGGTCGTCTCAATCTCACCCGTCTCGGTATTCATCCCGATGAGGCCGCCGCTGCCCGTAAGGCTGCTACTGTGGTCTAGATAAATTTTTTGTTCATGGTTAACTCTCGATCGCTCGATCGAGGGTTTTTTTATCGCTAAAATTACCTAAAAACAGCAATAGAGACGCAAAAACCACGCCTCTATCCCGGTATTTTCCCTAGATATTGTTTCTGACTACCAGCTAGACTTGACCACACCGGGTAAAAGACCTTGGTGGGCCCATTCGCGTAAAACGTTGCGGGATAAACCAAAATCGCGATAGTATCCTCTCGGTCTGCCGGTCGTTAAACAACGGTTGCGGTGACGACTAGGGGCGCTATTGCGGGGTAATTCCTGTAATTTTTGGTGAATTGCCAGTTTTTCTTCAAAATCTTCGGCGGTGCGGAATTGTTCTTTTAGTTCCGCTCTTTTAGTTTCGTATTTTTGTCTGAGACGAGCGCGTTTTTTCTCGCGTTCTACCATCGATTTTTTTGCCATGGGGTTTCTCGAAAAAGATTTAACCTGTAAAGACAGCATTTTTCATTATAATACTAAATCCGTTGAGTAACGCACAGAAAACGGGTTTCTCCGAGAAACCCGTTTTCTACTCATGCACTCATGCAAAAAAGGGAATGAATAATCAGTCTTTAATAACCAGATTTAGTATAACCTGAATCTCTCCTTGGCTATCAGACTAAATTCGGCCCGCTCCCTAACACCAGTGACAAAGGTGACATTTCTTGATATTAATTCTTAAAGTCTTGATTGAAAATTTTCTATGTCTGAACCGCCTCAATTTCTTCAACAACGTCTTTTTTATCAAGGTCGTGTCTTTCAATTTGAAGTCTCGAAACTCCGTTTGCCTAACGGTGTCGAGGGAGAATGGGAATGTGTCCGTCATCCGGGGGGTGCTTTAGCGGTTCCCATCACCAAGGAAGGTCAATTAGTTTTAGTACGTCAGTATCGATTTAGTTTGCAAGCTCGAATTCTGGAATTTCCCGCCGGAACGATTGATGAAGGAGAAGACCCCGCTACGACGGTAAAACGAGAATTAGAGGAAGAAGCGGGCTATCGGGCGCATAATTGGCAATCTTTGGGGAAATTTGCCCTTGCACCGGGTTATTCCGATGAATACATCTATGCTTTTCTGGCCCGGGATCTGGAAAAATTAAGCTTACCCCCGGCCCAGGATGCCGATGAAGATCTAGAAGTGGTTTTTATGAGTTTTGAGGAAATGGAATCAGCGATCGCACAGGGAGAATCGATCGATGCTAAAACTATTACTAGCTTCTATCTAGCTCGTTTAGCTCTTAATTAATCTTTTCAATGAGTGCTTGTCCTAGTTGAATCAACTCAAAAGCGATAAAAAGGCTTAAAATCACGGTGACAGCCTGATTAAGTAGGGGTATATTGTCTTTGCCTAGGGCAGAAGCGACGAATTTGACCACAACTAAAACGAGAGCGCTAACAATGGCGATTTTGACGGCTATCATAGATTAATTTTTCCTCACGGTTAACCGAAGTATACTATTTCTACACTTTTTCTTGCCAGTTTCATCTTGAGCTTGATACAAAATGTAGCATTTTGGTGGAGAGCGCCTCTGTCATTGCCAAAATGCACAGGTTTTTGTTAAGAATTGTAAAATGTGCTTAGATTTATTTGATCAGAAGGGGATTCATGTCTAACCAAGAATCGATTTTTCCATTCCCTCAAAAACCAGTGTATTCCTCCGTATTCAAGTCGATTTTAGCGATAATGTCAGTCGTTTTAATTATTTTAGCAGTGATCGGCGGGCTAATGATGGTCAGTTTATCATTATGTTGGCCAGAACACAATATTTATCGATTACTCCTTGGCTTAGTAGAAGATTTTTTTAACCCCTTTGCTTGGATCAAAGTTCCCACGGTTGCTCATAGATATCAATTATTATTACCCACGGTTATCCTGCTAATTTTTACGCAGTTAATCATTTTCTTGTCTCCGCATCCGCAAGTTTGGTCAAGATTAGTTATTATTTCTATCACCCTAGCTATCACCCTACGCTATCTACTCTGGAGAATTCTGTCCACCTTAAATCTTTCCACCCCTCTCAATGGCTTTTTTAGTTTACTACTTTTAGGCATTGAGATGATGGTTTTAAGCAGTAGCATGATTCAATTAATTTTAGTCTTAACCACAAAAGATAGACGCAAAGAAGCTGATTTTTATAGCCAAGCAGTGACCGCTAAACAATATTTGCCTACGGTAGATATTTTGATTCCCACCTATAATGAGCCAGCCTTCATCTTAACCAGAACTATTATCGGTTGTCAAGCCCTTAATTATCCCCATAAAAATATTTATATTCTCGATGATACCCAGAGAGCAGAAATTCATCAATTGGCAGAGAAATTAAATTGTCATTATCTCACTCGTGAGGATAAAAAAAACGCTAAAGCAGGTAATTTAAACCATGCTCTCAGACAAATCAAAGGGGAATTAGTGGTAGTTTTTGATGCAGATTTTATCCCTTGTAGGAACTTTCTCGAAAGAACTGTTGGCTGGTTTCAAAACCAAAAAATTGCCTTAGTGCAAACTACCCAAAGCTTTTATAATGCCGATCCTATCGCCCATAACTTAGGTTTAGAAAATATCGTTACTCCCGACGAAGAATTATTTTATCGTCATATCCAACCAGCTAAAGATGGGGTGGGTAGTCCTGTTTGTGCTGGCACTTCTTTTATTGTCAGAAGAAAAGCGTTAGAGGAAGTGGGATATTTTAATATAGAATCCATTAGTGAAGACTATTTTACTGGGATTGCTATCTCTGCTCAAGGTTATGAAGTTATTTACTTAAATGAAAAACTCAGTGCTGGTTTATCTGCCGAAAGTTTATCAGCTTATTTACGGCAAAGATTGCGCTGGGCCAGAGGAACTTTACAGGCCTTTTTTATCAAAGCTAATCCCTTGAAAATCGCGGGACTAACCCTACCCCAAAGATTGGCACACTTAGAAGGTATCTTATCTTGGTTTTCTCCCTTAGCGCGTTTATTTTCTCTCCTTATTCCTCTCCTTTATACCTTTGGTTATATAGTACCTTTGAACATTACCATCAATGAGACAATCTATATCTTTTTACCCTACATGATGATTCAGTTAGCCACTTATCACTGGTTAAATTCTCGCTCGCGCTCGATTATTTTTTCTGAGGTACTATCGATGATTATTTGTGTACCTACGTCCCTAACAGTTCTCCATGTTCTTTGGAAACCCTTTGACAAAGGATTTCAGGTGACACCGAAGGGAATTGCTCGCCAAAATTATCAATACAATTGGCGTTTATCCTACCCATTGCTGTTTTTTCTCACCATTACCTTAATTAGTATTTTCTTTAATTTACACCATCACAATTATCAAGAAAGTCCCCTAAATTTTGGCTTGATTTTGGGTATATATAACGTGGTGATTATCCTGACCGCTTTAGTGGCTTTATTGGAAGCTCCCCTCACCCTAGAAACTCAATACCAATTGTTGGAATATCCTGTTAACTTGATAACAGAAGCGAATATAATTATACAGGGCAATCTGAAAAAACTTTCGGAAATAGGAGCAGAAATTCACCTGAGTCAACCCATCTACTCAGAAAAATTGATCCTAGATATTTTAGGCGAAGATTTGCGCTTATTGGCTCATCTAGTTCATCTAGAAAAACGAGGAAAAATCTGGCAAGCAACCCTTAAATTCGAGCCACTTACCCGATCAGACCAAAGAAAATTAATTACTTTTATCTTCTGTCGTCCCCAGCGCTGGCCACCGAAAAATACGGCAGGAGAATTACAATCCCTTTGGTTGCTAATTATCAGCTTTTGTCGGGGAACAGTCCTAATTCTGCGGGCATTTCTGAATCGAAAAACAGCACTTTAGTTAAGTCAAAAATCGTATCAATTGGCTTTTGTCTGTGATTTTACTCACAGTGCTATTCCTGTATTCTCACAGTTTTCACTTGACCAAAACTTGACAGTATTATAATAGAAGTAACGTGCGAAACGTTTAGGCATGAAACAAGGCTGAAATGCCCGAAATAACCGCCTAGTAAGGTCTTCAGTCCCCTGACTGAATCTAATAGGTCAACCTCGACCAACCTTATAACTGTTTATA
>SFAU01000247.1 GCA_007096045.1 Microcystis novacekii Mn_MB_F_20050700_S1 | reverse complement strand
GCAACGGCCCGTGATATCACCATTGGAGCAACCCCCACCAGCTACAGCGATTTTGTTGGTTCTACAGACACTAATGATTACTATCGTTTTAGTTTAGGAACCAGTAGCAACTTTAGCCTCAATTTAACGGGATTAAGTGCCGATGCTGATGTGTCCTTATTAGATAGTAATGGCAGTGAGATTACTAGCTCCACGAATGGCAGTAACAGCAGTGAGAGTATTACTGGTCAACTGAATGGGGGTACTTACTATATCCGGGTTTATCCCTATAGTGGCAGCACTAACTATGACTTAACCCTGTCGGCGACCACAGTCACACCAGGATATAGTGCTATTTCAGGATACGGTTTAGTTAATGCGGCGGCAGCCGTCGCTGGAGCCTTGAATCAAAGTCCTTTTGCCAACGTTCCCACTTTTGGTGGTGCTAATGACTGGGGGGTTAACTTAGTTAATGCTCCCGAAGCTTGGGCAAGAGGTTATACAGGACAAGGAATCGTCGTTGCTGTACTAGATACAGGAGTTGACCGCAATCATGCCGACTTAGCGGGCAATATTTGGACGAATGCGGGCGAAATTGCCAATGATGGTCTTGATAACGATGGCAACGGTTACGTTGATGACGTTTATGGCTGGAACTTTGCCAATGGCAATAATAACACTTTAGATGGTAACAGCCATGGGACTCATGTGGCGGGAACCATTGCTGCTGCTAATAATGGTTTTGGGGCTACTGGTGTGGCCTACAATTCCAGAATTATGCCGGTGAAAGTTTTGAGCGATTCCGGTAGTGGCAGCTATAGTGGCGTTGCCCAAGGCATTCGCTACGCGGTAGATAACGGTGCTGATGTGATTAATATGAGTTTGGGGGGTGGTAGCACTAACAGTCAGGTTCAATCAGCCCTCCAGTATGCCAGCAGTCGCGGTGTTATCGTGGTTATGGCCGCCGGTAATGGAGGGGCAGCTCAACCCGGTTATCCCGCTTCCAGTGCCACCTCTTGGGGTCTTGCCGTAGGTGCCGTTAATAGTTCTAACCAGATGGCTTCCTTCTCCAATCGTGCTGGTTCCAATTCTTCGATGCGGTATGTCACCGCCCCAGGCGTGCAAGTGTATTCTACCCTCCCTAATGGTGGCTATGGTTTCTTGAGTGGAACCTCCATGGCAACACCTCATGTAGCTGGAGTGGTAGCTCTAATGTTGAGTGCCAATCCTAATCTGACCGATGCTCAAGTACGTCAAATTATTACTGCCACAGCAGGCAATAGCGTCTAAAACTTGGCTGTTTTGCGGCCTCTGATTCCTATATCTCAGACAAAAAAACTCGTTTACTTTTCCGTAAACGAGTTTACTTTCCATGATATGATCAATAGTCCTTTGAGTTATTTGGCAACTGCTACCGGTGCTTTGACGGGCTGGGGCTGGGGCTGCAGGTCGCGCAAACTTGGGAAAAGGAAGTGGTTTTCCTCCACATATTGCGCTCCAAACAGTCCTTTTTCAGCCCAGAAATAGCGATCGGTTGTATGCTCGTTACGCTTAACAATCAATAAAGCTGGTGGGCTAATGCCTATAGCTTGAATATACTTACGCGCCGCAGTTACGGGTTTATCCTCGCCACTTTCAATACTATACTGGGGTACAAGTTCAAGTATCTTACGTCCTTCTTGACGACGGCGACTTTTACGTTTCCGTTTTCTGGCCAACCCAATTACCTCCTGTTCTGGCTAATCGTTGTAATGATAGTTACAAAAGCCGTAGCGATTATATCCCTTCTAGACCAAGAAATCAAGTGTCTCTCACAAACCCAATTACAGACAAGTTTGACTAAAAGCTAGACTGAGACTAGGTTTAAGTTTTTCTGACCAAAACACACCCACAAATATCGATACAAAACTTATTATTTTTAAACTTTTGTTAATACATACCGTGATCCACCCCGAAAATAGTGACCAAACCCTTGTTCTAACTGCTTTTTGCCGGTTGCCCTCGACCCAAGGGGAGGGACATTCTCTCCCCTGTCAACTGGGAAATAAAACTGGCAACCCTAGCTTGATCAAGGTTTTCTGATTTTTTACTTTTTACTTTCTTGGTATGCTCTTCTCCTCCCCCTCCCGGACTCCCCTGAGTGATGATTTTATTGCCCTCTGTCAAGTGCAGATGGAACTTTTGCGGGAGCAAATGGAAGCGGACAGAAGTGCAGTTTATTTAACTGAACCTTTATCGAGTAATTTAATCCCAGTCGTTGTTTGTCCGCCTTTTAACCCCCCTTCTCCCCAAAAAAAGCGGCTTTCCTTACAACCAGAGCAACCAGCAGCCGACTTGTTAACTGCGGTTAAGTTAGAAGATTTATCCCACCTCTGGGGTAATCAGGAGAGCGTCAGCGGTCATCGCTTGTTTTTACCCTTAATGTATGAAGAGGGCATGATCGGATTATTGGTGACAACCAGAGAAAAACGACCTTGGCAAAGTTGGGAATTAACCCAGATGGAAAAAATCACCCAAACCCTCGCTTTGGCCTGTGTACTCGATCGCCAATTGGGAGAAGAACGTTATTATCGACAATGGCAACGTCAGCGCCTCGATACCTTTCTCCATCAAATCCGCAATCCCCTCACCGCTTTAAAAACCTTTGGTAAACTTCTACTCAAAAGGCTTTTAGCCGAAGAGGGTAACGATCCCGCCATTACTGGTATCCTGAGGGAAGGCGATCGAGTTCGGGACTTAATTGCCGAATTTGAGGCACAAATTCAGCAAGAAAGCGAAAATTACCCCACCGTCGATATTCCTCTCCTGCAAGCGCAATCTTCCCCCACCGCCTTTCTCTTGCCTGCTGACAGCAGCCAACTAACTCCGATCGATCTCCATGATCTTCTCGATCCGCTGCTCCTTTCGGCCCAAGCGGTAGCCAAAGAGAGAAATCTCAGTCTAGAAACGATTCACGGGGAAGATATACCACTTATTCGGGCCAATATCCCTGGTTTGCGGGAAGTATTCAGTAATTTAATTGATAATGCCCTCAAATATACTCCTGCTGGCGGAAAAGTCACCGTCGAGGTAAAAAATGTTAAGAATAGTGTAGAAATTGTTTTTAAAGACACGGGTTATGGTATTCCGACGAGCGATCAAGAAGGAATTTTTCAACGTCACTACCGGGGAGTGCAAGCAGGGGGAGATATACCGGGTACAGGATTAGGTTTAGCGATCGCCAAAGAATTAATTACCAGTATGGGGGGGACGATCGAATTTATCAGTCCCAATCCCGATCCAACAAGTTCCCCCTACCCCGGCACGGTTTTTCGGGTTAGTATGCCAGTTATAGCCGATAGACATCTTAGTATAGAAGGATGATCTGGTGGTCAATTCTGCCTATTTTCTCCCTCAGGAGATTCCTGGGGCGATCGGTTAAAATATATGGAAAATATCACTGTCAATGGTAACTTGGCCGTGAACCAGAGAATTAAGTAAATTATGCCAACTATCGAACAATTAGAACCCGCCGACAAGGCCGATGTGGTAGTATATATGCCCTACTATGCCAAGGACAAACATAGTATCCTGCCCTATGCGATCGCTTTGTATCAAGCCGGAGCTTTAGAAGGTCGTCGTCGCATAGAAAACAGTGAAGGGATTCCCTTTGTGGCCTCTTGGTATGTATCAAAATTGCCCTCGGAATTGACCCGTTGTCGTTTACAATTTGAAGGACAGGCCGACCTAAGCTATGAGATGACGATTATTAACGCCGAGTTGATCGAATATCTCATCGATGCGATTAAAACCTTTAAGCAGCTAGGTTCAGCCGACTTTTCGCAGGGATTTTATCGGAAACTGCTGCGATTTGAAGAATAAAAGTCGGGATTTTACGGGTTAAAAAGGAGCAAATCGTGGCGAAATCAGCCAAATCTATACTTATCTCTTCCCTGGAACCCCTCAGTGGTAAATCGGGAACTATCGTCGGTTTAGCGCATCTCTTGCGGCAAAAAGGACTAGAGATAAGTTACGGCAAACCAGTGGGCAATTGTCCGGGCTACGTCGATGGGCAATTGGTCGATGAGGATGTAGAATTTATTCGGCAATTATTAGAATTATCCCCCGAACAGCTGCGCTTACCCCTGATCTATACAGATGTGGATTCCGTTGCTAAACGTCTGCAAGGAGCAGATAAACAGGACTACGGCAATATTCTTGCTGGTTATCTCGATCGGATTCACAGTGATATTACCCTCCTCGAAGGGCCGGGGACTCTCTGGGAAGGCAGTATTTTTCAGCTATCGATGGGGGAAATGGCCAAAATTCTCCAAACTCGGATCCTATTGGTGGCCCGCTATAGTTCTCCCCTGATTGCCGATAGTCTGCTGAAAGCGCAACGGGAATTAAATAATCAGCTGCTGGGGGTAGTAATTAGCGATATTCCCACCGATGATTGGGAGGAAGTACAATCCCTCCTGAAACCCTATCTCGCGGGCCAAGGCGTGGAAGTTTTAGGACTGTTACCCGCTAGTAAATTATTGCGTAGTATTAGTGTTCGGGAAATTGTCCATCTTTTGGGGGCCAAAGTATTATGTCGGCCCGATCGTTTAGATTGGATGGTAGAAAGTTTAGCGATCGGGGCGATGAATGTCAACGCCGCTTTAGAATATTTTCGCAAGGGGGAAAATATGGCCGTGATTACGGGCGGCGATCGCACAGATCTCCAGTTAGCTGCCCTAGAAACTTCCACCACCTGTTTAATTTTAACCGGTTCCATCTCTCCAGCTCCCCTGATTTTGGGCCGGGCCGAGGATTTAGAAGTACCGATTCTCTCGGTAAATTTAGATACTCTCAGTACCGTGGAAATCGTCGATCAGGCCTTCGGGAAGATTCGCTTACAGGAACAGGTAAAAGTCGCTGGTATTCGAGAATTAATGGAGGAACATTTTCAGATTGATCGCCTGTTAGAAAAGTTAACAATAGGGGCGTAATTTCTCCCCAGCTGCCCAGAATTTCATGGGAAATCCCTTCATGAGTCTATCATCCTCCCCTGTGTCCCCTCCGGTCAAAGAAAATGACTGGAGCTTATTATTAAGATTACTTCCCTACGCAAAAAAGCAAAAAGCCCTGCTATTTTGGTCATTAATACTTCTTTTTCCCCTATCTCTCACGGGGGCAGTCCAACCCTTAATTATCGGTCAAGCGGTCTCCCTTTTGCAAAAGGAACAAACTTGGGATTTTTTGGCTCAAATGCCCTTAACAGCAGCCATTAATACCCTAATTATTATCCTGTCGGTTTCGATTATTTTACGACTGATTTTAGGGACAACACAAGGTTATCTAGTACAGAAAGTCGGTCAGTCAATTACTGCTAATGTCCGGGAAGATTTATTTACCCACGTCACCTCCCTTTCCTCTAGTTTTTTTGATCGCTCTCCCGTGGGACGTTTAGTCACTCGTTTAACCAGCGATGTGGAAGCATTAGGAGAAGTTTTTGCGAGTGGGGCGATCGGAGTTGTCAGTGATTTAGTCTATATTTTAGTTATCATCATCACCATGTTTACCCTGCAATGGCAATTAGCTCTATTGTTGGTGTTGATGTTATTTCCCGTCACCGCTTTAATTATCTTTTTTCAAAAACAATACCGCAGCGCTAACTATCAAGTACGGGAGGAATTATCAAAACTTAATGCCCAATTACAGGAAAATGTAGTCGGAGTCAATATTGTTCAATTATTTCGCCGCGAACGCTTTAACGCTGAAATGTTTCGCGCTACCAATACTCAATATCGTCAATCCCTAGATAAAACAATTTTTTATGATTCGGCTGTCTCAGCTACTTTGGAATGGATCGGATTAATTGCCGTGGGAGGAGTATTATGGTTAGGCGGTATTTTGATTCTCCAGAAAACTATTGATTTGGGGGTTTTATCAGCTTTTATTTTATTCTCCCAACGTCTCTTTAATCCCCTGCGTCAGTTTGCCGAAAAATTTACCATGTTTCAATCGGGTTTTACTGCTATTGAACGCATTGGGGAATTAATCAGTATTCCCATTGAAATCAAAGATTATAACAATTATAAAGAGCTTTATTTTCCAGAAAAACTTAAAACTGGCGAGATTATTTTTGAAAATGTTTGGTTTGGTTATAAACCCGATGAATATATTATAAAAGGTCTCAATTTTACCATTAATCCCGGGGAAAAAGTCGCTTTAGTCGGTCCCACCGGTGCGGGAAAAAGTTCGATTATTCGTCTTCTTTGTCGTCTTTACGAACCGAGTAAGGGCAGAATTCTAGTGGATGGTATCGATATCCGTTATCTTCCCCAAGCGGAATTAAGACGTTATATCGGTGTCATTCTCCAAGAAACTTTTCTCTTTGCTGGAGATGTTACTCGCAATATTACTTTAGGAGAAAATTATGATTTTGAGCAGGTGAAAGCAGCGGCTAAATTAACTAATATCGATCACTTGATCGAGGAGTTACCCGACGGTTATCATACTCTTTTACGGGAACGGGGCGCAAATTTATCGGGAGGACAAAAACAATTACTCGCTTTTGCAAGAGTCGCTATTCGTAACCCCGAAATTCTAGTTTTAGATGAAGCTACCGCTAGTTTAGACGTGGGAACAGAGGTATTAATTCAAGAAGCTTTAGAACAGATTTTAGTCGATCGTACTGCTATTATTATCGCCCATCGTCTCTCTACTATTCGCGATGTCGATCGAATTCTTGTCCTTAAACGCGGGGAATTAGTCGAATCGGGAACCCATGAAGATTTATTAACTAAAGACGGCCTCTACGCTAGTTTATATAAACTGCAAATGTTAGGCACAGATATTTAACAGTTATCAGTTATCAGTTATCAGTTATCAGTTATCAGATTAAAGTGATAAGTTTTAAGTTTTAAGTTTTAAGTTTTAAATGATATTATAGCGTTTCCTAAGCTAGTGAGGTACACCTATTTTTCTTCCCTTTTGCATGAGTGCCTCTTGCATGAGTGCCTTTTGCCTAAAACCTATAACTTTTGTACCTCAGCAGACTGAAAAACGCTATATTCACCGATCAATCTTCACTAATTACTGTTTACTGATTACTGTTTACTGATTACTGATAACTGACAAATCCCCCACTCCCTTCTCAAAATGCCTTCACCAGAATCCGCTCCGTTGATATCACAACTGCAAAAAAAAGTCAATAGTTTAGATGTACCATTTTATGCGCCAGGACATAAGCAGGGGGAAGGAATCGGGGAAGATTTAAGTAATTTACTGGGAAAAAGCGTCTTTAAAGCCGATTTACCCGAATTACCCGACCTGGATAATTTGTTTGCCCCGACGGGAGTGATTAAAGAAGCGCAAATTTTAGCAGCCGAGACATTTGGGGCAGATAAAAGCTGGTTTTTAGTCAATGGTTCCAGTTGTGGCATTATTGCGGCGATTTTAGCCACTTGCGGCGAGGGAGATAAAATTATTTTGGCGAGAAATATTCATAAATCGGCAATTTCGGGCTTAATTCTCTCTGGGGCGCAGCCTATCTTTATCAATCCTGAATATAATCCCACTATCGATCTAAATTTAAATATAACCCCCCAATCCCTCGAAAATGCCCTGAAACTTCATCCCGACGCTAAAGCGGTGATGGTAGTCTCTCCCACCTATCAAGGGGTTTGCTGTGACTTAAAAACTATCGCCCAGATTACCAATCATTATTCTATCCCGCTGCTCGTCGATGAGGCTCACGGGGCCCATTTTGCCTTTCATCCCGATTTACCTCCGGCTGCCCTGTCTCTCGGTGCCGATATGGCTATTCAGTCCACCCATAAGGTTTTGGGGGCCTTAACTCAAGCATCGATGTTACACTTAAAAAGCGATCGCATTAGTTCCGAAAAAGTCGATCGAGCCTTACAATTAGTTCAAACTACTAGCCCTAGTTATCTACTTCTTGCTTCCCTTGATAGTGCTAGAAAGCAAATGGCGACGCAAGGCTTAGATTTACTGAGCAAAACCCTTGATTTAGCCGCTATCGCCCGAAAAGAACTCAATAAAATTCCTAATATCTCTGTTTTAGACTTTCCCCATTCTATCCCGGGTTGTCACTGCTTTGATCGCACTCGTTTAACGGTAATCGTCAAAAATTTTGGCTTAACTGGTTACGAAATAGACGATATTTTGCGAGAAAAATACGCCGTCACCGCAGAATTACCGACTTTCAGCCAACTTACTTTTATTATCTCCATCGGCAACCATCGCGAACACATTAATCGTCTAATTACTGCTTTTCAATGCCTGAAATCCCCTTCCTCTACCAGTTTACCCCCCACTCCTCCGCCAGTCACGGGAAATTTGGCTATTTCTCCTAGAAAGGCTTTTTTTGCCCCTACAGAGATAGTATCCCGGAAAAATGCCCTCGATTGTCTTAGTGCTGATGTTATCTGTCCCTATCCCCCCGGTATTCCCGTTTTGATGCCGGGTGAGTTAATTTCTCAGGAAATCCTCGACTATCTGCAAACTATTTTAGACCTCGGTGGCACGATTACCGGCGGTAGTGATGATAATTTGGCCACTTTCAGGGTTTTAAAATAACCGCAAAATTATCTGATATATTAACCGGAAAAAGGCGGTAATAGCAATGGCTCCAATGGCTGCCATCACGGCAATGATAGCAATTTCAGGAAAACTTAGAGTTCCTTGCAGTTGCGGAATTAACAGGAAAACGAGGGTAATTGCGGCTAGAATCGGTAAATCTTTCCCTTCAATCACTTTTTTAAATAATGCCAAAACTAAGCCACCTAAGATCATAAAAGCGATGACAATTCCTACCGAGGGGACTAAACTATTGAAGGCAATTACTAATAATGTCCCTTCAAATCCTGTAAAGGCAGCATTAGCGAAAGTTTCCCCAAGAGAAAAGCGGAAAGTTTTTCTAATCACTGGGGAAGATGGAGGAGATGAAGGAATTGGAGAAGATGGAGGAGATGAAGGAATTGGAGAAGGTGGAGGAGATGGGGGAGGAGGATTTAAAGCGGTTAAAACTTCTCCACAGGATTGAAATCTATCCTGGGTATTTGCTAGTAACATTTTATTGAATACTTGGGCTAAATCTGCACTGATGTTCGGGGCATAATTTTGCCAATTCCAGACCTGTTTTTGCGGATCGTATAGATCATCAGGATCGCGATTAGTTAAGAGTATAACACAGGTAGCTGCTAGGGCATATAAATCCGTGGCTGCCGATACCTGATTGCCTAATTGTTGTTCGGGAGGGGCAAATCCGGCCGAGTAAATTGTTGTGGATTTCTCTTGTGTATTATTGGGATTATTGGTAGCCTGTTTTACTGCCCCAAAATCGAGTAAATAGAGGCGGCCATTTTGGGCGCGCATGATGTTAGATGGTTTTATATCCCGGTGAATGGAACCATTTTCATGGATAAATTTGAGGATAAGAAGTAGTTCTTTGAGAATGTTTTTAACTTCACTTTCTTGAAAGGGTTTTTGTTGCTGCTGGAGAATTTCTTCTAAGTTTTTACCGTCGATATATTCCTGGGCCAGATAGAAAAATTGCTCTTCTTCTCCCGTTAATTGATTCTTGACTTTTAAAGGGAAAAAAGCATAGAGTTCGGGGATTTGGGGATGTTCTCGGCCTAAATCTTCTAAAACGTGCGCTTCTTGAAAAAATAAGTTTTTCGCTTTTTCTAAAGCTTGGGGACTTAAATTACTAGAAGGTTGAAATTGTTTGATTACACATTTAGCTTTTTTGGGACTATAACGATCTACTGCTAAAAATGCCGCACCAAATCCCCCTTGTCCCAATAGACGTTCTGGCAAATAACGTCCCCCCAAAATTAATGGCATCCCGCAAGTAATACAATATTTCTGCTCGATCGAGGTTAAGCGATTGCTATCGTCTAGGTCTAGGCACTGATTACGCGGTCTCGGACAGTGGGGACGCGTACAAATAACTTCCATAATCACCGTTTCCCGTGGTACTGCTCTTAGTTTAGCTACTACCGGCAATTCGGGTTAAAATTTTTATTCTTGAGAAAGAGTTAAAAAGGGGGGTCGTAGGCCGACACGGATTCCCATTATACTACAAGGTTAGCAGAAATTTTGGAGTTTGTCAAGTCTTTGGCTGAAAAAAATTCAGCCAGATAAGGGCGGTTATCGAAAAAATCGGGTCACACATATCACCCAAGGCAAGGGTTCTGGCCGCGGCGTTTTGAGGCGCTTGAAAATATTGCTTTTTTTTCCCAAAGGCAGTAAACTCAAATGTATTGTAAATGTATTTCAGATGAATTATGACTCTATATCTAGTAGAGGATGATCGACAAGAAAGAACTAAAGAACAAGTAAGCGAGATATTGGAGCGCATTGCTACACTCGCATCAAAATCCCAGGGAGAGTTAATCGAAGCCCTAATCGGTGAAAGAGAGGGGCGGTTATTCCTGATTATCAAAGCGCTCGATCGCGCCTCCCTCGAACAAGTACTAGAAAACGCTGGGCTAAGTTGGCAACTAATCAAGGAAATGCGCTTGATTGGGCAGGACTTAGCCACTGTGCGAGAGCGCAAAGACAAAGCCAACTATCTAGTACAGTGGAATTTACCCCCGGGGCTAACGATGGAAACTTACCTGCAACGAAAAGCGGAGAAAACCCCCCTTTACGCTCAAGTGCCTGAAGTCAGTTTCGAGCGTACCTATGTTTGCGAAGACTTGAGTAAATGTCTCTGTTTCTACGATAGTCCCGATGAAGCGGCGGTAAAAAGAGCCAGAGAAGTCGTCGGCGCACCTATAGATAGTTTGACCTCGATTGAAAATATTCACCCCTAGGAGAGAACAATTATGCTCGATCAAGGCTCCGAAATCCTTTCTTTTCTGGAAGAAAGAGCCACTGACCTCAACAACGGTACAGCTAATCTCAACGTCGGTTGGGCCCTAACCAAGCTAGGAGAATCGGGCTGGTTCGGCTATGCTATACCTGAAAGCTTAGGAGGCCGGGGTGGCTCCTTATTACAGGCAGTAGAGGCGATCTCCGCTGTGTCCCAATGCTGCCTGACCACCGGTTTTGTTTTCTGGTGTCAGCGCGTCTTCATCCAATATCTGGCGGCCAGTCATAACACTTACCTAAAAAACAAAATTCTACCTGCTGTTCTCAAGGGAGAGATAGCCGGGGCGACAGGACTCTCTAACGCGATGAAGTACCTCGGCGGTATCGAGGAGCTGCGTTTACAGGCAAAGATCGAGGGAGAAAACGTCACTGTTAATGGCTTCCTGCCCTGGGCCTCTAACCTCGACTCTAACGGAGAATTCATAGTGGCCGTTGCCGCTCAAACTACATCTGGACAAACTCTTATCCTCGCCCTTCCCTCCTTCGCCGAGGGGTTAAAACGGGGTGAAGACCTACAATTATTGGGTTTACAAGCTTCCCGCACCAGTACCCTTGAATTCGATCGAGTTCAGTTATCTCACGACTGGATTATTAGCTTTGAAGCAGAAAAATTTTTACCCTCAGTCCGCCCCTGTTTCTTGCTGTTACAATGCGGACTGGCCCTTGGCATTACGCGTAAATCCCTTGGGGAGACGGAGAAAAATTTAGGGGGAAAGGCAGCGGTAGCAAGCGATCGTTATTTCTTCGCCCGGGAGCGTCTGACTCGTCTAGAAAAGACAATCGAGCAATTCAGCGCCCTAGAAAGCTTCGATCTCGGACGAACAGGCCAACTATTCACCCTCAGAGTGGACATTACCCGGTTAGCGGTGGAATCCGTCTGGTTAGAAGCGGAAATTAAGGGAGGAAAAGGCTATTTCCGTAATAGCGACACGGCGCGACGGCTGCGCGAGGTCGCCTTTTTACCTGTGTTAACTCCGAGCCTAATTCAACTGGAAAGAGAGTTACAACGTCAGTCCTCTACCGATAAAATTCTCACTGGCGAACTCGATCGAGCGGGGGTGAGGGAATGAGCGTCGCCACTGATTACCCCGTCCTCACCCTGAAAAATCTCCATAAACGCTATAAAACCCGCAATGGCTACCGTACCGTTTTTGAGGATATTAACCTACAGGTGCGCTCCGGTGAGGTAGTTTGTTTGCTCGGGGCCAGTGGTTGCGGTAAATCTACCCTCCTTGCTACCGCCGCTGGTTTGCAAAGTGCCGATGGCGGAGAAATACAATTGCACTCACGACCCCTACAAGCACCAGACATCCGCAGCTCGATCGTTTTTCAATCCCCCGCCCTTTTACCTTGGTTAACCGTTTGGCAAAACGTGGCTTTTGGTTTGAAATTAAAGCGGATGCCCCCCCTCAATCATCAGCAATTACGGGAAAGGGTTCACACCGCTGTTAAAAGCGTCAAACTAGATGGCTTCGAGCGTGCCTATCCTCATCAACTATCGGGCGGTATGGCTCAGAGAGTTTCTCTGGCCCGCGTCCTCGCCCGCCGCCCCTCTCTCCTCCTCCTGGATGAGCCGTTTAGCGCCCTCGATGCGATCACCCGTTTCGAGATGCAAAAACTCCTCCTAGAAGTCATAGCTCTCTATAACAGCACGGTTCTCCTCGTTACCCACGACATCGATGAGGCCCTATTAGTGGCCGATCGAGTTCTTCTCATGGGCCGTCATCCGGTGGGCATCCGCCGAGAATGGACCATCTCGATGCCGAAACCCCGTTTCGAGTCAGCGAAGCTTTTGAGTGATCTACGCCGGTCAATTTTTCAAGAATTAGCCCTTGTCATGACACTGTAAATCCATGAACCTACACGATAATTGTGCTTGTTGCGGCATGAGCCGTCGAGATTTTCTGAAACTTTCGGCACTGTTTACCAGTTCCTTCGGAGCAGCGATCACCGCCGATAACTGGAATCTCCCTGTTAACGCCAATGCCAACGATCAGCCTGTGAAAATCGGTTATCTACCGATTACGGATGCCGCCCCCCTATTGGTAGCCCACTCGCGAAAACTTTATCAAGCGGAAGGTTTAACTACAGAACAACCGCGCCTATTCCGCTCTTGGGCGCAGATTGTTGAAGCCTTTCTCGCTCGGCAGGTGAACGTTATTCACGTTCTTTTTCCCACCTCGATCTGGATTCGTTACGGGCGCAATTTCCCCGCTAAAATCGTCGCTTGGAACCATACCAACGGTTCAGCCCTCACCGTCCTTCCCGATCTTGAAAATCCCAGGGAATTGGGAGGTAAAACGATCGCGGTTCCTTTCTGGTATTCGATTCATAATTTGGTCTTGCAACAACTTTTACAACGTAACGGGCTGAAAATAGTTCGCAAAGCCAAGGACGCGCCGATCGCTTCTAACGAGGTTAATCTAGTGGTTCTCCCGCCCCCGGATATGGTATCAGCCCTCGCCAATAAGAGCATCGGTGGTTATATCGTTGCTGAACCTTTCAACGCGGCGGCGGAAAATCTAAAAACTGGTAGGGTTCTCCGTTTCACTGGCGATGTCTGGAAGAATCATGCCTGTTGCGTCGTCTTTGTTCACGAGGAGGATATTAGGCAACGGAAACAATGGACGCAGCAGGTGGTAAACGCCCTCGTTAAAGCTCAACTCTGGTCACGGGGCAATCGCTCCGAAGTGGCCTGGATTCTCTCTAAAGATGGTGGCAAATATACCCCTCACCCGCTGCCAGTATTGCAACGGGCGCTTACTTACTATGATCGCAATTTCTATAAGAAAGAAGGAGCAATCCAGAATCCAGCTTGGCAGGTCAACCGGATCGATTTCCAGCCCTATCCTTTCCCTTCCTATACGGAGGAACTGGTACGCTTACTAAAAACCACTCAGGTAGAAGGAAATACAGATTTTCTCCAAAAACTGCAACCCCGACAGGTGGCGCGGGATCTCGTGGATGACTCTTTTGTCCGTAATGCCTTGCAACAGGTGGGCGGGCCGAAAGCTTTCGGCTTACCGAATAATCTCTCCCGCATCGAGACGATCAAGTTTTAAGGATCCGAACCTATGAAGTCACAATCTTTGACCTCCCCGCCAAGAGCTTTACTACCCTTATGGGGTATCGGTTTTGGATTATTGCTCTGGTGGCTATTTACCAGTCCTCTATGGCACTCAAACCCGATTTTAAATGATTTTTCCCCTGAGCGATCTTTTGTCGCTTTATTACATCTTTTTGTTGGGGGGGAGATTATGCCCCATATCCTCACCAGTTGCCGCCGGGTTCTTGTGGGTTTGGTTCTCGCTAGTGCCATCGGTGTGCCTTTGGGGATATTAATCGGGTTGTATCGCTCCCTTGAATCGGCTTTGTCGGCCGTATTTCAATTTCTCCGCATGATCTCGCCCCTTTCTTGGATGCCTTTAGCGGTGATGGTTTTGGGAATTGGTGATCTACCCGTGTATTTTTTGCTGACGGTGGCGGCCATCTGGCCGATCCTTCTCAATACGGCTGCTGGGGTTAATGCGGTTGATCGCTCTTGGTTGACTTTAGCCCGCAGTCTCTGTGCGACCCGAGGGGAAACGGTTTTCCAGATTATTCTGCCTGCGATCCTCTCCCATCTCTTAACTGGTTTCCGTTTGGCTATCGGTATTATCTGGATCGTTCTTGTACCGGCGGAAATGCTGGGGGTTAGTGCGGGTTTGGGTTATTATATTCTCGATACACGCGATCGACTCGCCTATTCAGAGTTGATGGCAGTTATTCTCGTTATTGGCGCGATTGGTTATCTGCTCGATTGGGGTTTGCGTCTGGCTCATCGCTCTTGGACGCATCAAGATTAGCCTATTGGTTCAACTATGTGGGAAGTGGGAAGTGGGAAGGGGGAAGTCTCGGCGCTTTTCTTTAGTTGAAAGAGCGGGCCAGACGACTAACCCCGGTGTGTAATAACTGTTCCAAGCTTTGGCGATCGCTGATGGCTTGAAAATTGATCACAAAACAGGTTAAACCTAGTCCAAAGAGGATAAAAGTGGGGGCCATAACCACACCAATCATTAACCAGGTGGCGACGTGGAGAAACATAGTGACAGCGAACAACAAAGCTAGGGAAGCAATGGGTAAGATTTGACGGGTAGGACGACCGAAATAGAGAAAAAGAACGGTTAAAAGGGTGGTTACTAAGTTAGCGGGTACTAAAAAGGCACAAATCGAGACGCAATAGTGGCGGGAAAATTCAGCGAGAGTATTAAAATCTATCATGAATAGTAGTTTACAATTGCCTGAGTCTTAGCACTGTCGATTGTAGCGGAAAAATTAGATGATTGGGATGAAGGTGAGTGAAGGCTGTGGTGCAATAGATTTTCGAGAGGGAGCTAAAACGAGGATCGGGGGATATATCCTCCGGTTATAATGAAATCTGGGAAAATGACACCGCCCCATCCCGAAAACTCTCACCCCTTGCTAGGTATAATCGATCGCAGGAAAAACTTTATGAGTAAATTTGTCTTTGTCACTGGGGGAGTCGTCTCCAGTATTGGGAAAGGAATTGTCGCTGCTAGTTTGGGAAGATTGTTAAAAAGTCGGGATTATTCCGTCTCAATTCTGAAATTAGACCCCTATATCAACGTGGATCCGGGTACGATGAGTCCTTTTCAACACGGAGAGGTATTTGTCACCGATGATGGGGCGGAAACCGACCTCGACCTTGGCCACTACGAACGTTTTACCGATACGGAACTCTCCCGTCTCAATAGCGTGACTACCGGCTCGATTTATCAAGCGGTATTGAATAAAGAGCGCCGTGGTGCTTATATGGGGGGAACTGTGCAGGTAATTCCCCATATTACCAACGAAATCAAGGAAAGGATTCTCCGGGTGGCCAAAGATACTAACCCCGATATTGTCATTACAGAAATTGGTGGTACGGTGGGAGATATCGAATCCCTGCCTTTTTTAGAAGCAATTAGGCAATTTAGGAAGGATGTGGGTCGAAATAACGTGATTTATATGCACGTTACCCTAATTCCTTGGATTCCGGCCGCTAAGGAGATGAAAACTAAACCGACGCAACACTCGGTCAAGGAATTAAGATCGATCGGTATTCAACCGGATGTGTTAGTCTGTCGTTGTCATCTACCCCTACAACCGGGGTTAAAAGAAAAACTCTCAGCTTTCTGTGATGTACCGGTAGAATCGGTGATTACTGCTCAGGATGCCAGCAGTATCTACGAAGTGCCTCTCAATCTGGAAAAAGAGGGATTAGCGCAACAAACCCTAGAATTATTAAACCTCAGTCCCCGATACCCCCATCTGGAGGAGTGGGAAAATCTCATCCGACAGATGCAATCCCCCAGTCAAAAATTAGAGATAGCTATTGTTGGTAAATATGTGCAGTTGGGGGATGCTTATCTCTCGGTGGTGGAGGCCCTCAAACACGCTGCTATTGCCCTTGATAGCGAAATAGAATTGCGTTGGGTAAGTGCTGAAGATGTGGATAATGATTCGGCCGAAGCTCATTTAAGCGGTGTTGATGGTATTGTGGTACCCGGTGGTTTTGGGATTAGGGGTGTGGATGGCAAAATTAAGGCGATCGAGTATGCTAGGGTCAATAATATTCCTTTCTTGGGTCTCTGTTTAGGGATGCAGTGTTCGATTATCGAATGGGGTCGCAATGTGGCCCGATTAGAAAGGGCCAATAGTTCCGAATTTGAAGAAGATACACCGAATCCGGTGATTAATTTACTGCCAGAACAGGCAGATGTGGTGGATTTAGGGGGAACAATGCGCTTAGGTCTCTATCCCTGTCGTTTAAATCCCGATAGTCTGGCTTTCTCTCTCTACGGTCAAGAGGTTATCTATGAGCGCCATCGTCACCGTTACGAGTTCAATAATGCCTATCGTAGTCTCTTTTTTGAGACTGGTTATCTGGTGAGTGGCACTTCTCCCGATGGTCGTTTGGTGGAAATTATCGAACTACCAAAACATCCTTTCTTTATTGCTACCCAATTTCACCCCGAATTTCGCTCTCGTCCCAATAAAGCTCATCCTCTCTTTTCTGGTTTCATGAAAGCGGCCCTCAAGAGTGCAGAGCAAAAGTTCCCCCTTATTAGTCAGCATTCAGCTATTAGTTAGGGTTTGCTGGTTCTATTGGCTCAAAATCTGTTTTTTTGGGGGGAAACCCCCGAAAATTTGTCATATTAACCCCAGTTTTACCTAGGGTTTTCCGAATTGACGTTGATAAACTACTTCTTCCTTGCCAGATTCCAGTTTAATATCCGAGCGAGGATAGGCCACACATAACAAAGCATAGCCTTCTTTTTGCAGGTCGGGGGATAATCCCATGCCCTCACCTTGTTCGACGCTACCTTGGGAAAGTTGAGCGGCGCAGGTAGTACATACGCCCGCATTGCAAGAACTGGGTAAGTCAATTCCCGCATCGTAGGCCGCCTGTAGTATAGTTTGATCATCCCTAACTTCGATCGTTTGTGTTGTTCCTAAATGGGAAATTTCTACTTTGTAGGTTGTGGTCATAGCTAATGAATAATGCTTTGAACTTCACCTATTTTATCATTCTAGATACCCCAGTTAATTATCCTAGTGTTAGTCATTTATCTTTCTCTTTTGATTCAGAAGAAGAAGACCATTGAGCTAAACCAGCACCAATTAAAGCACTAGGACTTGATAAGGCAATGATTAATTTTTCCTCTGGGAGAGCAAAACTTAAAGCAATACCGCTAATTAACCCTGTTAGAACAAAAAGCCAGGAAACTTTATCCTTTTGAGACATTCTCGACAAAATAAGGGAAAGACAAGTGACAACAAAATAAAACTCATAATTAGGAGAAAGTCGCGTCTAAAGGATTAACTACACCGACAACATTACCGTTTCCTCTGATAATAGCTGGGGGAGCGAAAGTACTTGCTTTATCTTTAACAACAATTATCCTGGCATAACTGCGACGAAGGGAAGCACCCGTTCCAGTCGTGAAATAAATCACCTTTCTTACCCCATAGCCAGACCTTAAAAGAGCTTCTACAGTACACACAGGTGCGGTTTCATCTACAGTATTGGGAGAGCCACTCATAGTAACCTTGTCAACTCCTGTATTGGTCGCTGTTAACCCTTGATAAGTATTTTCAGGTGCAAGAAAATAAAAAGTCATGCTTGCTGGACCTGGTAAACCAGCAATATAGCGCTTTTCACGTTACTGAGGTATCGACAAGTTTTGCCAACAAAGGGTTTAAGCTCCTTGCCCATACCTCATTCTGATGAAAACTGCTATAGTAATTTTATGGCGTGCGAATTTTTGACCCATGGTAACACCTCAAAAAAAAAGAGAAATTTAGCAAAATTAACCCAAACGACGACGGCGAGGGATACCAGCACCAACGATATTAAACGTCTTATACCAAATTTCTAAATTCCTGACAGACATAGAGCTTCTAAAATCCAAGACCATCCCGTCAAATACCCGATAGTGTCATTGGATAAACGATTTAAAAGAGCATCGAGTTTATCTCT
>SFAU01000246.1 GCA_007096045.1 Microcystis novacekii Mn_MB_F_20050700_S1 | reverse complement strand
GCGACGAAAACATCGGCATTATTGGCAAATAACCAGTCTAGATTCGATTTAATCGTCGTAATCCAGCGAAATTGTCTTGTATTATCGGCCATCGGTTTCCCGTCGCTATCGGGATAGACGATTGCGGTTTTCGGGCTGTCGTCGAGTTGTCTAACCATTGCTTAACCCTAGAATTTCGTCTTTGCTTCCTTAATAGTATAACTTTACTATCAACAAATCAGAGCAACTATTTAGGGTTTGCTGAAAAAGTTTTTCGTGGAGGCCGGGTGTGAGGGGGGAGGTGTCTTTCGATAGACTAGAGTTATAGCCCCAGAGTAGGGAGCTAGTGGCTGGAAAAGCTTAATATTTGAGATGAACCGATCGAGCGGGGATATCGTCTAGAATTAATTAGCTCAAAAAATCCTGACTGAATCTACTCTTAAGCAAACTTTTCTAAAAATGATGGCTGAATTACTGAGTCTAGTTCCTGCCAAGTCCCTCGAAACCGATGTAGTGGTAGGGGAAGCGCCGGCAGTATGTCCCCTTCCTCCAGTCACGGTTAGTAATGATACCCTACTTATTTCCCTGATCGATCGCCTGCGACGTACTTTGGAAAATCACCGCGGCGAAAATCAAATTGTGGTGATGCAGGATTTCCCAGATCCCGATGCTCTTTCTAGTGCCTGGGCCTATCAAATTATCGCCGAGCAGTACGATATTCACTGCGATATAGTCTATGCGGGTACTCTCTCCCATCAGGAAAATGTCGCCTTGGTAAAACTAACGAGTTTACCGGCTAAACGTTGGGGAGTCCATACCCTCAAGGATAGAGATCTCTCCGTTTATCACGGTTGTGTTTTTGTCGATGGTCAGGGAACCAATAGTCAGTTAACCACTCTGGTTAAACAGGCAAAAATCCCTATTATTGCCGTGATTGATCATCATACTCGCCAAGGGGATCTAGACGCAGAATTTGTCGATATTCGTCCCCAAATCCGGGCAACAGCGACGATGTTAACCCAATATATCCAAAAAGGGTTACTGAATTTTAATAGTAGCGATACCGTCCATGTTAAGTGTGCCACAGCTTTGATGCACGGATTGCGATCGGATACGAATAATTTAATGCAAGCGCAAGAGTGTGAATTTATTGCTGCTGGTTATCTCAGTCGTTTCTACGATGCTCAATTATTAAACGCTGTCCTGCAATCGGCCAGATCCCGACGGGTGATGGATGTGATCGAACGGGCCTTAAAAAACCGTATTATTAAAAATAATTATTCGATCGCCGGGGTCGGTTATTTGCGTTATGATGACCGAGATGCGATTCCCCAAGCTGCCGATTTTTTGGTGACAGAGGAAAATGTTCACACGGCTTTAGTTTATGGTATCGTTCACGATGAAGATGAGGATATCGAGTTAGTCATTGGTTCTATGCGTACCAGTAAAATTACCCTAGATCCCGATGAATTTCTCAAGGAAGCTTTCGGACAGGATAACCAAGGTCGCTTTTTTGGTGGTGGTCGTTACATGGCCGGAGGTTTTGAAATTCCTATCGGTTTCCTCGGTGGTTTTAATAATAATGCCGAATACGCAAAACTGAAGTGGGAAGTCTATGACACCCAAATTAAACAAAAACTTTCCCATCTAGTTAACCCCGATGAAAAGGTAATTCGCACCTAGCTATCAGACCTCAGCTATCTATTATCATCGCCAAGACCGACCCAACACTGATATGAAACTTTATTTTGTGCGTCATGGATTAGCAGGACAATCGGGGGATTATCTCAACGATAGGGAACGTCCTTTAACCGAGGAAGGTAAGACCAAAACTGCTAAAGTTGCCCAAAGATTAGGAAAGTTGGGGGTGAAATTTGACCTAATTTTGACCTCTCCTTTGGTGCGTGCCGTGCAAACCGCCGAAATTTTGCAAAAAGCGGGTTTAAGCCGTAAAATTGAGCAATTTAACCCCCTATCGCCCAACGGCAATATTCAAGATTGGGTACAGTGGTGGCAAAAGTCGGACTATCAGCGAGAGGAAAACGCGATCGCACTGGTAGGCCACGAACCGGATTTAGGCTATTGGACGGAAATGCTAGTTTGGGGCAAGTTTCAAGGAAAATTATCGGTCAAAAAAGCGGGAATAATTGGTCTAGAGGTTCCCAATCAAGAAAATCCCCTAGGTAAGTGTCAGTTATTCTGGTTGACAGCACCGAAATTACTTCTCTAGGAATTAACCTAGGTGTATCTATCCTTTTTGGGGACTACAATCGATGTTTAGTTAATAGTTAAAAAATCATGAATGATGTAGAATTACGCCAGTTATTAACTGAGAAGTTAGCAATTTTGTCCGCAGACAATCTTAATTTAGTTGGGCAATTTATTGATAAGTTAACTCATCAAGAGGTATCAAACAAATCCGACAATTACCTAACAGAAAAAGCATTAGAAAAATGGCAATTTTTAGTTAAAAATAACCAAGAAATGGACAATACAAATCCTTTAAGTGAAAATGAAATTAAGATAATTTGGCAATTTTTAAGTCAATCTCATCGATCTCGTCCGGTAGGATTAGCTAGAGGAGAATTTACCATCTCCGATGATTTCAACGAACCTTTACCAGAGGAAGTTTTAGACTTGTTTTATCCACAATGAGATTGTTACTAGATACACACATTTTTCTTTGGTTAATTAGGGTTTGCTGAATAAATCTAAAAACCTTATCCAACAAGGTTTTTAGACTTTTTTGACCTCAAAAAGTGCCAGATCTGGGAGTGATCGGGGGTAAAATTCCGGAACTTTTTCCCTGAAAATTAGCTAATTGACCACCTGAAAATCGGTAAAACCCTACACCCCACACCCCACACCCTGTCCCCACGAAAAACTTTTTGCCGCAAACCCTAACTATTATTACTATTGTTTTGATTGCGCTTTTTAGACAGCAATACACCTAACCCTAATATTACCATTGCCAAAATTGTAGAAGGTTCGGGAATAGCTATCGATGAATCCACTTGAACTATTTTTATAAACTGACTTTGATTACCAGAATAACTGGCAACACTGCCATCACTAAAACCGGTTTGAGATAAATCAATATTAAGTACCAGACTAGAATTACCATTGCCGATTACTTGGAAGTGCAATAAACTAAAAGTATCCAATTGATTAATTCCCAGAGGTGAACCAATGCCCAAAAATGGTAAAGAACCGCCGCCTAAGTTAGTAATTGAACCATTGGCATTGTCTAAGATTCCCGTGCGTCCAAAGGGGAAATTAGGGGTAATAAGAAGACTATTAATATCTGAGGGATTGAAAGGATTATCGATGTTTTGAATTGAGCGAGGATCGAAGGATAAATTAATAGCACCGCTATTGATACCGACAGGATTAATATCACTATTTTCCATTAAAATTTCTACAAAAAATTTATCCCCAACTTGGAGAGTACTATTAATAATAGTGCCTGGTAAGCCACTATTATCAGTTTTGAAGTTAAATTCAGTAGTCAGACTAGACATAATGTGTTTCTCCTGAGTTATGATCGATCGATGAATTAAAAGATCATGGCAAAATGCCTAAAAAAGTTAGCGAGTTAAAACAAATGCTACGCAAAGCAGGATTTATTCAAAAACCCGGCAAGGGAAGTCACACTAACTGGGTACATCATTTGTACTCTGGTAAAGTTACTGTTTCTGGAAAAGACAGTGCCGATGCAAAGCTGTATCAAGAAAAAGAAGTACAGCAGGCAATTAAAGAAGTTAAGAGGAATCAAGAAAATGGCACAAATTAAATATCGCATGGTAATCCAATGGTCTGATGAAGATAATTGTTTCCTGGTTGCATTGCCTGATTTTCCAGGGCAATATTGGCGTACTCATGGAGATACTTATGAGGAAGCTGTCGCTAATGGAAAAGAAGCTATAGAATCCCTAATGATTGCTTATGAAGCAGATAATGAACCCTTACCTGAACCGTTATTTTGTAGGATGGGTTAGGAAGTGCGCTAACCCATCAAAACCTATTGTAATTAACCGGAATGGTTGGGTTTCCTTGGGTCAACCTAACCTACGAAGATGGGGTTATACTTGGGTCAACTCAACCTACAGAGTTAATCTAAATAACTAACCCAAATTCGGAATTTAAGGGAACTAATTCCGCAAGATTAATTCTTCCATCTCCGGTAATATCAGCAGTAGGGTCATAATTTGTTTGTCCAATACTACTACCAAATAACCCCGGACGTTGTAAGGTGTTTAAGTCGGTTAAATTCACCTTTCCATCGTAGGAAATATCACTGTTAAAGGTTGATTTCCCTGCTAGTTGAATGTTCAAAGCGGAATTGTTTTGAGCATTACTGTTGATGACTAAGCCGTTAGCCAAATTGAAGTTTTCTCGCGCTGCTTTGGGTGCATAAGTTAAGGCGAGACGGCGGGTTTGTCCGGGGTTTAGTAGAATGTCTCCATTGGCAAAATTGGCATCTGTGGTGACATTTTGTGCATTAATTGTGATTCCCGATATAGCAAGTACATCGTTAGTTCCCGATGCGGTATTAGTAATGTCAATGAATTGGGTTTTGTCAGCAAAGTTAGGACGGACAAAGAGGCTATCGGTTGCACCTGTGCGGTATTGGGAGAGTTTTGTACCGAAGGTAACAGCAGTTTTATCTACTACGATTGTCCCTTCATTAACGTTAGTAATATTAACGTTAAATGTCTTTTCGGTAGAGAGTTTATAACCGTCGGTTGCTTTGACTCCTAATTGATAGGATGTGATGCCACTTTCGTAGTCAATGGTATTAGCACCTGCTTGAGTGAGAGTAATTTCTCCAGTAGTAGAGTTGATAGCAAAAAGGTTATTTCCTGAACCATCTTTAGGAGAGGTACTTAAACTAAAGGTAGGGGTTTGTCCGTAAGTATCATCAGTTGCTTCTACTAAGTTTCCAGCGACAACTATAGTTCCTACGGCACTTCTTTCGGCCAGGTTAACGTTATTAATGCTACTCACAATGGGAGCATCATTAATGATAATATTACGGGTTAAACTTAGTGTGCCATTGGGGTCAACTAATGTACCATCAGCGAAACCAATTTGAGAGGGATCAAAGGTGACGGTTAGGTTAGAATTATCTCGCGTTCCTACGACATTAAATCGCATTAAACTGAAGCGAGAAAGTTGATTAATCCCAATAGCTGAACCTTGACTTGCTTGGGGAAGTGAACCACCGCTGAGGTTATCAATTAACCCGTTAGTATTGTCTAATGTACCATCTCGGAAGAGGGTAAAGGCTGAGGTAACTAGAGGGTTATTGATGTTAGTACCAATATCAGCAAAGTTGTTGATATTTTGAGCTACATCAGGTGCAAAGGCAAAATCAAGGGAGTTGGTGATTAATCCTGCTGCATTAGTACGAATATCACCGACTAGAATTTCCGCAAAGAAACTATTACCGAGAATGGGGTTATTGCCAGTAATTTCATTACCAACTGTACCGTTATTGTCCTCATATAGTTTCAGTTGGAAGGTGACGGGGTTAACATTATTCAGGTTAACTGTGGCAGTTCCAGTACCAGTTAAACTACCATCACTGGCTTGAATAGTGAGGTTAAAGGGGTTAGTTTGTGCGCTGACATCATTAGCATCGGTAACAGTAATTACGCCTGTATTACTAATAGCAAAGGCTTTAGTATTGTCGTTATCGGTGTCAGGATTTCCCCCAATAATACTATAGGTTAAGGGGTTATTATCGGGGTCGGTGGCGTTAATTGTGCCGACTACTGTTCCGTTAGGACTGGTTTTTGCAATGCTAAAGGTAGCATTATTAACCACTGGTGGAGAATTGACGGGATTAGTTAAGTTGACAACAATTGTGCCGTTACTTGTGGCGTTACCATCGTTAGCAGTGACGGTTAAATTAAAGCTGGTATTAGTCCCAAAATCTGCCGGGTCAGTAACGGTAATTAATCCTGAGTTATTGATGGCAAAGGGTAGAGTACCGTTATTATTTGTGTCGGTATTGCCATTAGTAATACTCAGGGTAAGAGAGTTATTTTCTGGGTCACTGGCTGTGACAGTGCCAACATTAGTACCCGCTGCGCTATTTTTGAGAATGGAGAAGGTAGCGTTATTAACAGTAGGCGGACTATTTAAGTTAATAACTGCATTACCCGTTCCTGTCGCGCTACCATCATTAGCCGCAATGGTCAGATTAAAGCTTGTATTAGTGCCAAAATCTGTGGGGTCGGTAACAGTAATTACGCCAGCGTTACTGATGGTAAAAGGACGAGTACCATTATTATTTGTGTCGGTATTGCCATTAGTAATGGTGACGGTAAAAGGATTGTTTTCGGGGTCACTAATGGGAACAGTACCAACGGTAGCACCTACCGCACTATTTTTAGCAATGGTAAAGGTTTTATTGGTGATAACAGGAGGTTGGTTGACGGGGGGTGTAAATTCAAAAGCACCTATATCAACATTAGTACCGTTAACGCGAGGGTTGCGGGCAAGGTCAAAGGGTATGGTTTCAGTGGTGTTGCCATCTTTATCTAAGTCTGAAGTATCAGCAGGGAGGAAGGTGTTAATACCTGCGTTGATGGCGGGGGAACTGCTTTGTAGGCGCAAGTCATCATTGATAGCATCGACAAAGAGAGGGTCAACATTTAAGTTTCCTGTACCTGTGAATCCGCCTTGTACTATGCTGTTGGTGACGTTGTAACTACCAGAAAGTGAGGTTCCGCCATTCCCCCAGATAATACTGTTGCGAATGGTATGGGTCGAGTTTGTAGATATTGCACTTCCTGAACCAGCAGAATTACCACTAAATGTGCTATTAGTCGTTATTGTATTAGAACTATTGACATTATAAATCGCTCCACCTTGACTAACAGCGTTGTTGCGACTGAATGCGGAATTTACAATCTGTAAATTATTGCCACCTGCATTGCAAATGGCACCACCTACAGAACCATCAGCAATATTCAAGATAAAATTAACATTGGTGATGCTAAGACTATTGCCACTAGCATTATAAATTGCACCTCCATCACCTGCTCGGTTCTGCTGGAAACTACTTTGAGTAATAGTGCCTGTGCTGCTGCCATAATAAATTGCTCCACCAGCATTACTAGCTCGGTTCTGAGCAAAAGTACCTCCATTAACTGTTATAGTGCTACTTGAGTTGTAAATAGCTCCACCTTGACTACTCGAAGTATTACCACTAAAAGTTACCGTATTGAAAATAGGACTACTACCAGTATTGAAAATAGCCCCACCAGTAACAGCAGTATTGTTACCAAAAATCGTATTATTTAGGGTAGGATTGCTAGAGGTATTATAAATAGCTCCCCCCTGACTGGTAACGGTGTTATTAGTGAAAGTAACATCCGTTAAGGTTGGGTTGCTACTGACGTTATAAATAGCACCTCCATTACTAGCTGTATTATTCCGAAAAGTGGTATTTGTGATGGTAGGATTAGCACCCGTTTCATTGTAAATTCCTCCACCATTGGTAGCATTATTATTCTCGATAATTAAATTTCTGAGAGTAGGACTACCATCAACAATATATACCCCACCACCGACACTATTTGTACCACTTCCATTAGCATTACCTCCCAAAATAGTAAAGCCATCTAAAACTGCCGTATTGCTGGTACTGTTACCCGTCACAACATGATAAACATTATCAGTCGCAGTATTAACTGTCCCAATATCTCCACTTAAAGTAGTGACATTAGTGGCAACATTTCGCTGACTTAAACTGGTTTCCGAACCCGCAAAACCGCCATAAATTTCTACCTGATTTTTTAGGGTAAAAGTTGCTGTTCTGTCTGTTCCCGTAGTCGGTTTATAGGTTCCTGCTGCAACCCAAATCGTATCCCCACTTCGCGCCGCCGCTAAAGCATCCTGTAAACTGGTAAAGGCATCAAGCCAAGATGTACCATTATTACTTCCCCCGGCATTCGCCCGCACAAAAATAGTGCGAATATTGGCAGGAGTAGGCGCAGGAGAAAGTTGCGCCCCCTCATACGCACCTAAATCCACATTAGCACCTGCAACACGCGGATTATTTGACAAATCAAGGGGAATTTTTTCAGATGTATTCCCATCCCCGTCTAAATCTCGACTATCCGCAGGTAATAAATTAACATCCCCTGCATCCAAAGCCGGAGAACCCGATTTTAAGCGTAAATCATCCGCTTTCGCATTAACAAACAGAGGGTCAACATTAGTCGCACCCGTAAACCCTCCCCCTTGAATAATACTATTCGTAACCGTAACAGCACCACCGGAACCATTATTAATCTGATTCCCCGTATTGCTACTATCCTGATTTCCCCAGAGGATACTATTTCGCAACCCTACATTACTCGATACATTATGTAGCGCACCCCCTGTTACTGCCACGTTACCACTAAAGGAACTGTTAATCAAATTGGGGTTGCTTAAATTGCTAAAAATGGCACCACCACTACCCGTATTAGCAGAATTTCGGCTAAAAACGCTATCAACAATAGTAGGATTACTACTACTGGTGTTATAAATCGCACCCCCGTCATTAATAGCCGTATTTAGGCGAAAAGTACCATTAGTAATCTGAGGACTACTCAAATCATCGTAAATCGCTGCCCCTCGTGTTGCAGTATTGTACTCAAACAACGTATTGACTAGAATCGGATTACTACCAGATTCGTTATATAAAGCACCCCCATTCACCCCACTATTATCGCGGAAAGTGATATTACTCAGGGTTGGACTAGCCCCCGAAACATACACCCCACCACCATTACCTTGATTTCCTGTCGTACCGTTAGCATTACCGCCAGTAATGGTAAACCCATCCAGAATAGAACTGTTACCCAGAGGAGTAGAAATCGTACCCGTCGCGCTAACCACATGATAGGAATTATCCGCATTTCCCGCCGCGCCAATTTCACCGCTTAAAATAGTGACATTAGTGGTAATGTTACGCTGATTCCGTGCAGTTTCCGTACCAGCAAAACCACCATAAATCCCTACATTATTTTTTAGGTTAAAGCTTGCAGTTCTGTCGGTTCCCGTCGTAGGTTTATAAGTACCTGCTGCCACCCAAATCTCATCTCCTGCTTGGGCAGCGGTTAGCGCACTTACTAAACTACCATAAGCATTGTTCCAAGCGGAACCATTACCAGTCGCACCAGATTTGACGTAGATGATAGCCATGATATACCTCGTGTGAAAAAGACGGTAGAGAGTTGATAGGGAATATCGACCCGAAACTTAGTTCGAGTTAGATAAAGTTGATAAGTAAGCGAATAGTGGAGAAAACTGTCTCTAAAGACAGCAAAACCATTAATCAAGCTGAGATGTCAGAAAATTTAGCACTGGTTAGGGATAATGCTTAGATTGTAGAGGCGAATAATTATAAGCTCCGTTTATTTTTTTTTTTTTTCATTCATCAGCAGAGCTTATTAAATAAACCATGCAGAGAGAAAATATCTGGTATAATGCCACTCCTGCAAAGATTTACCTAGTAGCTTGTAGGGTGCGTTAGGCGGCTACCAATTCAGTAAAAAAACCAAAATCAATAATCCGCCGTAACGCACCAACTTTACCCTTAAATTGGTGCGTTACGACGGATTGCTAGTCCTAAGCAAAAACAGAGCTTATCACCGTCTAACGCACCCTACATTTTACTTATCAAAGACGATATTCCAATTTTGATAGCTTCAATACCTTGTAGCGGGGAGACAGGTCATCTTCGCTTGCGTATCGCCGGTGAAAACAGCTTCCCAGCTTGTAAAATCGCCTCATTTCCCGTGTATCTGGGCTATCGCCGACATCCGAATACTAGGGAAACAGGCGTTATTTTGAGTTATAATAAAAGTTGAGTCTTCCAAGTTAGTTACTATAAAAACTATGGAAATTACTATTTACATTTCTGAAGCTGCGGGACAACAATTACAAAAAAAATGGGATAATTTACCTCAAAAAACTTTAGAAGCTTTAGCCATACAAGCTTATCGAGATGGAGTAATGACTTTGGCAGAAATTCAAACTTTATTAAATTTCTCCTCTCGATGGGAAACAGACGAGTTTTTAAAACTTCATCAAGTTTATCTAGATTATACAGAGGAAGATTTAGCGGAAGACGTGAAAAATATCGAGGACTTATTATCTCAATGATTGTTGTTTCGGACACTTCACCGATTTGTTATTTAGTGTTAGTTGGAGAAATTGAATTATTGCCTCAATTATTTAAGGAAATAGTCATTACTCAAGCGGTCTATAATGAATTAACTTCAACAAGTGCGCCAGCTATTCTGCAAAACTGGAGCGAAGAAATTCCTAAATGGTTACTTATTAATGATGTTGATCCCGTTCAAGATCAGCAATTAAATCGACTAGATTTAGGAGAGAAAGAGGCGATTATTTTAGCACAAAAATTAAAAGCTGGCTTAATAATTATTGATGAAAAAGCAGCTCGAAAAGTTGCTATAGATAGAGGTCTAAAAGTTACGGGTTTATTAGGTGTTCTTGAAATAGCAATCAAACAAGACTTGATCGATATAAAAACTGCAATTGAGAAATTACAAAAAACGAGTTTTCGGGCTTCTCCTCAGTTAATTCAATCTCTTTTAGATCGATACAATTAAGAAGATAATAACAATTAATTTCAAGGGACATCAACTCTATCGTTCATGTTCCCTTCAAAATTAACTAATTCCCTGCGTTGTCGTCTTGTTTGTGCTTTTTAGAAAACAATGCACCTAATCCTAGTGTTACTAATCCTAGAATTGTAGAAGGTTCGGGAACAGATGTCAAAGGTTCTGAAATTGTCTGTATTTCAAGTTCGGCATAATCAATAGCAATCGCATCTGCTCTTGTACCTCCGAAGCTATTTAATTCAATATTTACATTGCCATCTACCAAACTAGAAAAGAAAAGAGAATTAAGATTAAAAATTGTCACGTTAACAGGAAGCTGAGTAAAAGCATTGCCATCTGGCGTAGAAACATCATCAAACGCTCCTGATACTTCAATACCATCAATAAATAACCTGTCATCAAATGGAATTCCACCGAGCCCATCTCCGGCACCGTTATCTTCTAGGTCGAAGGTAACTATTTTAAGAACGGCTGAAGTGATTGATGAACTTGCTGGAAGTGAGTAATTATGCGACCATTGAAATGTTTTGAATGTGAAAAAGTCAAAATCATTATCGTTTGTTCCCTGAACGATATTGGATACAGCTATAGTGTTGCAAATATTAGAGCCTGTTCCAAAGCAATCTTTATCTCCCGCAATACTTGTAATTGTTGCGGCATTTGCAGTACCCAAAAACAGAGAAAAAATTGCTTGTGCAGCGGTTAGCGCACTTACTAAACTACCATAAGCATTGTTCCAAGCGGAACCGTTATCTGTCGCGACCGTTTTGACATAGATGATAGCCATGATATACCTCGTGTGAAAAAGATGGTACAGAGTCAATAGGGAATCCACCCGAAACTTAGTTCGAGTTAGATAAAGTTGATAAGCAAGCGAATAGTGGAGAAAACTGTCTCTAAAGACAGCAAAACCATTAATCAGGCTTGGATGTCAGAAAGAAAATTTAGCACTGGTTAGGGCTGATGCTTAGATTGTAGAGGCGAATAAGCATAAGCTCCGTTTATTGTTTTTTTTTATTCATCAGCAGAGCTTATTAAATAAACCATGCAGAGAGAAAATATCTGGTATAATGCCACTCCTGCAAGGATTTACCTAGGAATAAGCCGATTTATACATCAGTAAAACTAATTAAAAAATCTGCTCGATCGAACTGAACTATGATAAGATGTTACTTTTTGGCAAGCTCTAGCGATAGGTGATCGGGTAGTCAAGACGGAAGCGGGATGGCTAATGATCAGGGAATGGTTTTTGCTGTTAGCCTTAAAGAAACAACTGGGGTGAACCTATGGTTACATCACCGAATCCAACTCAGATAGTCTATCCCGATAGCGACGGGAAACCGATGGCCGATAATACAAGACAATTTCGCTGGATTACGACGATTAAATCGAATCTAGACTGGTTATTTGCCAATAATGCCGATGTTTTCGTCGC
>SFAU01000245.1 GCA_007096045.1 Microcystis novacekii Mn_MB_F_20050700_S1 | reverse complement strand
TCTGGTAATGTACCGCAAGTCCTTCGTCATCGCTGTGCTTATCTAAATGGTTGCCTTTTTTAACTTTTTTATTGATCTCATTAAGCATTTCTACTTATTGCAAAGGTGAGATGCTCCCATTCCTTCTCCCAAGGTGCGAGCGTCTGCATGGTTTTGCGTAAACGTTCATTAGGTTGAGGTGGTGCATCTAGAAGTGCGATAAATTCTGCATAAGTCTCTGGACTAGCCCAAAAAATAGTACGTTCGAGCAAAGTTTCCTCCGCAGCATTCCGCGCGGCTTCCAAAATAAAATCAGTTCTATTCTTACCTTGCACTTTGGCTGCCATATCGATCAAATTGCGTTCTTCTGGCTTAATTCGCAAATTTAGGGTATTATGCGGAGTCTTACTTTTTGTTTTACTACTCATAAGATGGGTGTGTAATTCCAAACTTAATTATTTTAACATAATGTAGTGACAACGACATTACACTATGTATGTACGATACGATACCAGGATTTTTCAGAGAGATGAGCATCATTTGATGAAAGTCTAGGCTTCAAACCTTTCCATTATAACTGATAGGTAAAAGGTATGTCACTAAAGTAACACACCTTAATTAGTGTTGGTTTTTGTTGTTTCATCTGCATAGCAGCGTCGAAGACTACTCAACCTACAAGATTAGGCGTGCTACTACGCATTGCTGTAGGCCTCGCACTAGAGGGAGAATGGGTTTACCCTTTCAATGTTTTCAAGTAAGATCAGTAAGTATTTAAACAAGCATAATTCTCATGAGACAACGAATTTATGAAGGAACTTGGGAAGAAATCGCCGTCTGTGCTTCTGAATTAAAAGGAAGAAAAGTAAGGCTCATCGTACTGGATGCCATTTCAGGCGAGGAAAAGACACCCCCTAGTAACTCCCTAGCTGAGGTCCTTAAGGGAAAAGTGGGTATCATTGAAGGAGCTTCCCCAGATCTTTCTACCCAAACAGGAGAAAAATTTGCGGAATTAATGCAGGAAAAACAGCTAAAAAGAGAGGAATTATCTTGATTTTGTGCGATGCTTCTGCGCTTATTGCCGTACTGAGTCGAAATGACAATAACCATCAACGCTGTAAGGTATGTCACCGCAGTAACACACCTTTATTAGTGTTGGGTTTCGTTGTTTCAATCCAACCGAGAAGAAAGGGCGATCGCCTATCACAAAAATTGCTATTATAGAAACTATTGATATTCAATGATTTAGGGGTAATCATAATGACACAGTTAACCGAAGAACGAAAACAAGAGATTATTACTGAAGTTTTAGCAGCGAGAGCAAACCGTAAACAATTTCTATTAGAGATGAAACAACGGCAACAAGCAGGGTTAAAAATTGCTCAAAAATGTGCTAGTATCCTTAAAGAGAAGTATGGAGTCACGAAAGTTGTTTTATTTGGTTCATTGTTAAATTATGAAGAAATAACTCCCCATTCTGATCTTGATTTAGCGGTTTGGGATTTACCAGAGAAAGATTATTTTAAAGCGATAGCAGAGTTAGATAATGGACAGGATTTTGAGGTGGATTTAGTAGAATTTCAAAAGGCTCATCCTTATATTTTAGAGGCAATTGCTCAGGGGATTGAACTATGAATAATTTACTAATTCAAGATAGAATTAATCAAGAAAATTCTTCAAACTCTGCAACAGTTAGAGATATTTTTAAGAGAATTATCTAATCAATCGGATGTCATGTATCAAAACGCATTAATTAATTCTATTGCGCTTAATTTGCATGGAGTTTATACTGGAATTGAGCGTATATTTGAAGTGATTGCTAAAAAAATTGATCAAAAATTGCCAACGGGGGATAAATGGCATCGAGATTTATTAGAGCAAATGTCTGTTGATATACCTAAGGTGAGAAAAGCAGTTATTACAGAAGAAACAAGGCTCATTTTGGATGAATTACGGCGGTTTAGTCATCTGGTGAGAAGTGCTTATTCTTGCCAATTAGATGAGGAAAAGGTTTTAATCATCGCCCATCAAATTGTTAATTCTTATCAAACCATAATCAATGAAATTCAATTGTTTTGTAATAATTTAAGTAAGGGAGAAACTTAATTAAAGATAACCCAATTTACAAGATCACCTTCGGTGCGCTTTCAGCGAGCGGCGTGCTGCTATGCAGTGCCGTAGGCATCCCACTGAATCTAAGTAAAGAGGACTTACGCAGGTACGCTGCCCGTAGGGGCAATTCATGAATTGTCCCTACGGTTAGACAAGATTTATAGTGCTATTACGTAAGTCCTAACACCTTAAATCACATATTGTTGGGTTTCGTTGCCTCAACCCAACCTACAAGAGCGGCGTGCTGCTATGCAGTGCCGTAGGCATCGCACTATTATTGAGGAATTAATTTAATTAAACTTCTTAAGGTCGCATTAACGGATTCCGAATTAGGAAAATATTTTTTAACATCAGGATCAAGAATAATTACATCATTTTGCGCTGGAAAATGTTCAACCGTTTTTGTTCCATCTTCATGATGAACAGTAACGCTATGACCTTCCCGATACTGTTGGTAATATTTTCCGCGAACAGGATTTTTAAGTTGACTTAAATCATATTCTTCTCGCAAGTCATCTTCTAATTCATCTTGGATTTTCTCGTTCATAATATCTCCTTTCTTTGGGTGTAACTAATCTTGCACTAATTAAACGAATTTTATGATCACGATCCGTATAAGAAACAAATAGAAATTTACCTTGATCTGATAAACCTATTATAAGATAGCGATTCTCTCCTGTAGAATGGTCAGGATCATCGAAATTTACAGCTAAGGGATCATCAAATACGGTGGATGCTTCTTCAAAAGAAATGTTATGTTTTCTTTGATTTATTTTTGCTTTCTGTTTATCCCATTCAAATGCTAGTTCCAACTCATTGCCACTTTGTTAACTGAAACATCTCCCATTATAGCATATCCTGATGGCGGAATAACAATTTTTTCTGTGCGATCGCGTCTTGCCAAAGTTTGATTAATAGAGAGATATATAAGCGATCGTACTGATAGATAAAAGGTATGTCACTGAAGTAACACACCTTAATTAGTGTTGGGTTTCGTTGTTTCAATGGAACCAAGAAGAAAGGGTGATCGCACTAATCTAGAAAAATGGGCGATCGCTCTAGTTAAGGTTAAGGAAATGGTTTTGTATCCAAGTTATATTCTCATTCCACTGATCAGATTTAATATAATTATTTACTAAATCTTTCATCTTTTGAATTTGAGAACATCCATCAAGAGGTATAGTTTGATTCAGTTCAACGTTAATTCTTTGATACTTATCAGTTCCTAAAATCATCTTAGTTTGGAAATCATCTAAAATTGATGAACCATCCATCATGATTGAAAGTAAGGGAATCTTTGGTGTATCATCGAATTCTATTGGCCAAAACCATGTTGTCGGTCCATATTTTAACGGTCCATCAGGTTGATACTCTGGTCTCATACGATTTTGAGTTTGTCCCGTCCCAACTGATAGTATTCTGATGTTTTCAATGTTTCTATCTTCCAAAATTCCTGAATTGAGAACTCTGGCTAATGCTAATGTACTAGGGTTATTAGCAAATACACCACCATCAATACAAAGTCCATAGGTAGGATGCTGATGAGGAGGAAAATACACTGGCGCAGCACTGGTACAAAGCGCAGCATCTATAATTAGGGTATCTTGGCTATTAATTTCATTGTTGGGTAGGTTATCAAGGGTTATTGGTCGCCATGAAGGATTATTTGTATCAGGCTCATTATACAGTTGAAATGTCGTTACTAAAACTTTTTTGGATTGTAGAGTCGATAAGGGTTGGTTAAACTGAGTTAAACTATTCTGCAAAACTGAATTTAATCCGGTGTTGTCATACTTGACATACAATAGTTTTTGTGTGGAAACGAGGTCTATACTGATAGTTTCTTCCGAAAAATAGTCCTAAAAGTCTTGCCCAATAAGCACTTCAGGATTCCATAAGCAAAAATTATCACACAAAGTCGAGAAGAGCCAAAAATGGAGCTTTTACCGTGATCACTTTTAGCCATTTCTTCGACAAAACGATCTAAAAAATCATCTGACTTAGGGGGTTGATAAGGGTTAAAAATCTGGGAACAATTACTACTGCTGTTATAAATATTAACCACATCAGCAATCGGAACACCACTGGCTAATCCTAAAGCAATGATTCCACCTGTTGATGTTCCAGTAAAAAGATCAATTTTGTCAAGAAAAGGGATTTGTTCATCGAGTTCTTGTAGAATCATGGCGGTGATTAAACCCCGAATACCACCCCCGTCACAGGATAAAATTAAAAAATTAGAATTACTCATTGATTGGTTCTCCTTTTTGGGAATAAGTTGTGAATAAAATTTACTGAAAAAATCTACTGAAAAAATTACTCAATCGTTTTTTTAGCGAAGTTATCAATATTTCTAAAACGGCAGTCATAGGATATTGATAAAAAAAACGAGTCATGACATCATTGATAGTAAAAACCGATTGCTTCAATTCTTCAGGGATGATCACTAAGTCATTTTTTAGCCTTTCATATTCTTCTTGAGCATTTGGGGATTGATCGGCATCAGGTGAGTTGTTTAACATTGCTTGAACGTCTTCAAGGGTAAAATCTT
Source organism: Microcystis novacekii Mn_MB_F_20050700_S1 (assembly GCA_007096045.1). Classification (GTDB taxonomy): domain Bacteria; phylum Cyanobacteriota; class Cyanobacteriia; order Cyanobacteriales; family Microcystaceae; genus Microcystis; species Microcystis novacekii. The sequence continues at coordinate 1,643 of SFAU01000245.1, read as the reverse complement.
GAGGACTTTGGCCACTGTCTAGTAGAATACTTAAGGAATCTACTAGATTTTCTAACTGAATTAAACCCGCTTGAGAAAATTGTTCAAGGATTTGCTGCTTTTGTGTTTTTTTATACCCCTTTTTTTGACCTATAGCCTTCTCAATAAAGGTTATATAGGCTGCGATGTCGGTTTTTGAAACTATCATAATGAAAGCATCATAATGCCCAGAAGTGTTGAATCCTGCAATAAAACTTCACAAAACCAGTATTTTACAGATGCTCAATTAGATTCACCATTGAGAATGGAGTCAATAAGCAGTCCTTTTTGGTATCATCAGAGCGAATACATAACTTGGTCATGATCTTCAAAATCTTAACATTCAACACTTCTGCATAATGCCTCTTGGTTTGAGGAAAGGTATTCATTACTTTGATTAAAAATATAATGAATACCAGAAAATTTGTATAGACTTAGACTAATTAAGTCTATACCTTCCAAAATGAAAAACTGACTGATTTCAGAATGATTGCCAATCGCCTGTGAGCAGTTGAGGAAGAGAGAAAGGAAAAATATGATTTTTAAACCTTTCCCTCTCCCCTTATCTGTGAGTTAGATTTTGGGATTTTAACCAAAGGTTTAATTCAGAAAATTAGCAGCTACAACCAGCAAGCTTTGCAGCAGCAAGACAAAGAGACTTCGCAATACCAGATAATTTACTGCATCCAAAACAAGTAAGTGTACAACCGACTCCCGATTGTTCCATTCCACCACTAAAAGCGGCAGTGGAAACATTACGCATTACAGGTTGAGATTGAATGGGAAGATTCATTGGTTTTTCTCCTTATTTGAGAGTTGATTGTTTGTTAATGGTTTGAGAGTTTGCCTAACATATATCACTGATTCGCGGTATATGTGAGGCGAGAATTAGATGAGTCATCAGAGTATCTCCTAATTAAAGCGTTAATTTCTACAAATAACAACAATTCGATTAAAATTTCTGACGGCTTCGATAGACATAAGTTCTCCTGTGATGTATTAAGATTGAGACCAAGAACGGACTTGACCGATAGTGACAGGAATGACATCACTAACATCAATGGTGAAACGAAAAACTCGATTAGAACGCTGGTTATTTTCGGGATCAAAGAAGCTTAATTTCACGTCGTAGCAATCGGAATCAGGGCGACAAATCGGGCTTTTTTCCACAGAAATAGAATCCAGAACCCGTTGACTACCTGCGGCGCGCGCAATCGAGAATGAAGCTTGAAAAGCGTTAGTGGCTGAGAAATTTAAGGCTCGTTCTTGAGGAGTTGTCCCTAAATTGCGATAATCATAGTAAATCCGATTCAAATAATCTTGAATTTGAGAGCTTAAACCGTCCTCTGTCAGATCAGCTGCAGTCAGTCGAGGCATTACCGACCGCACTAAAGCGGGAACTGACCAGCTATACATCCCCCGTACTTCGGGAACAATCACAGGGACAACTTGACCGGACATTAAGCGAACACTACCGCCAATTACTCCTGGCACTGAGATTCGTTCAATAGACTTCCTGCAAAAGTCTTATTCAGCTACTTGATGATAGCCTAAAGCAAGTTCGTAGTTGTAAATGCCAGCAATTAAATTAAATCTCAGACCAAAACGTCGTCTCCGATTCCTAT
>SFAU01000244.1 GCA_007096045.1 Microcystis novacekii Mn_MB_F_20050700_S1 | reverse complement strand
AGTCGATCCTTGTACAGCAACATTTTTGAAGATTATCAACTACTAATAAATAATTAACTGAAAGTCCCTCCCATTATTGTTTCTATCGTTTGTTTTCGGATTTATGCAAGAGGTCTAAGCTATCATTCTCCACGGTAGCATTAATTCTGTCTTCGTCTGTGAAGATTTTATTAGCGTTTACGTTGCCCTAGAAGTAATTAGTATTGCCGCTTTTCTGGTGATTGCCTATCCTCGCAGCGATCGCTCTCTCTGGGTTGCCCTGCGTTATCTGTTTATCAGCAATGTGGCGATGTTATTTTACCTTATTGGCGCAGTTTTAGTCTATAAAGCCAATAATTCCTTTGCTTTTGCTGGTTTAAAGGACGCACCTCCCGAAGCCTTGGCTTTAATCTTCATGGGATTATTAGTCAAAGGGGGAATCTTTGTCTCGGGATTATGGCTACCGATGACACACTCGGAATCGGAAACCTCCGTCTCGGCACTGATGTCGGGGGTGGTGGTAAAAGCTGGCATTTTTCCCCTCCTGCGCTGTGCTTTAATCCTAGGGGACTTGGATCCCCTAATTCGGCTTTTCGGGGTGCTAACGGCGATTTTAGGCGTATCCTATGCAGTGTTTGAAAAGGATAGCAAGCGGATGTTAGCCTTCCATACTATTTCCCAATTAGGTTTTATTTTAGCCGCCCCGGTAGTCAGTGGTTTTTATACCCTTACCCACGGTTTAGTTAAATCTTGCCTATTTCTGTTAGCGGGAGTTTTACCCAGTCGCAATTTTAAAGAATTACAGCAACAATCGCTCCCTAATTCTCTCTGGATTGCCCTCGTGGTTGCTAGTTTTTCTATCTCTGGATTTCCCTTATTATCTGGTTTTGGGGCAAAAGCGTTAACGATGAAAAATTTAGTCCCCTGGCAAGAGATTATGATCAATCTTGTGGCGGTGGGGACGGCGATTTCCTTTGCTAAATTTATCTTTTTACCCCACGCGGGTGGCGAAAGTAAACAGAAGCTAACTATCGGTTTCTGGATAGCAATAATTCTACTCCTTGCCGCCCTATTTTTAGCCAATGCTGTCTATGTTGAAGCTTATAATCTCCCCAATATTATCAAAGCTTTAGCCGTCATCGGTGCCGGGTGGTGGTTATATCTGGGAGTTTTCAAAAAGTTATCCCTAAAATTATCGCGAGCCTGGGAACAATTTGATCATCTCGTCGGCATGATGAGTATAATGTTAGTTCTATTATTTTGGATGGTATTGGCATGATCGGACATATAATTCTGCGTTTAACTATGTGGTTTTTACTCACCGCTAATTTTACCCCTGCTAATATTATGATCGGGGTGGCTATTGCTTTTCTTTTGCCCCGTAATTTCGCCTCTAGCGAAACTTTAGGCGATTGGTTAAAGGTAATAATTAAAGTTTTGATGGCTATTCCCCAAGCTTATAAAGAAGCGTTTGAAATTATCTTTCGTCCCCACAAGGAAGAAGAAATTATTTTCGAGAGAATTTCGGGTAAACGTTCACCCAGATTGGCTTTTTGGGATATATTTCTCATTACCTTTACCCCGAAAACTATCGTCACCGAATACAAAGAAAATGAGGGTTATGAAGTTCATGTAATTAAACGGAGTTCCCAGGGATGAATATTGTTCTCATTGCCATGATTGTCGCCCTATTAATTCCCCTTTATGAAGTAGCAAAAAATGATGACATCTGGCAAAAAATGGCCGCCTTTGCCAGTGCTTCTAGTAAATCATCGATTATTATTCTAGTGGTGTCAGTTCTGCGGGATGATTGGATGATTGGAGTGGTTGCGGTGATTATTCTCAGTGTCGGTAATGCCGGCTTTATGTTATTAGCACAAATTCTTAAACGACTGAACGAATCATGATTGACATTTTCAGTTATATCTGCATCGCTATCGGAGTTTTTTTCTGGTTTTGGGGAACTGCTCATCTTTTAGACAAGCGCTCGGTATTATATAAATTACACGGTCTATCTGTCGCTGATACTTTGGGTTCTATGGCGATTATTTTCGGGCTACTTTTGAAAGTTCCCCAAAATTGGCCTTTATTATTATTGGCAATAATTTCCTTAGCTATCTGGAACACCATGTTAGGCTACGTTTTAGCTTATACTTCTAGCGCTCGAGAGTAAAATTAAAGATGAATGAAAGTTATCTCTATGTTATTGTTGCCCTCTTGCCTTTAACTGCGGCGATGATAATATTACAATCTAATCCCTACCAAGCTCTAGTAATTCGCGGGGTTTTGGGGGCAATAGCCGCCTTAGTTTATGCTTTATTAGGGGCAGCAGATGTGTCTTTAACCGAAGCTTTGATGGGAACCATGTTAGCTGTAACTCTCTACGCAGTGGCGATTCGTTCCTCTTTAGTGATGCGTTTGGGAGTAATTGCCGAGGAAACCGATACAGTTTTAGAACAGTTAAAAACTCAACTACAAACGGTTTTAAGTAAACGTTTTATGCGTTTAGAATTAGTTGCCTACAGTGATAAACAAGCTTTGCAACAGGCACTTATGGATAAGGATGTTCATGCCGTCTGTATCCGTCAAGACAATCCAGAAACTATCCCCTACGAAACCACGATTAGATTACCCTATCTCTACGATATTTTTAAAAATGAATTAACGGCAGCAAACACGATTTTAAACTGTAGCAATCCAGTCAAAAAAGAGGAGAAACACTAAGGAAATGGATTTATACTCTAGCCGCTATTGCCTTCGCTGTCAAAATGGTAATTATTCCGAATACTGCTTCCTCTGTATTATCCTTAGAAATTGTTGAATCCCTAGTGCGCGACGGCGGTGAATGCGGTTTCGGTGGTTATTTTTCGTAATCGTCTCTACGATACCATCTATGAAGTGATTGTTTTTACCATTGCCATTATGGGGGCAAATTTTCTTGAAGCCCTACTTAATAGAAAATGGGGGAACAGGTTACCGAAAATTTTAGCGATTAATAGTTACTGGAGAAATCTGCCAATCGGGGCGAAGATTTTTCGCCCCCCGGAGATAGACGTGCTGCATTTCGCCTTGCAGTTTGGGCGTATTAACGTGGAGAATTACGCGAATACACTTGTTCAGACTACCAGCGACCTGCATCTGTTGCACATCGAGGAGGGGGACATTTTGCCAATGGGGACGTTCGCGAGCGATAGCGGCGGGGAAAATCGCGTCTAAATCCTGAGTTGCCGTAAAGATAATACTAACAATGTCATCGGGATCGAGACCATTGTGGATTTCGATCGCTTCGAGGAGTTCTGTTACTGCTTCTCGTATAGCTTCAATAGTATTAGCTGTTACTGTCGTTGCTCCCCGAATGGCCCGAATCTTCCACTGCACGATTGTCATCCTCCGCTAATCCTGATGAGTCAATTTTAAGGCCTAACGCGCCCTTTTTCTCGACTTTAATCTGGCCATCAGGGTCGGTATAGCCACAATAGTTGTCCGTTAACTTCCAATTCAAATTCTAGACGCTGTAGAGTTTTTTGTAATCCTAGTGGTATTTGGGAACGATTGCCCGTCAGACGACTGAGGAGGGGTTTCGGTTCTTCGATAGTCTGACATTTAGTTTTATCTGGGGGTAATCCTGCCAATTCTAGCGCCCAAAGTCGGGCATCTTCCTCGGTTCCCAAGCGATCAACCACTCCTAATTCTAACGCCTGTTGGCCGGTAAAAATGCGCCCATCGGCAAAACTTTTCACTTGATTGACATCTAAATTTCTCGCTCCGGCGACGGTTTGGAGAAATTGCCGATAACTGGTATCGATCATATCTTGGAGAATTCTTTCTTCTTCATCAGTTAATTCTCGATCGAAGGAAAGAATATCTTTATAAGGGCCAGATTTAATCACTTTAAACGAAACTCCCACCTTATCCAACAATCTTTCCAGGTTGTTCCCTCTGAGGATAACACCAATCGAGCCGGTAATCGTGCCGGGGTTAGCCATAATATAATTAGCCCCCATACCGATATAAACGCCGCCAGAGGCGGAAATATTGCCAAAACTAGCGATTATTTTCGTGTTTTTTTGTAACCGCTTCAATGCTTCATAAATTTCTTGGGAATCCCCCACGGTTCCCCCAGGGGAGTCAATGCGGAGAAGTAGGGCGGGATATTGCCTTTCTTTGACGATTTCTAGGGCTTTTAAGACCCTTTTGCGGGTATCGGAGGCAATTGCACCTGTAATTTCTATTCGAGCGATTTGTTTGCGGGTTTTCGGTTTAAAAGGCCAGACCATCAGGTTTAAATATCTCTCAAAAAAGGACTCTTTCTAATCTAACGCTTTGATCGTTCTAGGTTAAGCAGACATTATATTTCAGAATTTAAGGACAAAATGTCTGGTTAAGTGTATAATAGCATTAAGTGACCAGAGTTGAGGTAGGCGAGGTCAACATTTGGGCAAGGTGGAATCCTTTAATTTAGATGGCTTAGATCTGTTTTTCAATTCTCACGATCATTTGCCACCTCATTTTCATGTTCGTAAACTGGGCCAATGGGAAATTAGAGTTTTTTTCTTACTTTGTAATCAAGAAAATGGTCTAAATTTTCAGATGAAATGGCCTCCCAATGCCAAAATATCTAGTAAGGAAAAAAAGCAAATTCTTGACCACATTTTGGCCAATCGTTCTGCGCTCCTAATTGAATGGGAGGCAAAAGTCTGTACGGAGGGGAATTAATCATGTTAAACAAGCCAGAAATTACTGTTATAATTGAGGATAAAGAAAGTTATAATTTCTTGCCAGAGTCTCAATCTGTGCAGATTCTTTTTTTACCAGATTTAAAGAATATTGATTCCCTGAAAAACATCTTTATTTGTACTTCTTTGACCGGTTTAAAAGCAGTGTCAGATATTGCCAGAACCGCTAATGTTCAACATCATCTGCGAGGTCTTTTTATCCGAGCAGACATTGATTCTATCTGGTGGCCGCAACTATTTAAACGGGCCAATTTACGCACCCTGCGAAATACCCTCGTTTATCAAGATTTTACTTTACCGACAAGGGTAATTAATGCTTGGAGTTGGGGAGCGCAAGAGCATTTAATCGCCACAGCTTTAGTTATTGGGGAAAGTTTATTAATCAGTCGCTGTGATCTCGATGAGCTAGAAATTCCCTTTGCATCTATGCCAGCTTTACAGCGTATTCCTCTAGAAGAAAGAGAGAAGTTTATTATAGCAGAAGATGGTAGTTATATTCATTGGCCGGTCGTGGATATTCATCTTGATATAGCGGCTTTTTTGAGTGTGATTGAACCGACAGCAAAACAAAAGTTTGCGGCGATTAAATTAAAACATGATCAGATTTTTGGTCGAGCAATTGCATCTTTACGCAAACAGCATCAACTGCGACAATCAGATATTATAGGAGTATCCGAGCGTCAAGTGAGACGCATTGAACAGGGAGAAGGCACAAAGGTAGAAACCCTCAATTTATTTGCTCAAGCTCACAAAATGGAACTTAATGATTATCTTGATGCTGTTGCTCGGTTAATCGATAATACTTCAGTAGATTTGGGCAGTTTTACCAATCAAAATACCCCAAAAATAGATGATTTATTTAAACTTATGGGTACTGAAAATCCTGTTGAAGTAATAGAGAAAAAAGTTAACTCCGAATGTATCAGTAGAGAGGAGTGTAACTGATGAAAGCTTTAATTGACCAATATTTAATCACAGAAATATTGCTTAATCGTACAGGTAATAAATTACAGGGTAAGAGCATCTCAATCACGCTTGACAAAAGGAACTCAGCACAGCAACCATATAGTCATTGTCCATCGCCGCGCGCTTACTTTTTTGTCGCAGACTACGTCGGTAAGTGGATTCTTGGTTAAGAGCGTTAAGTGCTAGCCGTCTGAGGAGACCAAAATTCCGAGGCCCATGCCAAGACCGAATCCGACACTT
>SFAU01000243.1 GCA_007096045.1 Microcystis novacekii Mn_MB_F_20050700_S1 | reverse complement strand
TGATGATTTGGCAGGGAAGTCGGTAAAGATTCGCAGGTTAATATTATTTTAATCTGAGTATCTTGGAGCATGAAGCTAATGCGTTCTTGGGGATAATCTGGGTCAATCGGAACATAAGCACCACCAGCTTTTAAGATTCCTAATAACCCCACAATCATGTCTAAAGAACGTTCTAGACAAATCCCCACTAATTCTTCAGGTTTTACTCCTAATTTTTGCAGATAATGGGCTAATTGATTAGCTCGATTATTTAATTCATTGTAGGTTAATTGTTGCTCTGAATATACAACTGCTACCGCGTCGGGTGTGCGTTTTACCTGTTCTTCAAATAACTGATGAATACATTTGTTATCGGGATAATCTGTTTGAGTTTCGTTCCACAATGATAACAATTGATAACTTTCTTCATCACTTAACATCGGTAACTCAAAAATTCCCCTATTGGGATTATCTGCGATCGCAGTTAAGAGATTCTGAAAATGTTGCCCCATTTGGTTAATAGTACCAGTGGCAAACAAATCGGTACTATAACACCAAACCGCTTCTAAACGATCAGAAACTTCCCAAAAATTTACCTCTAAATCAAATCGAGATTTAAGCTCAACAGATAAAGGCAAATTCTCCATCTTTAAGCCAGATAAACTGGCCTCAGATTGGGGAGTATTTTGCAGTGAAAACATTACCTGTATCAAAGGATTATGACTTAAATCTCGGTTTAATTGTAATTTTTCCACTAACATTTCAAAAGGCAAATCTTGATGAGCATAAGCTGATAAAGTCGTTTGCTTTACTCGTTCTAATAACTCCAGAAAACTGGGATTTCCCCCTAAATCACCTCTTAAAGCTAAAGTATTGGCAAAAAATCCCATTAATTTCTCAATTGCCGAACTATTACGATTAGCGATGGGAGAACCCACCAAAACATCTAATTGACCACTATAACGAGAAATTAGGACAAAAAAGGCCGCCAGTAAAGTCATAAATAGCGTTGCTCCTGACTCTTGACTCAACCGTTTGAGGCATTGTGTTAAGTCTTGATTCAGGCGAAAAACCTGTCCATCACCCCGGAAACTAGGAATTGGAGGACGGGGATAATCCGTCGGCAATTCTAAAATAGTAGGCGCATCTTGTAACTGTTTTTGCCAGTAATTAAGTTGACGTTCCAAGACTTCACCGGTAAGCCATTGACGTTGCCATACAGCAAAATCGGCGTATTGAATCGATAATTCAGGGAGAGGGGAAGGCAACCCCCGGACAAAGGCCGCATAAAGTTGAGATAATTCACCAAAGAAGATGCTCAAAGACCAACCATCGTAAATAATATGGTGCATCTTCAACAGCAATACATACTCTTGAGAACCCAGTTTAAGTAACTTAAATTGGACTAATGATTCCTTGGCTAAATCAAAGGGTTTTAAGGAGAAAGCAATCGCTATTTCTTGCAAATGTTCTGTTTGTTCATTTTTTGATAAATTTTGTAAATCTTGAAGGGGTAAACTGACGGGTGAAGGGGGAGCAATGCGCTGAATTGGTTGCCCTTCTACCATAGGAAAAGTGGTTCTTAAAATTTCGTGACGGCGAATTAGTTCACTGAGACTTTGTTCTAAAGCTAATAGATTGAGGTTTCCTTCTAACCGTAAAGCGTCTAACAGATTATAGGAATGACTATCGGGAGAAAGTTGCTGCAGAAACCAGAGTCGTTGTTGAGCAAAAGAGAGGGGTAAATCCTGATCTCGTGACACAGGAACAATCTCTAAATCAACAGCATTAGTCGGGATTTTTGCTGCTTTTAAAAAATCCAAAATTTCAGGTTTTTTGGCGGAGATTTCTTCTTTAATTTCTGGGGTCATAACCCCTTTGGGAGCCTGAAAACGAAGTTTTTCGCCTTCCAGCCACAGTTTAATGTCTAAACCCTTTAAATAGGCTAAAAATTCTCCTACTTTCACTTACCAATTGCCTCCAAAGTTGTTGTTAAATTAGCTCTAAATCACGAAGTTTGCTCTGAAGATGAAAAAGTCCATACTTTTTTATAATTCACCATCCTCATAATCTTCTAAATTTTCAGTCATAGCTGTTTGTTCCGGAGTAACGCTAAGAACTTCAATAATTTGGGCTAAATTAGCGATAGTTGGGTATTCCAGCAAATTTTGTAAAGACAATTCCACCGAGAAAAGATCGCGGGAACGAGAGATAACCTGAGTTGCTAACAAAGAATGTCCTCCCAATTCAAAGAAATTATCCTTAATCCCAATACGTTCGACTCCCAAAACTTCACTCCAAATTTGAGCTATTTGAGTTTCAATCGGGGTACGAGGTGCGAGAAATCCCGTAGCTAAATTGCGTGTAGCTGTATCGGGTGTAGGCAAAGCTCGCCGATCTACTTTACCATTAGGAGTCAAAGGTAGAGTATTAAGCAAAACAAAAGCCTGGGGAACCATATAACTAGGTAGCTTTTGTTGGACAAATTCCCGCACCTGTGGCACTAACTTCTGGACTAATTTACCGTATAGAGGATTATTTGTATAATCAGTCCAGGATTTGGGAATAATCGTCTCATCATCCCAAAAATTGGGGTATAGTTTTTCATCAACTTTACTTATTATCGGTTCTAGGATGGCATTCTGGCGACAGAAAACCACATCAAAAGAACCATCTTGACTACCTTTCCACCAACTGAGATGAACAGTGTAACCTAACTGTTCTCCCAGTTGCCACATTTGCTCAGGATTAATCCCTATCCCGGTATTTTTTTCTAACAATTGACGCAATTCTCCCACCGTTGTTACCTCAGGAGGATTTTCTAAACAGTCTAAAATTTGTAGTGCCTTTTGTAATCGTTGATTGGGTACATCCCTGATACCTAAATATTCTGGTTGTTCCAGTTTCAGTTTATCTTGTAGTTGCCCTAAAGAAAACCGATCTCGTTGCCAATTTAGCCAAGGAATTGTCGTTTTTTGAACATCAGTATCCAGATGTAAAGTAACATCATAGCGGAATTGGGTTAACTCATTGTCCGCTTGACCACGTTTCGGTGCAATCTCTACCCAAGAAATTCGCGGAAAGCGTTGTTTAAGCGCGATAAAGAACTGAGGTGAAATTAATAATTCTTCTTCGGTAGCTACACTTTGATTAACCTGTTTGTGCCATTGTTCAAGGGTTTTATTAGCTTCAGCACGAGCTAATTGTACCGCCGCGTGGTAAGACTCTAGTAAGGAAAAACTACGGATATCACCTAAGAAAATCTTACCCTGATCCGCAATCGCTTTCACTGCTCCTGCGATAACTTGTAATAGATAATCCACACTAGGGAAATACTGAACCACAGAGTTAATTACTACTCGATCGAAAGTAGCTTGGGGAATACCGGTAAAATCATCAGCTGTTCGGTGTAATAATCTTACTTTGCCCTCTAAACCTTCAATGGTACTACATAAATGTTCGAGGTTATTAATAGTAGCAGCGGAATAATCTGCTCCCCAATATTCCTGACAATGTTTCGCCACACGGAATAGCAATAATCCACTTCCACAACCAATTTCTAACACTCGTTGTGGTGGTTGATTTCCTAAAATTCGGCTCACTGTCTGATCAACCCATTCCCGCATTTCTGCTGGGGGAATAGCTTGTCCTGTATAACTACTATTCCAACCACTAATATTAAAAGTTGGGTCTTCAATTTGAGGTTGGGGTTTACTGTAGGATTCTTCGTAAATTTTTTGCCAATCACTAACATATTCACTCTGCCATTGAGCAAGCTGTTCAGGCAATACTTGACCCTTGAGAGCCGGAACTAAGTAGGCTACCAAATTAGTATTAAGCTGGTCATAATCATGATCAATTGCCTGATCAGCGCGAGCTATCACAACCGCTTCTTGTACTAAGGAATGTTGGCTCAAAACTGCTTCAATTTCCCCTAATTCGAGACGGAAACCCCTTACTTTAACCTGATTGTCAATTCGTCCCAGATATTCAATTCTTCCATCAGGTAAATAACGAGCTAAATCTCCTGTTTTGTATAATTTTGACCATTGATTGCCCCCCTTATTAAGGGGAGGTGGGGGGATCAGACCCTGCTCCTCAAAAGGACTAGGAATAAATTTCTCTTGTGTCAATTCTGGACGATTCAAATAACCTCTGGCTACCCCTGCTCCTCCGATGTGTAATTCCCCCGGTACACCGATAGGAACCGGTTGTAAATGAGAGTCTAAAATATAAACTTGGACATGAGGAATTGGCCGACCGATAGTTATTTTTTCATCAACCGGCGTACATTTAGCTACCGTTGCACAAACACTTCCTTCTGTGGGTCCATAAGCGTTGAAAAAGTTTCGTCCCTGGGACCATTTTTTCACCAATTCAGGAGAGCAAGCTTCCCCGGCGACAATAATAGTTTGCAGAGAGGAAAGATTTTCCCAAGGTAACACCGCTAAAGCTGATGGCGGTAGAGTAATATGAGTAATCTTATTATCTCGTAATTGCTTGATTAAGGGTAGGCCAGGCATTAAATTATCTTTACTTGCCAAATAAAGTGTCGCGCCTGCTCCCAAAGCCATTAAAACTTCTGAAATACAGGCATCAAAACTAAAAGAAGCAAATTGAAGCACTCGACTCTGAGAAGACACAGCAAAAGTCTCAATTTGCGCTAGAGCAAGGTTACACAACCCTTGATGTTCAACCATCACCCCTTTAGGTTTACCCGTAGAACCAGAAGTATAAATTACATTAGCTAAATTAGAAGCTGTCACCTTACCCGTCAGATTATCCCAGTTCATTGGTTTAATTTCTTGCCAAATTTCAGCTAAAAATACAGTTTTAGCTTGATGATTTGGGAGTTTATCAATCAGTGAACTTTGGGTTAGTAACAAGGAGACTTGACTATCCTCTAACATAAATTGTAGGCGTTCTTGGGGATAATCTGGGTCAAGGGGTAGATAGGCAGCACCGGCTTTAAGGATGCCTATTAATGCCACAATCATGTCTAAAGAGCGCTCTACACATAAACCGACTATTACCTCGGTTTCTACACCTAAAGAGCGTAAATAGTGCGCTAATTGATTGGCCTGACTATTTAATTCTGCATAGGTCAACTGTTGATTTTCAAAGACTACTGCTACCGCGTCAGGGGTACGCGCTGCTTGTTCCTCGATCAATTGATGAATACACTTGTTATAGGAGTAATCAGATTTTGTCTCATTCCACCCCTCTAATAGTTGATACTCTTCCTCTGGGTTTAATAAGGGTAGTGAAGCTACTGATTGACGGGGATTTTCTACAATTGCCGCTAACAAATTCTTCAAATGATTCATCATACGGACAATGGTTTCACCAGCAAATAAATCCCTGTTATAGGAGCAAAAACCGCTCAATCCTTCCGGTGCATCCCAGAGGTAAACTTCTAAGTCAACCCTGACTGAATCAAGTCCCGATGGTATCTCTTCAATGTTTAGTCCGGGTAAATCCCAGGGAGAACTAGGAGCATTCTGAAGGGCAAAAACTATCTGTGTTAAAGGATTACGATCTAAATGACGCTCAATTTGTAATTTTTCGACTAACATCTCGAAGGGTAAATCTTGATGGTCGTAAGCATCTTGAGTAGTTTGTCTGACCTGGGCGAGAAAATCCTCAAAGGTCGGGTCTTGAGATAAATCAAATCTTAACACTAAACTATTGACAAAAAAGCCGATTAACCCTTCAATTTCGGTGCGATTACGGTTGGCAATTGGTGAACCAATTACCACATCTGTTTGGTTACTATAGCGAGACAATAACACAGCAAAACCCGCTAGTAATGTCATAAAAAGAGTGCTACCGGACTCTTGACTGAGTTTTTTCAATTGTTGCGTTAGTTGACTATCTAGTCGCAGTCGCTCCGTCCCACCACGAAAACTTTGAATTGCTGGCCGGGGAAGGTCTGTGGGAAGTTGGTGTAGTAGGGGAACTCCTGTTAATTGTTGCTTCCAGTAGCTTAATTGACGGTCTAATACCTCATTAGTTAACCATTGACGCTGCCACACGGCAAAGTCAGCATACTGTATCGATAAAGTAGGTAAATCTGCTTTTGTCCCGGTGCAGAAACTTCGATAATAGACTGATAATTCGTCGATTAAAACACCTATTGACCAACCATCCGCGGCAATATGATGAATGGCTAATAATAGGACATATTCCTCTGTCTCCACTTGCCATAATTTGACCCGTAATACTGAACCAGATTCGAGATTAAATGGTTCAGATACTGCTTCTAATAACAGCTGTTTTACCTGTTGCTCAGGATGACTGAGGTTTTGCAGATTGACAATTGGTAAGGTGAAAGTTACCTTAGGAGTGATCGCTTGTATTGGTTGGTTATCTTTGAGTTTAAATTGAGTCCGTAGGGGTTCATGGCGTTGAATAATTGCTTGGAAAGCTTTTTCTAAGGCTTTAATATTGAGATTTCCGCGCAAACGCATGGTTAAATCAATAGTATAAGCTCCACTTTCTCCTTCTAATTGATTCACAAACCAGAGACGTTCCTGGGCCCAGGATAAGGGAATATCATCCTCTCGATTAACGGGTACAATTGATGGTAGCTTTAACCCTAAACCTGTTTGCAGTTCTTTTAAAATTACCCCACTTAACTGAGCAATGGTTGGAGATTCAAACAGATAACGCAAGGGTAAAACAATCTCAAAGGTTTCCTGTAAACGAGAAATAACTTGAGTTGCCAAGAGAGAATGTCCCCCCAGTTCAAAGAAATTATCCTCAATACTGACTCGTTGTAATTTCAGTACCTCACCCCAAATCTGTGCCATTTTTTCTTCAATGGGGTTACGGGGAGCTATATATTCACCTTGGCTCTGTAAATCTGGGACAGGTAAAGCACGGCGGTCGATTTTGCCATTAGGAGTTAAGGGGAAAGCATCAAGAAGAATAAACGCAGTAGGAACCATATAGTCGGGTAACAAATTCTTGAGATTAGCTTTCAAAGATTTACCTAAGTTTGCAGAGTAACTATTTTGACTCTCATCATAATTAGGAAATAGGCGTTGATAGAATGGTCGTTGTCGGAAATTATTTTTATAGTGATAGGAAACATATTCAAAGTCAATAATTTCTCCACTCTTTTTGACCAGATGACCTTTAATCGCATAATCTGGTTTTAAATTATTTTCGCACAGTGTCCGCTCACAAACAGCTTTAATAACATCTCCACGCTCAACCTGAATTGGCGGTTCAAATACTGGAAAATAAACGGGTAGCCAGCAATGTTCATGTTTGAGAGTATCGATTTCTTCACCAGCAAGAGTCTGCAAAGTGAGCCAAACTAAAAATCCATCCATTCGCCCATTTTTTTGGATTTCAAAGTTTACCTCATGGGAAAGTTCAGGGCTAATATATTCGTTAAAATTTAAGTCCTCTAAAACATCTACAGTGGATAGAACATTGGCTTGAGGAAATTTCTTGATACAAACCCTTAAGTCGAAGGGATAGCCGACTTGCTCAAATATTTTTTGGGTATAATAAGCAGGAGTTTGAGAAAATTGGGGACGATGTAATATTTGATCAGGAAGAGTAACAACGGCCATTTTGGTAATGCTTCTTTCAGGAATCATCAAACCATTTGGCTTAAGAAATCGTCGGGCGTTATTAATAATAATAGCTGCCCCTTCAGATCCGCCAATTGCTCCTACAATTTCTGAAACACAGACATCGGCGAGTTCTGGTATTTCTACTAAATTCGCATCACCATGAATTATGGTTATCTTATCTGCTAATCCCAATTTTTTAATCTGAGCTAATGCTTGGTGACAAGTTTCCTGATTTCTTTCAATTGCATAAATTTTCTTAGCTCCTCCTTCTACACAAAATCTGGATAGGATTGCATCCTTACCTGTGCCAATCTCAACAACTATTTTATCTTTGACCAGTTGATTAATAGCGACTTTGTAACTATCATTACGTCGGTGGTCATTGGTCATCGCATAATACAGCAAGTCGTCATAGACATAGTATTCAGCTATGGATGGCCATAGTTCTACTTGGTCTGTTGATATGTTTTCTAGTTTCTTGGCTGATGTGAGATTTTTCTGTTGTGGTACAACATAAGTGACTGGAGGTTTTTTATTCGGTTGATTTTTATGTTGCGGTACGACGTAAGCAACTAGACGTTTATCCCCTGGGTTATCTTCACGGACAATCACACAAGAAGACTGTACCGCCTCATTTTGGTTGAGTAAGGCTTCAATTTCTCCTAATTCGATACGGAAACCGCGAATTTTTACCTGATTATCAATGCGTCCCAGATACTCAATATTGCCATCGGGTAAATAACGCGCTAAGTCTCCCGTTTTATAGAGACGAGAATCTGGGTAATTACTAAAAGGATTAGGGATAAATTTTTCTTGGGTTAATTCAGGACGATTGAGATAACCTCGCGCTAATCCTGCACCCCCAATATGTAATTCTCCTACTACACCAATCGGGACAGGTTGCCGATTTTTATCCAGCAAATAGATTTGGGTATTAGCAATCGCTTTACCAATGGGAATAGTTGTCGCTGTAGAAGCTACATTTTCCACTAAATACCAAGAAGAAAACGTTGTATTTTCCGTTGGCCCATAGACATGAAGCAACCGTTGTGGCGCACCTTTTTCTAGTACCTCTTGTACCCATTTTGGTTCAACTGCTTCACCCCCAAATAGTAAGCAGCGTAAGTTACTAAAAGCTTGGGGAACTAAATTAGCTAACTGATTAAAAAGTGCTGTGGTTAAAAATAAGACACTAA
>SFAU01000242.1 GCA_007096045.1 Microcystis novacekii Mn_MB_F_20050700_S1 | reverse complement strand
GGAGCCCAGTGGAATGAAGAAAATATCCCTCAAGTGCTTAAACACCGCTGTGCTTACCTAAATAACAGTCTTTAGCTATTGAATAGTATTTATGTTCTGACAAAACTGACTTGCTCCCGTAAGAAACTTAGTCAAAAACCGTAAGCTGGCCAAGTCGATTTCTGATGCTTCTTGGTATCAATTCACTGAATGGTTTGAATTTTTTGCTAAGATTTATCGGATTGTTTGTGTGGCTGTACCACCACATTTCACTTCTCAAGATTGTTCAGTTTGTGGTACGAGAGTTCAGAAATCATTAAACAATAGAACTCATCAATGTCCTAATTGTAAAACAGTCTTAGATAGGGATCATAATGCAGCAATAAATATTCTTAAAAAAGGGTTGAAATATTTGGGAAATCATCTTAACGGTACTGTTGGGCAAACAGAAACCGACCCAAACGCCTTGGCAGAAAGATTTTCAGTGGAGACATTGAGAATCTAAGCTGTCTCGTTGAACAAGGAATTTCCGATAGTGATAGGTCAAGAATCCCCCGTCACAGCGTAGCTTGACGGTGGGAGTATGTCAAAAGACTTGAACCGACTGATTGGGAAAGATTGAGTCTTCGGACTTCGGCGTGAGGTAATAATTTGGTAGTAGTGCCGTAGCCCTCTTGCTTATCTGGTATGAAGTGTATAAAATATTTATTAATAAAAATAATTGGCTCAAATCAATCCTTAAACCTCTAGCTTGATCATGACTTTTCTGATAAATATCTTTTTCTGGCTCCTGTCTGGCTCACTCAAATATCAGCCTAGCACAGAACAAAATCCCTCCCTCGTCGCTCGAACGCTGATCTCACGGCCGAAGCCTGAGCGAAGCCGAAGGGTCAACAATAAATTGCTGGCTGTCCCGCATCAAGTAAAGGTTTGCTGAAAAATCAAAAGGCCAATTAATTATAGAGTGTGATGAAATGTGGTCTTTGGTTTATTGTAAGAAGATAAAGGTGTATATTTGGCTGGCAATTGATAGAATAACAAGGTAAATTTAGATGTTTCACCCACACCCTTCCTAGGGGATTTTCGATGACAGTGGATTGCTGATTGTTGAGAGCTACTATATCATGGTAGATCACCTGTGATTCCTCAGACTGGCCAAGATAAAGATGGCAAGAGGCAAAAATTAGGAAAAATCAGCGACAATCGAAACGGCAAGAGCAAAAAAAATTCTATTCTAGATTGACCCTTTCAGCAGACCAACTATCTCACCCTTCTAGACAACGACCGTAAGGATAAATTCTATGGCGCAACAAAATAACCTAAAAATCGACAATATACACCAAATCGATCCCTATTGGGGTCCCCGATGGTTAGTAGAGGAACGGGACGCTTGCGGAGTCGGTTTTATTGCCGATGTGCGCGGTTCGGGTAGCCATCAACTGATTGAACAGGCACTTTCGGCCCTCGGTTGTTTGGAACACCGGGGAGGCTGCAGTGCCGATCGAGATTCCGGTGACGGTTCCGGTATAATGACCGCTATTCCTAGGGATGTCCTCGCTGCTTGGTTCGCCGAAAATGGCTTAAATATGCCAGAATCTGAGCGTCTCGGGGTGGGTATGGTCTTTCTTCCCCAAGCGGCCCAAGAATGCGCCGACGCTAAAGCACATATCGAAGAAATTGTCAATAAATATAATATTAAGATTTTAGGTTGGCGTGCTGTTCCCGTCCGTCCCGAAGTCCTCGGAAGACAAGCAAGGGAAAATCAACCCTACGTCGAGCAAATTCTGGTTACTTCCCCCGATTTAGCTGCTTCTCAATTCGATCGCCTACTCTATATTGCCCGTTCTGAAGTCGGTAAGCAACTGGCCGATGATTTCTATTTCTGTTCCTTTTCCTGTCGCACCCTTGTCTATAAAGGGATGGTACGGGGCGAAATCCTGCGAGAATTCTATCTAGACCTGCAAAATCCCGCCTATAGCAGTCAATTCGCTATTTATCACCGACGTTTTAGCACCAATACCCAACCGAAATGGCCCCTCGCTCAACCGATGCGCTTATTGGGTCATAACGGCGAAATTAACACCCTTTTGGGCAATATTAACTGGATGTCGGCCCGGGAACCCGCTTTAGAAACCCAAGGTTGGACCCACGAAGAATTACAATCCCTGACTCCCATTGTTAACCCCGCTAACAGCGACTCCTATAACCTCGATAGCGCCCTAGAATTATTGGTGAGAACCGGTCGCAGTCCCCTAGAAGCGGCTATGATCCTAGTGCCGGAGGCCTACAATAATCAGCCAGATTTACAAGATTATCCCGAAATTATCGACTTTTACGAATACTATAGCGGTTTACAGGAACCCTGGGACGGTCCAGCTTTACTGGTATTCAGTGACGGGGGAATCGTCGGCGCTTGTTTGGATCGCAACGGTTTGCGACCGGCCTGTTATAGCATTACTAACAACGGTTATATCGTCGTTTCCTCGGAAGCGGGAACTATTCCCCTCGATGAAACCACCATTATGGAAAAAGGTCGTCTCGGTCCCGGTCAAATGATCGCAGTTGACCTAGAAAAAGGCGAAATTAAGCGTAATTGGCCGATTAAACAGGAAATTGCCCGCTCTAATCCCTACGGTGAATGGGTTAAATCCCAACGCACTTTTATTGACAAAGAAACAGCGATCGCAATTCCGAGTCCAGAAAATCTTTTACCCTTGCAAACGGCTTTCGGTTATACTGCCGAAGATGTGGATCTGATTATCGTTCCCATGGCAGAACAGGGAAAAGAACCGACTTTCTGTATGGGTGATGACACTCCCCTAGCAGTCCTCTCCAGTAAACCCCATCTTCTCTACGATTACTTTAAACAACGTTTTGCTCAAGTTACTAACCCTCCCATCGATCCTTTACGGGAAAGTTTAGTCATGTCCTTGACTATGTATCTGGGACGACGGGGTAATATCCTGAAATTGGGGGTGGATGACGCACATTTACTGAAATTAGACTCTCCCCTGCTTAATAATGCGGAATTAGCCAAAGTTAAAACCTCTAGCTACAAAACAGCCGAACTTTCTACCCTTTATGATCTGACCACCGGACCGGGGGGATTAGAAACAGCGATCGCTAATTTGTGCGCTGAGGCCGCCAAGAAAGTAGAATCGGGAGCGGAAATTTTAATTCTCAGTGACAGAATTAATCCTATTGACGAAAAAACTAGCTATATTCCCCCTTTATTGGCCGTTGGTGCAGTCCATCATCACCTGATTCGCTCACACTTGCGTTTAAAAGCTTCGATTGTTATCGATACGGCCCAATGTTGGAGTACCCATCACTTCGCTTGTCTGATTGGTTATGGTGCTTCCGCAGTTTGTCCCTATCTTGCGTTAGCAACGATCGCCCAGTGGTGGATCGAGCCAAAAACCCAGAAATTGATGGAAAACGGCAAATTAGAAGCTATTAGCCTCGAAAAAGCCCTAATTAATTACCGCAAATCCGTAGAAGCAGGATTACTGAAAATCCTCTCGAAAATGGGTATTTCTCTCCTATCTTCCTACCATGGAGCGCAAATTTTCGAGGCGATCGGATTATCGGCAGATTTAGTTAAACTAGCTTTTAACGGTACTACCAGTCGCGTCGGGGGTTTAAGCATTGCGGAAGTGGATCAAGAAGCGATCGCATTCCATAGTAAAGCTTTCCCCAATCTTACGGCCAAAAAACTAGAAAACTACGGTTTTGTCAACTACCGTCCGGGGGGAGAATACCACATGAATTCCCCAGAAATGGCGAAAGCACTCCATAAAGCAGTGGCTGCTCACTCCCAAGGTGAAGGATATGACCATTACGAAACCTATCGTCAAATCTTACAGCAAAGACCCGTTACTGCATTGCGCGATCTATTAGAATTTAACAGCGATCGCGCACCGATTCCGATCGAGGAAGTAGAATCGATCGAAAGTATCCTGCAACGCTTCTGCACAGGGGGAATGTCCCTGGGTGCCTTGGGTCGAGAAGCACACGAAACCCTAGCGATCGCCATGAATCGCATCGGAGGTAAGTCCAATTCCGGAGAAGGGGGAGAAGAGCCGATCCGTTATACCAGCTTAAGCGATGTGGATGCAGAGGGACATTCCGTGACTATGCCCCACCTAAACGGCTTAAAAAACGGTGATACAGCCAATTCTGCCATTAAACAGATAGCTTCGGGACGTTTTGGAGTCACTCCCGAATACCTAATGAGTGGAAAACAGCTAGAGATTAAAATGGCCCAAGGAGCAAAACCGGGAGAAGGAGGTCAATTACCGGGGAAAAAAGTCAGTCCCTATATTGCCATGTTACGGCGATCAAAACCGGGTGTTACCTTGATTTCTCCCCCTCCTCACCACGATATCTACTCGATCGAAGATTTAGCGCAATTAATCTACGATTTACACCAAATTAACCCCCGGGCCAAAGTTTCCGTCAAATTAGTGGCTGAGATCGGTATCGGTACAATTGCGGCCGGAGTTGCCAAAGCTAACGCTGATATTATCCAGATTTCCGGTCACGATGGTGGTACAGGTGCATCACCCCTAAGTTCGATTAAACACGCGGGTAGTCCCTGGGAATTGGGAGTGACGGAAGTGCATCGGATGTTAATGGAAAATCAACTGCGTCATCGGGTGATTTTGCGTGCGGATGGAGGACTAAAAACCGGTTGGGATATCCTCATGGCTGCCGTGATGGGTGCGGAGGAATTCGGTTTTGGTTCCATTTCTATGATTGCCGAGGGGTGTATCATGGCCCGCGTCTGTCACACGAATAATTGTCCTGTGGGAGTCGCTACCCAGCAGGAACGTCTCCGCGCTCGTTTTTCGGGAATTCCCGCTCATGTGGTCAATTTCTTTACTTTGGTAGCTGAGGAAACGCAGCAATTATTGGCGAAATTAGGCTATCACAGTTTAAATGAGGTGATTGGCCGGTCGGATCTGTTAAAAGTGCGCTCCGATGCTCGTTTAACTAAGACAGAATCTCTCAATCTCGATTGTTTGTTGAATTTACCCGATGGCCGTAGTGACCGCTCTTGGTTGCAGCACGAGGAAGTACATAGTAACGGTGCTGTTCTCGATGACGAGATTCTAGCAGATAGCGAGATTAAACAGGCGATCGAGCAACAGGGAACTGTCAGCAAAACCTACAGGATTGTCAATACTGATCGCTCCGTGGGGGCGAGAATTGCGGGGGTAATTGCCCAAAAATACGGTAATGATGGCTTTGAAGGCGAAATTAAGCTCAATTTCCAGGGTGCAGCTGGTCAAAGTTTCGGAGCCTTTAATTTACCCGGTGTCAATCTCCATTTAGAGGGAGAAGCTAACGATTATGTGGGTAAAGGCATCTACGGTGGCGAAATTGTCATCGTACCGCCCCAAAACGCCAATTATCAGCCAGAAGATAACGCTATCATCGGTAATACCTGTCTCTACGGGGCCACCGGTGGGGTGTTATACGCTAATGGTCGCGCTGGTGAACGCTTTGCTGTCCGCAATTCCACCGCGAAAGCAGTTATCGAAGGGGCCGGGGATCACCTCTGTGAATATATGACCGGTGGGGTAATTGTTGTGCTTGGTTCCGTCGGTCGCAACGTCGGCGCCGGGATGACGGGAGGATTAGCTTATATTCTTGATCCCTCCCTACCGGAGAAACTCAACCCCGAAATTGTTAAGATTCAACGGGTTGCCACGGCTGCCGGTGCGGAACAGTTAAAATCTTTAATTGAGGCCCATGTAGAACGCACTAATAGCCCCAAGGGTAAGTTAATTTTAGCTAATTGGGATAGTTATCTCGGTCAATTCTGGCAAGTGGTCCCTCCCTCGGAAGCGGATAGTCCCGAAGCGCAAATTAGCGCGGAGAAAACCTTAACTTCGGTGTAATTTCTTTGGGGTGCGTTAACAAAGCGTAACGCACCCATTGATTAATTTCTTTGGTGTCATAATTTTGCAATGACAAACGAAAAACTCAGATTCATCGATCTTTTTGCTGGTATTGGAGGATTTAGATTAGCTTTCGAGAGCGTTGGTTATGACTGTGTATATTCTTGTGAAATAGACGATAACTGTCGAAAAGTATATTTCAATAATTTTCAAGAAATTCCCGATCAAGATATTAGAAAAATTGCTATCCATGACCTCCCTGATTTTGAAGTGTTGACAGCAGGATTTCCCTGTCAACCCTTTAGCATTTCTGGAAAACGAGCCGGATTTAGAGATACAAGGGGAACTCTATTTTTTCACATCTGCGAAATAGTCGAATTAAAAAAGCCGAAAATAATTCTTCTGGAAAATGTTAAACACCTAATTCACCTCGACAAAGGCAAAAACTTAGATATTATTTTGCGTTCTTTGGAAGAATTGGGTTATTTAGTTGATTATAAGCTCTTAAATGCCAAGGATTTTGGGGTGCCGCAAAATCGAGAAAGAATTATTATTATTGCTACCCAAAATAAAAAATTTAATTTCAACTCATTAAAATATACTTCACCAATACCTAAGTTACGAGATTTTCTGTCTCCTCAAGGCAATTTTGAATACTTAGATAAAAAAGAATATACTCTCATTGATAATCCTACCTTACAACCATCAGGATTAATTTTTGTCGGTTATCGCAATAAAACTATCTGGAAAAAAGGTATCAGACCAAATACAGAACATTTATCCCGGGTGCATCATCAACCTAACCGAATTTATTCGATCGATGGAGTGCATCCCACTATACCATCTCAGGAAACATCTGGACGTTTTTTTATTTATATACCTGAACAAGATCAGGTGCGTAAATTAACTATCCAAGAATGCTATCGACTGATGAAGTTTCCCGATAGTTTTCAAATTCATCCTAACTTAGCTGAGTCTTATAAACAGGTGGGTAATTCGGTTTGTATTCCCATGATTCAAGAGTTGGCTATTGCCATTAAGAAACATATTTTTGAAACCAATTCTAGAGTATCCTTAAAGGAGTTTTCTTTTTCTCGTCAGAATATTCAATTGGAAATTATCGGATTAGATTTTATGAACCATAAAGAAAAGTTATTAGAAATTTATGACCAATCCTTAAATTTAGATGATCGGCAACCACTGCTCCCTCAACCCTATCAAAACTATATCCAACAAATTGCTACTAATTGCTCAAAACAAAAGGGAGTTTATACGGTTTTAATAACTTTATTAGTCCATAAAATTCTCTATCCTAATCAAGATATTAGATACCATCAAACTAATTTACCCGGAGGATTTTCAGGAAGAACTATTGATACTCAGTATATTACTCCCACCTTGAAACAATTGGGATTACCAGCTATGGCAGAAAGTGGCTGGCTAACTCGTTCTTTAGAACAACCCTTTCCCTATACTTTAGATTATCAAGGTAAAATTAGTAATCAAAAAACCAAAGATGCTTTTCTGGGTTTAATTGATTTTATTGAAACTAATCCTCAACAAGCTGAAGTTATTTTAAGGCTTTTACTTCATCAAGTTAATCAGATTATCCAGACCCAAAAGATTAAAATTTTGAAGATAGATAATCCTGAACCTTTTGCTATCAACACTTTGAGCAGTTGCTTGGAAAATCATTTTAGTTTCAATTATCAAACTCGTGGAGCTTCCAAATTACCTGTTTTAGCTCTGTATGCAATTTATCAAAGGTTGATCATAGAAGTAGAAAGATACAAATCCTGCACATTAAAAGCTCTAGGCAGTCACACAGCTTCTGATCTAACTTCTGGTAGTGCAGGAGATATTGAGATTTTTGATAAAAATAAACAATTAGTAGAAGTTATTGAAATTAAGCATGGTAAGTACATTGATTTACAAATTCTCCGAATTGCCAAAGATAAAACTATTAAATTTAATCCGAGAAGATATTATCTCCTATCATCTTTTGATGTTAAACCCACAGAAGTGGAGTTAATCATGTCTGAGATTCAAACTATCAAAAACAACCATGGTTGTCAAATAATCACCAATGGTATTATACCGACAATTAAATATTATCTGAGACTGATATCATCTCCAGAAGAATTTATCAATAGCTATTCCCATCTGATTGAAATAGATTCGGAATTACAAACTATTCATAAATTAAAATGGAACGAAATTTTATCTAATCTTATTCACCCAATTGAACAAATCTAAACTAACGAGCTATACTATGGCCAAAATATACCATCGCTGGTGACAGCCTTTCTCAAGATGAAGTGTAACCTAATTTGGTATCGACGACCGACACCCCACAATCCGTCCCCACAAAAAACTTTTTCGGCCAACCCTATTTACTTTGGCTATCTTTGGTGTCATAATTTTGCAATGACAAAAGAAAAACTCAGATTTATCGATCTTTTTGCTGGTATTGGAGGATTTAGATTAGCTTTTGAGAGTGTTGGTTATGACTGTGTATATTCTTGTGAAATAGACGATAACTGTCGAAAAGTATATTTCAATAATTTTCAAGAAATTCCCGATCAAGATATTAGAACAATTGCTATCCATGACCTCCCTGATTTTGAAGTGTTGACAGCAGGATTTCCCTGTCAACCCTTTAGCATTTCTGGAAAAAGAGCCGGATTTAGAGATACAAGGGGAACTCTATTTTTTCCCATCTGCGAAATAGTCGAATTAAAGCAAGACAATCAATCAATATTTAGCATCTTCTTAACCTGATCTAGAGAATAAGTTTGACTATCTTTTTCTTCTTCTTTTGCCTGTATTAAATCTTCCAAATCCTCTAAGTCTTCTAAGATTTCTTTAATTTTAATAAACTCCTCATAAGTTAAAACAGCAAATTCTTTTTTGCCATTTTTGATTAAGAATTCAGGATGTAATTCAATCATTGTTTTCTCCTTAATTTAATTGTAGATATTTTGTCGATGTTTAATGTTGAGATGAGGCAAGACCCCCCAGGGGGGAGAGATTTAGCTAATCCAACCATAAGCGGTTAAGATGCGTCTTAGCTTAGTGTGATCGGGTAATAGGACAAAATTAACTTCTTGGTTAACACAGACACCCATGCACTCATACAAGAGCCGAAGAGCCAACTATAGATGATTTCCTGACCTAAGATCACATTTTATTCTTTTTTCCACTTCCATCTAAAAATTGAGAAAAAAGCCAAACACTCGGTTATACCATAAAAAAACTATGCAAGAAGTCCACTACCTAAATTACTCGTTAAGACTGCAAGAGAGAAGGGAGCAGGGAGAGGAAGCTCGAACATTTGTACTAAAGCTCCCAATACACATAATTTCTAAGTGCGAGTAGAGAGTCACTAATTCTACCCGTGTCACCAAAGGCATGGTATTCCGTCAACCCCATTAAGCTTTTTTCACGAAAATAACGTCTTTTTCGACCTTGACTTGATAGGTGGTTAGATTGTGTTTTGGGGGTTTATTCGTGACGACCCCAGTGGCGGTAAATTTTCCCGGATGGCAGGGACAAGCTAAAGTCTGTGCGCCAGTATTCCATTTCACCGTACAGCCTTCATGGGTACAAGTCGGGTTTACTGCACTGATCTTTTTCGTCTTTTTCTCCCAGATCAGGAGCAAGGAGCCGACCGGGGATTTTTTATCCAGAAAACTGCCTTTGACTTCCAATTCTTTGAGGGTAATGCCCGTCACTTTCACAAAGCCATCCGCCGCTTGGGCCGGGGTCATCTCTTGGTCGGTAGCCGTCCCTAGGATTTCTGGGGCGCAGGCCATGGCTCCGCCAACACCAACGAGGGCAACAAATTCACGACGATTCATGGGATTAGGTTTTTTCCAACAGCAACGTTAACTTTTAGTGTACCGTAGAAGCTCTTTCCATTCAATTAATTTTTAAGTGCGAGTAGAGAGTATTCTTGGAAGAATAATCCTGAGCCTCTTACTCACTTTCCATTCAATTAATTTCTAAGTGCGAGTAGAGAGGGCCAGTAAGCAAACGCCTGACATTGATTATTATTCATTCTTAATTCTCCTGACGACCGACTCCTAACCCTAACAACAATTGATTTTTACAAGACTCCTCATGAATCCCCTCGTCAATTATTTTCGCAACCTGCAAGAAATCCACTCCTCCCAAGCAGCAGTAAAAGAAACCTCCTACTACGGCACTCTTGAAACTCTCCTTAACGAAATCGGTAAAACCCTAAAACCGCGAGTCCGCTGCATTATCAACCTCAGAAATCAGGGTGCGGGATTGCCGGACGGGGGACTTTTTAACGTCGATCAATTCCCCAAAAATCAAGAATTAGAGCCTTTTACGGCTATTTTTCCCGAAAGAGGCGCGATCGAGATTAAGGGAACCAAAGAAGATGTCAAAAAAATCGCCGCCAGCGAGCAAGTACAAAAATACTGGCAAAAATACGGTCAAGTATTAGTCACCAATTATCGCGATTTTCTGCTCATCGGTCGCAATAGCCAAGGTCAACCGGTAGAATTAGAAGCCTATAGTTTAGCCCCGTCAGAAGCCGAGTTTTGGCTAAAAACCTCAAATCCATCCAAATTCGCCACAGAACAGGGTGATAGCCTCTTAGAATACCTAAAGAGAGTGCTTTTACAGGCGGCTCCTATCACCTCACCGGCTGATGTTGCTTGGTTTCTTGCTTCCTATGCGCGGGACGCAAAAGCACGCTTAGAACATCATTCCGATCTTCCCGCTCTGGCCAATATTCGTCAAGCTTTAGAAAATGCCCTAGGTATCAAATTTGAACAGGAACGCGGAGATAAATTTTTTCGTTCTACCCTCGTGCAAACCCTCTTTTATGGTTTATTTTCTGCTTGGGTATTATGGCACAAGCAAAACCCCGATCGCCAGGATAATTTCGATTGGAAATTAGCAGCCTACTATCTCCATGTTCCCATGTTAGCGATTCTCTTTGAGCAGATCGCCGCACCGAGTAAGTTAAAATCTTTGGGATTAGTAGAAGTCTTGAATTGGACGGGTACAGCTTTAAATCGCGTGCGACGAGAGGAATTTTTTCGTCAATTCGATGAGGGACAAGCGGTACAGTATTTCTATGAACCATTTTTGCAAGCTTTTGATCCTGATTTACGCAAGGAATTGGGAGTTTGGTACACTCCTCCGGAAATTGTTCGCTATATGGTAGCGCGAGTCGATCGAGTTTTACGAGAAGAATTAAATATCGAGGACGGTTTAGCTAATCCCGATGTTTATATTCTCGATCCTTGCTGTGGAACCGGTGCTTATTTAGTCGAGGTTTTGCGCTACATTACCGATACTTTACAGGAAAATGGGTCGGGTGCTTTAGCCATGGCTTTGGTGAAAAAAGCAGCTATCGAAAGAATTTTCGGTTTCGAGATTTTAACCGCTCCTTTTGTCGTCGCTCATCTACAATTAGGTTTATTCCTGCAAAGTTTGGGTGTACCTTTAATAGAAGATAGTGAACGGGTTGGGGTTTATCTGACTAATGCTTTAACCGGTTGGCAACCCCCAGATGAGGAAAGCAAACAGAAAATTCAACAGCTACAATTAAATTTTCCGGAGTTAAATAAGGAACGAGAGGCAGCTGATGAAGTTAAGCGCGGTAAACCGATTTTAGTTATTCTCGGTAATCCTCCCTACAATGCTTTTGCTGGAACCAGTCCCACGGAAGAAGCAGGTTTAGTGGAAGTATATAAACAGGGTTTGATCTCCGATTGGGGGATTAAAAAGTTTAATTTGGATGATCTCTATGTGCGCTTTTTTCGTTTAGCAGAAAGATGTATTTCAGAAAATACCGGTAAAGGGGTTGTTTGTTATATTTCTAATTTTTCCTATCTCGCTGATCCTTCTTTTGTGGTGATGCGGCAAAGATTTTTACAAGAATTTGATCGTCTTTGGTTTGATTGTCTCAATGGTGATAGTCGGGAAACAGGAAAGTTAACCCCCGAAGGTAATCCCGATCCTAGTGTTTTTTCTACTCAATACAATAAGGAAGGAATTCGAGTCGGAACAACTATCGGATTAATGGTAAGAAAGGAAGTAAGGAATAAAAATATTGATGTCTATTTTCGCCATTTCTGGGGAGTTTCTAAACGAGAACAGTTATTAGATAGTTTAAATAATCAAGATTTTGATGATTTTTATCAAGTATCTAACCCAGAAAAGTCTAATCGCTATTCTTTCCGTCCCTCCGATGTTTCCTCTCACTATTTAGCATGGCCAAAATTAACAGATTTATCTTGTCAAGATTCATCATTAATTATTCCATTACAGGGTATGGATGAAGATCGTGCAAATGCACTTATAGATTGTGAGCAAGATGTTTTAGCATTAAGAATGCAAAAGTATTTTGATAAAACAACTGACTGGGATGAATTTTTAACTTTAAAAACTGGGTTAAGTCGAGATAGTGCGTCTTTTGATGCTAAAACTGTACGAAAAAAAGCACATCAATTAGATTCGTTTAAAGAAAATAACCTAAAAAGATATAATTTCCGTCCCTATGATACAAGATGGTGTTATATTACTTTAGCCCCTAATGTTTGGAAAAGAGTAAGGCCAGATTTATATGTACAATACACATATAAAAATTTATTTTTATTAAGTCGTTCTAAAGGAGTTGCTCAACCAGAAGGAATTCCATTTCTATTTACTCAAAGTCTTTTTGCCAGGGATTGTATGAGAGGTCATGCAGTTGCATTTCCCATGTTAATTTATCCTTCTGCGAAACATGAAGCAAAAAAACAAGATAAATTATTTAATGTTGAAAGTTATACAACTGTTAAAATAACAGCCAATCTCTCGGAAAAATCTCGTCAATACTTAAATCAACTGGGTATTAATAATCTCGATGAAAATATTGAGAATGCCTCCTTAATTTGGCTGCACTCGTTAGCGATTGGATACTCTCCCTTATATTTACAAGAAAATGCCGACGGTATTCGTCAAGACTTTCCAAGAATTCCCCTTCCCAAGAGCAAATAATTATTAATTAAATCTGCCGAACTAGGACAAGCGATCGCCTCTCTGTTAGACACAGAAAACCCCGTTATGGGAGTGACAAAAAAACCGACCCCGGCACTGCAAAAAATCGCCTTGATTTCCTGCACTGATGGGGGAAATTTAAACCCAGATAAGGGGGATTTAATTATTAACGTTGGTTGGGGACACGGGGGTAAAAATGGCGTGACGATGCCGGGAAAAGGAAAAGCGATCGCAAGACAATATACAACCGCAGAAATGAGCGTAATTAGCCCAGAAATGCGAAAATTATTAGGAACAAAAACCTATGATATTTATCTCAATGATCGAGCCTATTGGCAAAATATACCAGTCCGGGTGTGGGAATATACTATCGGGGGTTATCAAGTCATTAAAAAATGGCTAAGTTATCGCGAGGAAAAATTATTAGGACGGGGATTAACTATCGCAGAAGTGCAGGAAGTAACCGAGATGACTAGAAGAATTACTGCGATTATTCTCCTAGAATCAGACCTAGATGATAACTATCAAAATATCAAAACAGCCGTGTATTCTTTTTCTAGCAAAGCTGCCACTGATATTCAGCAAGCTCTAAAATACAAGATAAATTTGACATAATCAGAGATTGTACAAATATTGTAGTCGTCTGTCCTCTTTTTTCTCCCCCTAGTCTCCTGTCTCCCGAAAACGAAAACTTTGTACCTCACCATTCGGCAGCTTATCCATCTCCCAACCTAACTGAGTTGGCTGCTGATAAACCTTTTTTAAAGTGTTAATATCCCGGCTAGAAATCGGGGGAATATCTCTAGTTTGAGCGAAATACATCACATCCGTCTCCAGGGGACTATGACCCCAAATTCCCAAAGCGTGACCTAATTCGTGACGCGCTGCCGCTAAAGCCGACCGATCGGCTAAATTGGGACTAATCCGGCTCTTCATCCGATGAGTTAAGCGATTTTCCTTGACAAAAATCTCGTATTGTGTTATGGCAGAACGCACCCGGGGCAATTCTAACTTACCCGTTTCGGGATTAAAACGGACTCCTGACGGCGGTAACTCCTGTTCAATGAGGATATCGGCCAATTCTGACCGATTAACCAACTCGATCGGCAAATACTGCCCCCATTCAGCGATCGCTTGTTGTACCAAACTCAGCCAAGAACTGCGATCGCTTTGAACGTAAATCTTCACGGGAAATTGCGACCAAATCAAGGCCCCCACGGGACTGATTTCGAGGGCATCAAAATAATCCCCGGGCTGTTTTTGCTCTTGCCATTGGGCTAAATTAGCGGGTAAAGGATGGGTTTTTAACTCTGGTAATGATCGACTGTCGGCGATCAGAGAATAGGAAAACAGCAAAAGACTCGCCAAGGCTGCGAGTCCGAGAAAAGAGAACCAACCTCTCAGCATTTAGCGATTTAACCAGCCGGCGCTCAGTACAATAGTTAGGGTGATAAATACCGTCCCCAACACCCAAGTCACCTGATTTAAGGTTTTTTCCGCCGTTTTTGCGCTGGTAAAAATCTGTGATTGGCCGCCAATACCACCAATGCCATCACCTTTGGGACTGTGTAATAACACCAAAATTGCCAGAAACGCCGCCGCCAGCGCCCAAATAATCTGTACTACCAGCACCACTGTCATGATCATTACTCTCTATTTTCCACTACTAAAGTATAGCAGTTATCAAGCCGTCAGCCATCAGCTTTGAATTAGTTATCAACTAAGGTCGTCTTCATCCTCTATCAGCAATTCCCAATTCAGAATGTAGCAAATGATATTGAGATAACGATAGTCCCAAATTTCAAAGTAACACCCATTCCAACGCCGCTGCTGAGTGGTTTTGACTTCTCCATTCGCCTCCAGGAAGGAGAGCCACTCATAGAGAGCCGGATGGGATGTGGGTA
This sequence comes from Microcystis novacekii Mn_MB_F_20050700_S1, assembly GCA_007096045.1. Lineage (GTDB taxonomy): Bacteria > Cyanobacteriota > Cyanobacteriia > Cyanobacteriales > Microcystaceae > Microcystis > Microcystis novacekii. Next base: position 14,078 of record SFAU01000242.1, on the reverse strand, counting down.
AACAGACCCATATCAAGTTGAAATTATGTTTGCGCACAAGATTCAGCCATCGGTTGGCGACTATAAAGGTCGTCTCCTAATAGCTCAGCATCCCCATAAAACCCAGTTGTTTGACTTCCATTGCCCCGAAGCCCACTGTTCAAACCCTTCACTCCATTTTGAAAGGCAAGAGTAAGACTGATTCTGTATTCTGTGCTACCGTTTGAATTGGGAATTACTGAGATAGTTAGGACAAAAATCGTTTTTCGAGGTAGAATCACGGATAATTCGTTCAAAAATCTGATAAAATGCAGTCTAATTTTACCGAAGCTCTCCTTAGCCAAGACTCCCAACTAAGATAAATGAATGATCCTATGACTATCGATACCGAGCATCCCTATTTAGAAATTCAAGGTCGTCACTCTCTCAAGGGTGAAGTCAAGATCAGTGGTGCCAAAAATGCCGCTCTAGTGATTATGGCGGGGGCTTTACTCTGCTCCGACGAGTGCCAGATTGGTAATGTACCTGCCCTAGCCGATATCGAGCGGATGAGTCAAATTCTCTCGGCTTTGGGCGTGCAAGTCCGTCGCACCGGAGATAGACTAGAGATTGACGGCAGAGACCTCCAACAAGCTCAAGCACCCTACGATCTCGTCTCCCAGTTGCGAGCCAGTTTTTTTGCCATTGGACCGATTTTAGCCCGTTTAGGAGAAGCAAAAGTTCCCCTCCCCGGCGGCTGCGCCATTGGGGCCAGACCAGTGGATCTGCACGTTAGAGGCCTCCAGTCAATGGGTGCAGATGTATTAATTGATGGCGGCATGGTACACGCCCGCGTTAAAGGTAATGGTCGTCTGAAAGGGGCGAATATTTATCTGGATTATCCCAGTGTGGGAGCGACGGAAACCCTAATGATGGCGGCGACTTTAGCGTTCGGGGAAACCATTCTCGGTAATGCGGCCCAGGAGCCAGAGGTGATTGATTTAGCCGATTTTTGTGTTTCCATGGGGGCAAAAATTCGCGGTGCGGGGACCAATACAATTGTCATCGAGGGAGTTTCCCGTCTGCACAGTACCGATTATAATATCATTCCCGATCGCATTGAAGCCGGGACTTTACTGATAGCTGGGGCGATTACCCGCTCGGAAATAAGTCTTTATCCCGTGATTCCCAGCCATTTAGCTTCGGTAATTGCCAAACTGCACGAAATCGGTCCGCAAGTGGTGGAAGATGGTCCTAATCGTCTCCGGATTATCCCTAGAGACTTAAAAGCCACCGATATCGAAACCCTACCCTATCCCGGGTTTCCCACGGATATGCAGGCCCAATTTATGGCTCTATTAACTTTAGCCGAGGGCAGTAGCGTAGTTAATGAGACGGTTTTTGAAAATCGTCTGCGTCATGTGGCCGAATTAAAGCGTCTGGGAGCAGCTATCAAGGTCAAAGGAAATGTGGCTTTAGTGCGCGGTGTGCCTTTCCTCTCCGGGGCGCCGGTGATGGCCACGGATCTACGCGCTTCGGCAGCTTTGGTGGTAGCAGGATTGGCAGCCCAGGGGACTACTATTGTGCAGGGACTCCATCACCTCGATCGAGGTTACGATAATTTAGAGGGTAAATTAAGGGCATTAGGGGCAAATTTACGCCGGGTTGATCCTTTAGCCTTAGAATTGGCTACCCTGTCCCCATCTTAATAGAAAAAGGGCGAAGCATTCGGGCAATAACCTATCGCTGAAACCGTAGATTTCCTATCCGAATGCCTTGCCCCTACAGATATTATCTGACTTTTTTACCGCCTATTCATCCGCTGTAAAATAACGCTCTAGAAAATCGAGAGCATGATTTCTTAAATCATAATATTCTTGAGTTTCTCTCATGGCGTGACGATCCCGGGGATGGGGAAAAGGCACTGTTAAAATCTCACCGATATTAGCATGGGGTCCATTGGTCATTAAAACAATGCGATCGGACATAAAAATTGCCTCATCTACATCATGGGTAATCATGATCACCGCTTGCCGGTGACTCTCCCAAATTTTCAGCACTTCCTGTTGTAATTTTCGCTTAGTTAAAGCATCTAAAGCACCAAAAGGTTCATCCATCAATAGCATTTTCGGTCGAGTTACCAAAGCGCGAGCGATGCCCACCCGCTGCTTCATCCCGCCGGAGATTTCTTCGGGATATTTATCAGCAGCGGCCGTTAAATGCACCATAGCCAAATGTTCATTAACAAGGCTATTTTTTTCAACTTTACTAGCACTTTTAAGAACTTCATCCACCGCCAAACGAATATTTTCTCGCACTGTCAACCAGGGCAAAAGAGAATAATGTTGAAAAACCATCATGCGGTCGGCCCCTGGTTTACGAATTAACTTTCCTTCTAAAGTCACCTGTCCCGAGGAGGATTGTTCTAAGCCGGCGATAATTTTTAAAAGCGTCGATTTGCCACAACCAGAATGACCGATCACCGAAATGTATTCCTGGGAACTAATAGTCAGATTGACCCCATCAAGGACAACAAAATTACTGCCATCAGCTTGAGGATAAGCTTTAACGATATTTTTAATCTCTAAAAATTCCTCCCCGGAAAAGGAACTTGAGAGCGAGTTAGGAACAGAGGAGAATTGGGCCATAATAATTAATTATCCCTGCAAATAAAAGAATTGAGGTGAATTGGCGCGAATTTCAAAACTGTTGAGATAACCGACGAGATCACTAGGATCAAAAGCTTTTTGATCGATAAAGGCCCCAGGCGGTACGACGTAATAATCATCGCTGGGACAAGCAATACCCATATCGTCGGCGATTTGACGGTATAAATCGGTTCTCCAGGCTTTTTTGGCTATTTCTTCGGCATTTTTTGGTATTTCAGCAATCTGTCCCCAGCGAGCGGCTTGAGTGATTAACCAAAGACTTTCGGACTGCCAGAGAAAGGTAGAATGATCGCGATCGGCTTTGGCAATATCTTTCGGCATGGCGAAAAAAATTGTCGTCGCTAGGTCCCTAACCAGACGTTTTCGATCATCGAAACCGCCATAGTTGTAATCCCCAACAATGCCGGGGCGGGTAAATTGTGGTTTTGCCCCCGTAAACGAGCGCCCGGAAATGATCGTCGCTACTTCCTCTCGATTTTCAGGTCGATCGCAATACTGACAAGCTTCAATCATCGCTTTGACTAAAGAGCGATAGGTTTTCGGGTTTTCTTCGATAAAAGACTCCATCACCGCTAGAATGCGATCGGGGTGTCCTTGCCAGATTTCCCGTCCCTGGGCAAAGGTAAAACCGACTCCTTCGTTACCCGTAATCGCCCTAGTGTTCCAGGGTTCGGCCACCATATAAGCTTGCATTGTGTCAATACGCATATTGTTGACCATCTGCGGTGGCGGAATAATCAAAAGACGAAACTCCTCAATCGGATTAATGCCCATCGATGCCGTCAGATAACGAAGGAAGTATTCATAGATGGAGGAACTCAAGACCACTGCCCAGATGCGCTCTTCTGGGGGGATACTCTGGAAATAGGCTTGCAGTTGCTGGCCCGCTTGCTCAAGGTTGCCATTATACTCTCGCCAAGGTCGAAGGCCAAAATCCCACATCGGCCGGTTCATAGTCATAGCGTTGCCGTGACGATGAATAGTCATCGCCCCACACAGAGGGGCAACCCGCGCCCCTTCTGCCCCCGTCCTCGCATTGGTAATCGCCCCGGAGACCACGGGAGAAGCGTCCAAGCGTCCGAAGATAATCCCATCACGGGAATTCGCCCAACTTGCTTCCCGACTGAGGGTGACATTCAGTCCATACTTGCGAAAAAAGCCTTTTTCCCAGGCGACGGCGAAGGGGGCGCAATCATTGACGGGGACATATCCCACGGTGAGGTTAGGTTTTTCTAGGGTTTTCGGATCGATAATCGGGGTTACGGCTAGGGCTGCCTCGGTTAATCCCGTCGGGTTGCGACTGGCATTGATAGTACAGGCAGTCAGGCTACCAGTAACCAAAGTCGTCCCCAATCCCTGAAGGAAGGTACGTCTAGATATGGGCGGAATCATGGTATTAACTGCCCGGTTTAGCGGGACGATGGGTGACAAGGATTTGTAAACGGCTAATTAGGTAATCGAGGATTAAACCGGTAACGCCGATGACAATCACCGCCAGAAAGACGGAACTAAGGTTTAAGCGATTCCACTCATCCCAAAGAAAAAACCCGATTCCCACACCTCCGGTTAACATTTCCACGGCTACGATGACTAACCAAGCAATTCCTAAACTTAAGCGCAATCCCGTAAAAATGTAAGGCAAACTAGCGGGGAGGATAATTTTTAAAATCTGGCGATATTTGGGCATTTCTAGGACTCTGGCCACATCGATATAGTCTTTGGGTACACTACCGACTCCTAGGGCTGTATTAATCATCGTTGACCAGAGGGAGGTGATAAAAATAACAAAAATGGCCGAGGGTTCTGCGACTCCAAACATGGCCAGAGAGATAGGTAGCCAAGCTAGGGGGGAAACGGGGCGTAGAATTTGAATGATCGGATTGAGGATGAGCATAGCCGGCCGGGATAACCCGATGAGAAACCCGACCGGAATAGCTACTAATGCTCCTAAGAGAAAACCAATTAAGACGCGTCGCAAACTGGCCAGCAATAGCCAACCGATGCCAAGATTGCCCGGACCGCGACGATAGAAGGGATGGAGAATATAATCGAGATTGCTAGTCAAGGCCTGCCAAGGATTGGGCATCAATTCACTTCGGAAAGTCGCAATTATCCACCAGAGGGTAATTAGACCGATAAAACCCATCGCCGGATACAGTACCACATCCTTAAACAGCCAAGCTTTCGCTTGTCTGCCTGTGGCACGCCCAGCGACTAAAATAGCCGCAATATTCATGTTATTTACCCTTATATAAGGATTGAGGTACAGATAATGAGTAGTACCAACCAAGAATCCTGAAAGAGTCAGAATATTTGCAGGAATATCTCCTATTCTGTTTCCCTTCAGTCTTCCCCCAATGCCGACGAAGTTAGCTGACGGGCTAGGACTGAGAGATGTCCTTTTCATTGACTGAAATTCGCCCCAAATTCGGTTCCTCCGCTTCAACACACCACGGTTGAATTAGGCTGACTTACTCTATTTGCTCCGAATGATAACACATTCGATCGAATTGCGGGAAAATCTCGATCGCCTCTGATAATTCATCACAGGAGTCCGCAGCGATCGCATTTACCAAATCTTAGCCATTACTAACACAAACCCCGGCAATTCTGGATCACCACTAATGGTTTCAGGAGCATTTAAAATCTCCGGTTCTTGATGGGGACGATAAATATAGACTTGGCGATTTTGGCGATCGATTAACCAACCCAATAAAGTACCATTGGCAATATATTCCTCCATCTTTTTCCGCAAACTGGATACTGTATCACTGACAGAACGTAATTCAATGACAAAATCGGGACAGATGGGGGCAAAAGAGGCTTTTTGTTTTTCTGTTAAAGCATTCCAGCGTTCTAATTTAATCCAAGCAGCATCGGGTGAACGAGTCGCACCATTGGGCAGCGTAAAACCCGCACTAGAATCAAACCCCAGTCCCGTTCCATCTAGTTCTGACCAACTCCCCAGTTGCACAGCTATATTAAGATTGCGATTACCCGTATCCGAAAAAGCAGGGGGCATAACGATCACTTCTCCACTGGCATTGCGTTCAATGCGTAAATCTCGATTGGCTAAACAAAATTCATAAAACTGCTCCTCCGTCATCAGCATAATCCAAGGAAGATCGATCATCAAAGGAGCCGAGGTCGCTTCTACAAGTATTGTCGTCATGAATTACACGAATTAACAACTGAATGCCCCTCAATGTTAACTTAGCTCTTGTCATCGGCATTGTTGACTACTAGAGATAGAATGCGATCGCTCTTAACCTGGCCCAAGAAGCCTGACGGAGCGGAATGTAAATATTTATAAAAATGTAGCTTAGGATACAGTTGTGGGGGGGGGAATGTGTATCGTTTTGCTATCCCCTTTGGGGTTGGGTTGGGTTATTGCTTGATCTGGCTGGGAGGGACGGCGATTGCGCCAAAAATAACAAAACACGATCATGGAAAAACAATGAAAAATTGGACTTTAACTTTGATTCTTAGCACGGCTGTAACCACTACAGCGATGAGCTTTGCAAATTGTGCAAGTGTAAGAGCCAATTCTTTAACTGATTTTGTTCCCGAAGGTTTACCAACCGCCCCAGTAGGGATGCCTCTGACATTTGGTTTTGATATTACTAACAGTGATACTCCTCCACAAGAGGACTGGGTGAGTATTTTTAAGGAAGCTTTAAAAGAGTGGGATGATGTTATATGTAATACTGAAACATTATTCTGGGGTGACACTTTTGATGTTTCAGTTCAATGGCAAAAGGCAAGTTATTTTTCAGGAAGAGGATGGGGTAGTGCCTTGGGAGTATATGTTTTAAGCGAGAGTGAAATATACTTTAACAGTGACTCGCCTTGGTATTTTCAAATAGGAGGAATCCCACCTGCAAACCAGTATAGTTTTCAAGCTGTTGCTAAACACGAAATTGGACACGCATTAGGCTTGGATGGTGATTGGGGACAAAAACTGCCAGCAAACAGACCCCCATGGGCAAAAGATGATGAAATCATGTGGGGGGTGTTTAATCCTGGAAGAGACTATGACGGTCTTAAAGCATCTGATTTGAGACTATTAAGAGAGGCTGGTTATCATGTTAACGTCCCCGAACCCACCTCAATCCTAAGCCTTCTCGCGCTCGGCACACTAGGCGCAGCCTCAACCCTCAAGCACAAACTAAAACCATCCAAATCCTCAGAAAAAGAAACCATAAAAGTCTCCTAAAACCATCAATAAAATCCGACAAGACCCCTTCATTAATTGGAGGGGTTTTTGTCATTTGTCATACTAAATCCGTTGAGTAACGCACAGAAAACGGGTTTCTCGGAGAAACCCGTTTTCTATTTCGGAGATTAAAAGTTTAATTTTCCCTGAATCTTTCTAACAGTTCTGAGCGAGATAAATTAGCCAGAGAAAGAAGTAACCCAGTGCGTTCCGAGAGGGGAAGTTGGGCAATCTTTTCCACCAGACCAGATAATTCTGCATCTAGGCTGCCAAACCGTCCTTCCAGAAGACTGGTTATCAGGGAAAGTTGTCCCTCTAAAGTGCCTTCTTGCTTTCCTTCTAATTTCCACTCTTCTCGTTGCTTTAGATAAGCTGGTGATAAGTTCATGATGTCCTCCTGTTCTTCTGCACTTAAATTATCTCTCAACTCTAAATTCTTGCGCCAGTTGGCCAGAATTTCCAGTAAATTCTCTTGGAAGGGATTACCTTCAGGCAATTGCACTAATTCTTCTACTGCTCGTTTCTGTGTCCCTCCTTTCCCTAGCACCCTCAACCATAAAGTCTCCTCATTGATTGGTAATTGATGGATGGCAACAATTCTTGTTTTGAACAGGCTAGGGGAAAAATAAACTCCTTTTCCCCACTCCTCTTTCATCCCCTCTTCCGGTAGGAATGAAGGGGGGATTCCCACGACTTCTTCAATCATTCTCGCTGAAAAAGTAGGCGTTAAAATCCAGAGAACTGGTAGTTCAGCTTCTGTTAGAGTTTTGCTTGTCCTTTTCGCCTTCCTTAAGACTTCGCCATGAACCGCATATAACTTTGAGATGCAACTGCGAATCTCTACCTCGGAGGGGGGGTTACGGAAGGGTTCAAATAAGCAGCAAGTCGCCGCCATTTTAGCAAGTAAACCCAAGGGTAATTCCGTCCTTGATGCTGAACTGGCTGGTTCAAACCAGACATCGATTTCTTGAACCTCACTTTTTACTTTCTTGCTCTTTTTAATCGTTCCCAGAGCCCCTAAGAGTTCTTCTAAATATTCCTTGGCAAATTGGTCGTGAATTTGGCGAGTCATTGCAGGGGATAATTAAGCCGAGAAAGTGCATTAACAATCTTGGGCGTTGCTGAATCAAGGTATGAATGCCAACTGTGCATCATATCCAAAAGTTAGTTTGGGTCTAGGTTTTAAAAATCCCACAAGAGAAGATTCATATCTCAAATCAGCAACGCCAGTTAATCCTGTTAATTTAGCAATTCTTGCTAACATTTTGGAACCAATTTTAAGGATTCATCTTTCTATCGTATTGAGGACGACAGGGACTGCCCCAAGCGACCTTTTGAGCGGGAATATCGGCAAATACGCTGCTCCTTGCCCCAATAACAACATTAGAGCCAATTTTTACCCCCGGACCCAAAAAACAATCGGCCGCGATCCATGTACCATTACCGATGAGGATGGGAGTGGTTTTTAAGCTGAAAGAGCGATCGCCGGGATCGTGACTGCCAGTGCAAAGATAGCATTTTTGAGAAATCACAGAATGACTGCCGATGGTAACGTTATCTAAACTATAAATCACCACATCATCGCCGATCCAAGTATAATCGCCGATCGCCACTTTCCAAGGATAAGTCACCCTTACCGTCGGGCGAATTTTCACCCCAAGGCCGATTTTAGCCCCAAATAGCCGCAAAACAGCACAGCGAAAGCTGTCCATCTGGTGCAAACTGAGGGGAAAAAGAATTCCCTGTACTAACCACCAAAGTAGGATAATTGGATTAGAACGACCGCGATCAAACCAAGATTGATCGTAGGTACGCAGATCTAGCCACGCTTCCTCATCGGTGCGGATTTCTGGGGACATAGGACCTATTTAATCATTTCTGCGGGTTGAGGTTCCGAGGGTTTAATCGGGGGATTAGCCTGGACATTAACGTTTAATTTACCGCCAAATTGCCGTAATTCGTACAATTTAACCCCAATTTGGTATTCGTACTGACTCAAAAGACGACCGTAGATATAACCAGCTTTGCCATCCAAGAAACCGAGACGGATAAAATAAAAGAGAACAAAGCGCAGCAGCGGTTTAAAGGGCAGTTTTACCCAAATTTTCTTTAAAAAACGTTTTCTCTGCACTGCGTCACCGAAGAAGTTCGCTCCGATCGTGCCGCTTTCATCATTACCCGTGAGAATATTGTAATAAACTCGCGCTTCCCAGTTGGAATAACGATTATGTCTTTCTAACCAATGATAGATATCGCGGAAATCGATATGCAGCATATCATTTTTCAGATAGCCCACCTTGCCATCGAGGATAACGTGTTCGTGAACTTCGTTATCTCCCGTGTTGGGGATATCTTCCGTGTTTAAATTCTCGTATCTGCCGGACTTATGTTTAAATAAGCGCAGATTCCAGTCGGGATACTTGCCACCATAACGGATCCATTGTCCTAGGAAGAAAACGCGACGATTGAGATAATAACCGTTATAGTTGGGATCTTGGATCACGGTGGCGATTTCGTCCCATAGTTCGGGGGTGATTCTCTCATCACAATCGACGATTAATACCCATTGATTGCGAAAAGGCAGATTATCAAGGGACCAGTTTTTCTTTTTCGGCCAACGACCATTAAAATAGAATTGGACTACATTAGCCCCATAGTTTGTAGATATTTCGATCGAGCGATCGCTACTTTGGGAATCGACGACAAACACTTCATCAGCCCTAGCAACACTCTCTAAACAAGCGGGAAGATTAGATTCCTCGTCTTTGGCGGGAATTAACACCGAAACGGGAATTTTTTCTGATTGACTAAACATTGGTACACTGTGGCTAGGTAGAGTGTTCGCACCTTTCCTTAAAACCCTTAGTTACTCAGAAAACGAGAACTAGGACTTAAGATTTTTTTCAATCATACTATACCTTATTTGGTTTTTACGTCATTCTCCTGCTCTTCTCCCTAAATTTCTAACTGCGAAATAGACGACTATACTGGGTTTCGTGGTTCATACTGGCAAAACTTAGCCCCCAACTCCAACTGCTCAGGTTTTCATCGGCTAAACTGATAATATCTGCTGTTGCTGTTAATAAACTGGGCTGTAAACCGATCAGAAGCGCTTGTCCTAGGGTTTGTCCTAGGGGAATTAAACGCAATCCCGCATTGATTAAATTACTTGCCCAACTGTGTAAATAGCCTAAAACCGCTAATTCTTCCCCAATTTGCCAATGACTTGCCCCGATCGCAAAAGCGGTGGCATAATTAGCCTGTTCCGGTAGATTATCTCTGTCCGCTGCTAACTCCCGCAATAAGTTTAACAGCGATCGCCCCATTTGCCAGCTTTGTTGTCTTAATTCGGCTGTTTCTCGCGTTGCCGATAACCAATTGTCCCAATAATTAAGTTTTGTAAAATCTTCTTGACAAAAACAACGATATACCCTCACCAAAACAGCCGTTTCTAAGCGAATCGAGCCTTGACCAAGCGATCGCTCTAACCAATCATTTAAGGTGGCACTATTGGAGATAATCCCCTTTTCGACGAGGGTTTCTAGCCCTTCGGAATAACTATAGGCCCCGACGGGTAAAATGGGACTAGCCAATTGTAATAAACACAAAAGTTCTTTTTGAGCGAGCATAGAAAACCGAGAAAATTGTCCTTAACACAACTGGGGAAATGCTTGGCGCTTCCTTATTTAGATCGAGCGGGTAGAAAGCGGCACTTTGTCAATTATACCGTGATTAATAGCCACAATTATAAACTGCTATACTTATGTCCTCACGAGAACAGCATTTTCAGAAAATAAATCTTGTCGTTCTCCTCTTGGTTTTAGCTTTGATTGCTTGGGTTGATTGGGCAGAATTACCCTCTAGTCTTTTATTTTATCCTCCCGCTACTCCCCCAACTCCGCTCGCTGGTTTATTAACCCATTCTTTTCAATTGCTTTGTTGTCTGCCCCCGATTGTTTGCCTTTTTAGTTATGCTTTATTGTCTGGGGAGACAAGTTTTAGTAATTCTCGCCATTTTTTACTGGTTTCTGGCATAATAACGGGACTGTTTGCCATCAATGAAATCTTCAGAATTCATATCATTCTCCTCTATTTTAATATTCCCAAATTTTTGACTATCTCTGTTTATGGCCTCGCAATTCTGATTTATGGTTTAGCATTTTGGCGGCGAATAAGACAAACTTATTACCAAATTTTAATCATCGCTTTAGCACTTTTAACTTTTGCAATCGCTATCGATTTTCTCCAGCTTAAAAATCAAGGTTTTGCTAGTCTAAGTGAAGGAATTCCTAAACTGTTAAGTGCTGTGAATCTAGCTGGCTATTTTTGGGATGTATGTTTTCAAGAAATTTCAGCCCAGATCAAATCCCAATAAATTATCCATTCATCTGTTTAACCAGATGTAAAATTTCGGGAAGAATCAGTTTTTCTAGGGCTAATTTAACGGCATTAGTGGAACCAGGGAGAGAAAAGACTAATAAGTTTTGATAAACCCCAGCTATTGCCCTTGATGCCATGGCACGGGAGCCAATTTCCTGATAGCTGAGATAACGAAATAATTCGCCAAAACCGGGCAAAGTAATCCTTAATAAAGGGACTAAAGCATCATAGGTATTGTCTCTGGGAGCAATACCCGTACCCCCATTAAGAATTACAACTTTTATCCGATTTTGATTGCTAATCTCTGGTAGGATTGCTTGAATTTGTAAGGGTTGATCGGGGATAATTAAATATAGGCCGATATCATGACCCGATCGAGTTAGTAACTCTTGAATTATTTGGCCACTCCTATCCGTCTCTGGGGTACGAGTATCGCTCACCGTGACTACGGCACAGGTAAGGTGAAGGGTTGTGGTGTCGGGATGGGGAATAAAGGTCATAATTAGGGTTTGCGGCAAAAAGTTTTTCCTGGGGGCAGGGTGTGGGGTGTAGGGTGTAGGGTGTAGGGTTTTAGCGATTTTCGGTGGTCAATTACCTAATTTTCAGGGAAAAAGTCCTGGAATTTTCCCCCTGATCACTCCCATGCCCGACACTTTTGGATTTCAAAAAGGTCTAAAAGTTTTATCCAACAAGGTTTTTAGATTTATTCAGCCAGGTCATAATTAGCGATCAGCTGAGAGTTGGAGAAAAACAAGCATTGAGAACAAATGTATGTACTGGCTGGTGAATGCAGTCACCCTAGGATAAAAAACTTAACTTTTGCAAGTATTGCCGATTTTTGCTAGTTTTTGGAACCTTTTCGCCGGTAATGATGACAAGGTAAACAGATTATCCCAAAATAACAAAATCGAGATTATCATCTAATTGGTATAGATTATGACTGGAATTATGAGTCAACTCAGTCCCCTACAAGCCGAACAAATCAAGGAAATCGGGACTTATTTACGTCAAAAACGGGAAGAAAGCTGCCTGAGCATGGACGATATCGCCGCCCTGACGATGATTAGAGTACCAATGCTAGAAGCGTTGGAAACGGGGAATTGGCAGAAATTACCAGAATTAATTTATGTCAAGGGATTTATCAAACGCTACGGTGATGCCCTAAAAATTGATGGTAAAGCTTTGGCCGATCGCTTGTCTCCTAGTGCGGAACAATTAGCCCAAGAGGTGACTATCCCGAAAAGACTGCCCACAAAAGTTACCCCTCTCCCCAAGGCTGAACCCGCTGCCCCGAAAGCGGAACGGGTGAAACCGGAAAAACCAGCCCCAGAAACTGGCCCCCAACCGGCTAAATCAGGCTCTTTCGGGATGTATGTCGGGCTAGGCTTGCTGGCGGGCATATTTTGCGGTATTGGCTATCTTTTCCTCCGTCCCCCTCTCTCTAATCCCCCTGCCGTTACTCCCTCTCCTTCCCCCGTGGTTTCCCCCGCGCTGGTAGTCCCTCCCGCGCCGGTAGCCTCTCCTTCCCCTTCTCCTCAGCCAAAAGTTCCCCTCTCAGCTGAGGTAACTATTGAACAGGCCGCTTGGGTAAGGGTAATTGCCGATGGCAAAAAAGTCCATGAAGGCACTCTCCAACCAGGTACTAAACAAACTTGGAAAGCCCAAAAGAGTTTAAAAATTCGATCCGGCAATGCTGGCGGTGTTAAAATCTCTCTTAACGAAAAACCCGCCCAATTAATGGGTAAAGCTGGCCAAATCGGCGAAATCACCCTAACTGCACCTCCTCTCAGTGATCAGTAAACAGTCATCAGTAATCAGTGAACTAAAAACTCACATCTGAAAACAAGGGCCGAATCTAAGACCTAATTGGTTAAGCTAAAAGCTTTGATGTGCTTAGTTTCTAACCTTCTTTTTAGGTAGGAGAATTGTCAGATTCTGTCTTTTGCACGAGTGCCTGTTGCCCCTTGCCTTCAGAAGCTGAAAACTGAAAACTGAAAACTGAAAACTGATCACTGATCACTGATCACTGATCACTGATTAGGCTGCATTATCCCAGATGGGGGTAAGGGTCTGATAATCGTAGCGGGAAGCGTTGGGATGACAGGTGACACAGGTGGTGTGACCGAGAGGAGTGGGTAAATTGACCCTAGGGTGCAAAACTTTTAAATAGCTGGACTGTTCAATTAAGAGGGGAACAAAAGTAGTCTCGCTAAGAGGGCGGGAAGAATAACTGAGATAATCCCAGATAAGACGCTGAGTAATGCCAACAATTGGTTTTAAACGGATACCATAGTGAGAATTAGGATTTTCTAGGATTTTTTTCCAAGTTTGACTCGGTAGGATGCTCGGAGGAATGGCAATATGGCAAGTGGCACAATTTTCTAGATAGGTTTGCTGTCCAATTTGATAACGATTCAGCACTGTATCCGAGGAAGGCGATTGGGCGATCGCTGGTTGTTTAAGTAGCGAAGCCAGTAGAATGCCCCCTAGAATACTGAGGAGAAAGAGGATAAGAAAAAAAATCGATTTCACTTGACCGCTCAAAGGCATGACTGGGATGACGAGTAATTGAACACAATATAGCGCCCAAGCACCACTAACAATTGAGGATAGAGAGGATCAGTAATTCCCAATTCAAACGGTAGCACAGAATACAGAATCAGTCTTACTCTTGCCTTTCAAAATGGAGTGAAGGGTTTGAACAGTGGGTTTTGGGTAGGGCTGTTTCATTCTCCGATCAGAATATCAAAAGTAAAAGCGATCACTGTCTTTGTAAAATGAGAAGTGACCGCCAACCTTTTAAATATATGTTGAGCTTAATAGAAAAACTGAAACAAGTCAAGGACTTTCGGAAA
>SFAU01000241.1 GCA_007096045.1 Microcystis novacekii Mn_MB_F_20050700_S1 | reverse complement strand
CAAGAGTTGTCAAACAATCCGAAACTGGGTTGGAGAAATTATTAGTTATTTCGAGCGAAGGACCACGAATGGGGTGGTCGAGGGAATCAACAATAAACTTAAACTAATAAAACGGAGAGCCTATGGCTTTAGAAACTTTCGGAATTTTTGGGTTAGAAGTATGTTATCTTGGCATCTTGTATGTTGATTTAGCATAAAGAGTAACGAAGAGCCGTTTTTTCTTAGCCCTTGCTAATAAGAAAGATAATGCACATAAAACAGCAAAAACTTTGTTTGAACGCTGTGCTAAGGAAGAATTAATTACAACTTGGTGTGTCATCACTGAAACTTGTTATTTGCTACAAAAAAGAGTCGGTATCAATGCGCCAATATCTTTGATTAATAAAATTTACAAGGGTAATTTAACTGTATTTGATCTTAAACCTATTCATTGCCTACGAATCGAAGAACTAATGCAAAGATATCGTGATTTACCAATGGATTTGGCTGATGCTTCTTTAGTGATTTTAGCAGAAGAATTAGATCAAGGTCGTATTCTTTCTGTTGATTATAGAGACTTTAACACTTATCGCTGGAAAAATACATATCCTTTTGAAAATTTATTCCAATAGAAGGCGAGATTACGATTTTTTTAGGGTATAGCCAGCCTAAGTAGATTATGAACAGTCTCCGGCTAACTCCCCCTTTTCTAAGCTACGGTACAGATTAAACTTTCATTAGCCCGTTTCTCCAGTTCATTGGCTTTACTTAATAACTCAGAAGCCCTCTCAGAACCAGATCGCTGTGAAAGATGATCCCAATGGGAAGTATGATCTGCGTGGGAATATTGATGGTCTGGGAAACTGTTAGCATGATGGGGGTGATAATCTGCTAAGTGCTGGTTCTCAAAACCTTGATCAAAATGAGAAGGATGATCAACTTGAGAATATTGATGGTCTAATAAACCATTAGCGTGATGGGGTTGATAATCTGCTAAACCCTGATGCTCAAAAGCATTATGGATATGATGAGGCTCATAAATGCTGATATTAGATCGGACAAAGGGATCGTGGTGAACTCCCAAATTAGGGTCGTTTAACAAATCTTGGTGGTCGTGCAAATCCAGCGACGAATCCGCATGAGTAGGTAAAGTGTGGGTAGTATCGGACTGATGAAGGTTATGATCAAAGGCTGGTAGCTCCATGATGATATCTTGTCAGTGGAGGAATGAGTGTTTATTTAAGCTAGGCCGCAATCCTAGCATATTTATTTTAGTCGAAGCCATCGGATTAGTGCAATGCGATCGCCATTTATCAAAGGAGGACTAAGTAATACTAAATCCAGTTATTAAAGACTGATTATTTAGGATTTGCTGAAAAACTTTTTCAGCAAACCCTAACTATAACCTCAAGCTCACTTTTTCACCAACTTGACAAATTCTCGAAAACGTTGGCGTAATCTCTCAATATTAGCCGATTTTCCGCCATAACGCCAATCAACGTAGGCGCGAGCAATCTCCTCGATAATATTCGCCACTGGGGGCGGTTGGACAATGCGGGCGGCGGCAGCGTATTCTAAAGGGGTTTGAGCGGGATGTTTGCCATAACCGGCTTCTGTTAAGATTCCTAACATTTGCTGGTATAAACGCTCGATCGGTGGTAGTTTTGCCAACTTGCGACCCCGACGCCAACGATGGAACTGTAGCCATCCTAACCAACTAGCGTAACCGAAGACGACCCCGACTAAACCGCCGAGGATTCCCCCGAAAAGACTGCCAGAAATAAAGCGCCATAACCAGGCCAATAACTGACCGATAGTAACGATAACATTTTCCCAAATCAGACCGAGAAAACCCGTTACTGGAGAGGGCAACCATCCGGCTACCCATTGCCAAAATTGCTTGAGGACGCTAAAAGGTTCCGCTTCCTCAAAGGATGGGGGAATTAATTCGTGGCCCGGGATAGGATCGAAAGTGTACCAACCGTAACCAGGGAAAAACACCTCTGTGATGGCGTAAGCGTCCGTATTTTGGACAACATAAAAGCCAGTGAAAGGATTAAACTGGCCAGGGGCAAAACCGGTGGCTAATCGGGCAGGAATACCGAGCGAGCGTAACATAATCGTTAACACGGTGGAAAAATGATCGGCGTAACCCCCCTGAAAACGAAACAAAAAGGCCGAGACTAAATCCTCATTTTCGGCTAAAAAGGGCAAATCGGCTTTTAATTCGTAGTTTTGCTTCAATGCTTGGGCTAAATATAAGGCCTTCTCGTAGGGAGAGGTTAAAGGTGTGGGAGATTTGGCCAGCAATTCCTCGGTTTTTCGGCGGACTTTCGGGGCAATTTCGGCAGGAATTTCTAAATAATACTTGAGAATAGACTTAGGGTAGGTTTCTGTGTCCGATCGCAGTTGGCTGCGATTGCGTTCCGGCACTTGTGAGATTACAGTATAAGTTAGCCCTTCCGCTAATCCCCCCGGCGACCTTAAGCTATTTTCTCGGTCCAAAGATACCTGTCGGGTAGGAAAAAAGAGATACTGGGGCGAGGTAAGAGCAGGGATAATATTCGGTAAACTGGAGACAATGCTGTAGGTTTGGACTACCTGATGAGTTTTGGCCTGGGTTGCGGGTAACGGCACAAAAAAGCGATAGGACCAACTACTGCGATTTAAATCCTCTACTTCCTGATCTCGCGAGATTTGCCACCCTTGACCAGTATAGCGATCAAAGGCCATCGCTCGCCAGAATCCGGGGGCTTGAGAACGTACCCGCATGACTGTCTGGGGAGTCATACTTCCCCGCAAATTTTGGTTCATTTGGCTGTTAAAACCGTAATAAAAGGTAGGATCTAGTTGTCCTGACCCAACAGTGGGACTATTACCGCCATTTACGCCACCATTCCCCGTTTCACCCTCGCGCACATAGCCGGGGTTAACGATTTGTCGGTCTCCCTGTTCAAAATCCTGATTTTCCATACCTTCGGGACTATTGACGGGAAAAGATTGAATTTGATAACCCGGAAAACGCGGCATCAGAGCAAAAATTGTCAATCCCAAGAGGAGAATTGTCAGAAAGAAAATCCCGAAACGTTTGGGAGAAAGGGGAGAATTTTGCAGGGAAACTAATTTTTTTGTGGCTAGACGCG
This sequence comes from Microcystis novacekii Mn_MB_F_20050700_S1, assembly GCA_007096045.1. Taxonomy (GTDB): domain Bacteria; phylum Cyanobacteriota; class Cyanobacteriia; order Cyanobacteriales; family Microcystaceae; genus Microcystis; species Microcystis novacekii. Next base: position 6,900 of record SFAU01000241.1, on the reverse strand, counting down.
GGGGTTTCCTTGAGAAGAAAGGGAGACTCTGATTGAGATTATCTAAACCTAAACGAGAACGATAGTCTAAAACTAGGGTAGGTAGGGCTAAAAGCAGAAAGAGGATTAACCAAGGCGCAAAAGCGAGGGTTTGGGAGATTGTCCCGGCGACTCCCAAGAGAATTAAACCGATTACCATAGAATAACCTAAATCTTTGCGTCGGGGCAGGTCAAAACTATGGAGAATTTGCAGTTGAATTAATAATTGTGTTAGGGCAATGCGACTATCCTGCATCGCAACGATATTACCCAAGAATAGCGCCAACACCACTAACATTCCGATCGCTATACAAAATTTTGCCCCAATATTGCGCTTTTTCCTGCGTCGCCAACTCCAGATTCCGCCGATAATACTGAGAGGAACAGCCCAAATACTGGTATAACTATCGGTAGCCACATCGGTGGCGATAATACCGACGATTACTAAAGCTTGCACCAGAATTCTTAAAATAATCGATTCTTCGGTTTCTGGCAAGGGAGAAGATTCTATCTTTTGCCAGAGGGTTTTTAAGGAAGGTCTTGGACGAGCGGCACTGCTAACCATAGGGTAAATTGGGAGAAGGACAAAGAAGTTAATTTTATATTTCCCAGTTCTAATCTCGATCGCTCCCTGGGGTAAAGTGGATTTTAGATGTCAGGAGATGGGGAGATGGGGAGATAGGGTGATAGGGAGATGGGGAGAAAAAAGCTGATGACTAATGACTGATAACTGATAACTGATAACTGACCTATGATAGCCGTTACCAACCCTGAAATTTTACCGTTACTTCATCCCCTGATTGGACAATTAGCCACAGCAATTTTGTCCGACTGGGAAAATTATCTTGATTTGTCGCCCTTTGAGTTGCCAGAAGGTTTAGGCTATGTGGAGGGACGTTTAGAAGGAGAAAAATTAATTATCGAGAATCGCTGCTATCAAACTCCCCAGTTCCGCAAAATGCACCTAGAACTGGCTAAACTGGGCAATGGTTTGGATATCCTTCACTGTGTCATGTTCCCCCGTCCAGAATATCCGCTGCCGATGTTCGGATGTGATATAGTCTCCGGCAAAGCGGGAATCAGTGCCGCTATTGTGGATCTTTCTCCCACCAGTGGCGATAAAACTCTCTCTAGTGCCTATAATCAAGCTTTAGCGGCTTTACCTGGGGCTAATTTCGCTCAAGCTCGTGATTTGCCCTCTTGGGGTCATATTTTCTCGGAATATTGTCTGTTTATTCGTCCCGAAACCGCCGCCGAGGAACGACAATTTTTACAAAGAGTAACAGATTTCTTGACAATTCACTGCAAATGTGCTAGGGAAAGTCAGCCTCTTTCTGGGGAAGAAGCGCACATTTATTTACAGGGACAACGGGATTATTGTAGTCAACAGCAAAAAAACGATAAAACTCGGCGTGTACTAGAAAAAGCCTTCGGGTGGGAATGGGCAGAGCGTTATATGACGGGTGTTCTCTTTGATCTGCCCGATTAAACTGAACTATCCCTTTCCCCCTTGCTAAGCTAAACGGCGCTTAACCTGCATGATCCAATAGCTATAACCCTTTTGGAGTCTATATCGGTGATCCGAAGTAAAAGCCGTTTAGCTTACTAGGGTTGATTGATCGGTTGATTGATCGTAGGGTTGATTGATCGTAGGGTTGATTGATCGTAGGGTTGATTGATCGTAGGGTTGATTGATCGTAGGGTTGATTGATCGTAGGGTTGATTGATCGTAGGGTTGATTCATGAATCAACCCTACCTTCAATGGAGCCGACAATTTTTAACACCTACCTACTTATTTAGAGATTTTCTGCAACTTCATCGCTATTTTTCCCATTTTTGAACTCTCAAACATTAATTAGGCCAGCAGTCTCTTGAAACTTAACAATATTAACAGACAAGGACGGGAGAATAATTGCTAGATTGAGTTAGGTGCAGTCAAATGTAACCGCGAGAACAAGCGAAAAAAAGGCGGTTTTGCTAGGTAAAACCGTCAAAAGGCCTTAGCTTAATTTCTCGATTCTGACGATTAAATAAATATTAAAACAGCCGATGAATCTAACGAACTTTCCTTGGTTAACTGCCATCATCCTTTTTCCCATCGTCGCCGCTTTATTGGTTCCCATAATTCCCGATAAAGACGGTAAAACCGTGAGATGGTTTGCTCTGACGGTGGGATTAATCGACTTTGCCCTAATTATCTACGCTTTCTATAGCAGTTACGATTTCGCTAATCCCAATTTGCAATTAGTGGAAAGTTACCAATGGTTGCCAGAAATTGACCTAAGATGGTCATTAGGAGCCGATGGCCTCTCCATGCCCCTGATTATCTTAACGGGATTTATCACCACTCTGGCTATCTTAGCGGCTTGGCCGGTCACTTTTAAACCGAAACTATTCTACTTCCTGATGCTGTTGATGTACGGGGGACAGATTGCGGTGTTTGCCGTACAGGATCTGTTACTGTTCTTCCTCGTCTGGGAATTAGAATTAGTCCCCGTCTATCTCATCCTCTCCATTTGGGGCGGTAAACGCCGTCTCTACGCAGCCACCAAATTTATCCTTTACACCGCCGGAGGCTCCCTATTCATCCTTGTAGCGGCGCTGACGATGGCTTTTTATGGCGATACCGTCTCCTTTGACATGGTGACTATTGCTGGTAAAGACTTCCCCCTGAAACTACAATTATTCCTCTACGCTGGTTTTCTGATTGCCTACGGGGTAAAACTGCCGATTTTCCCCCTTCATACTTGGCTACCGGATGCCCACGGCGAAGCCACTGCCCCTGCCCATATGTTACTAGCGGGAATTTTGCTTAAAATGGGTGGTTATGCGCTCCTACGGATGAATATGGGGATGTTACCCGATGCTCACGCCGTTTTCGCTCCCGTTTTGGTGATTTTAGGGGTAGTTAATATTATCTACGCCGCCTTCACCTCCTTTGCCCAACGCAATCTTAAGCGCAAAATTGCCTATTCTTCCATCTCTCACATGGGATTTGTCCTGATTGGTATGGCTTCCTTTACCGATATTGGTACAAGTGGGGCGATGTTACAGATGATTTCCCACGGACTGATTGGGGCGAGTTTATTCTTTATGGTCGGTTGTACCTACGATCGCACCCATACCCTGATGTTAGACGAGATGGGCGGTGTCGGCAAGAAAATGAAGAAAGTTTTTGCCATGTGGACCACCTGTTCCCTCGCTTCCCTGGCTTTGCCCGGGATGAGCGGTTTTGTGGCGGAATTAATGGTATTTATCGGTTTTGCCACCAGTGATGCCTATAGTCCCACTTTCCGCGTCATTATCGTCTTTTTAGCGGCTATCGGTGTCATTCTCACCCCGATTTATCTCTTGTCCATGTTGCGAGAAATTCTCTACGGGCCGGAAAATAAGGAATTAGAAGAACACCATGCCCTAGTGGATGCGGAACCCCGGGAAGTCTTTATCATCGCTTCTCTATTAGTGCCAATTATCGGTATTGGACTCTATCCCAAAGTGGCCACGACAATTTATGATGCTACCACCAATCAATTAACCGCCCTAGCCCGCCATTCTCTCCCCAGTTTAGTGCAACAGGCAAAGGCAAAAAACCCTAGTTTCTCACTTTATTCCCTAAAAGCCCCCGAAATCTAAATGTAGGCTGGGTTAGGCGCAAGCAAGATGTCAACAATCGCAGTTTGTCCACTGCCTTGTTAGGCTGTACGGTGGAGGCGGCGTTAGGGGGTGGTTGGTGGGGAGAGTCGGTAATCCAAGCGATAGGCAGGATATCGGTGATTTGGCGGCATAACTTGCGTAAGGGGGGTTCAGGGTTGCCGTTAAACGAGATAGTTCGCTATCTAACCAATCATCTCTAGGGGCTGTTTTTTCCGAGGGATTGGGCTGTTTCAGGGAGTCTAAGGGTTTAGTCATGGGGAAAAAATGAGTTGGGAATTTATGGGACGTAACGCGCCATGGAAGTGGGAATGATTTGCCGCACGATGGCAAATCCGTGGGTTTCAAAATGTCCCACACACGAACATTTTACCCACTATTGACTAACTCTTTAGTTCATCTAAACCTCTATTTCCTCTAGCCAAGTCTGAATCGCGCTGAGGATATTGGTTTATGTCTGTCATGTCTGCAAAGGTTTGGGCGCAATACCAGAGGACTTAGCGGCACTATAATAGAAGGAGAAAGATAAATCAAATTAATCTGTCCTAATTATGAGCGTTGTCATTCCTGATGAGATTTTTCAAGCTTCTGGTTTATCAGAAGAGGAACTATTGCAAGAAGTTGTCTTGATGTTGTATGAGAAAAAGCGAATTAGTATAGGTAAGGCAAGCAATCTATTGGGAATCAATTTAATTGAATTTCAACATCTTCTAGCTAGTAAAGATATGTATATTCATTACGATATTGAGGATTTGCATGAAGATGTAAACACTCTCAAACGATTGGGTAGATTATGAAAATTGTTTGTAATACTTCGCCTCTAACCAATCTAGCTGCTATTAATAAATTAATGCTCATTCGAGAGGTTTATGGAAGAATTACCATTCCTAATGCTGTCGCTAATGAAATTGCAAAAGTAGGAACTATCTATCCGCAAGCAGGTTTAATTCCTTCTCAAGATTGGATCACTGTTTGTCCAGTAACTAACTGGAGAAAAGTTCAGCATTTGCAAGGACAAAATTTAGATAGCGGGGAAGCTGAGGCAATAGCACTTGCTCTTGAATTGGATGCAGAGTTGTTGATTATTGATGAGCAATTGGGTAGAAAAATTGCTCTGAATGAAGGATTAAATATTACTGGTTTGTTAGGCGTTTTATTAGAAGCAAAAAGCCAAGGTTTGATTTTTGAAATTAAACCTATTATGGATAATTTAATAGGTCAAGCTAAGTTTAGAATTGCTTCAAGTCTTTATCTTGAGGTTTTACGTTTAGCCGGCGAGGAAAATTATCTTTAAGTCCAGATACATCTTCAGCTTTCTAGGATAGTTTGATGAATCCATCTCAAAATCACTTCGTTTTGTCGCCTTTGGGGATTGTAAGATGAGTAACGGATGTGATGTATTTCACTCAAACTAAAGATATTCCCCCAATTTATAGCTGGTATATTAACACTTTAAAAAAGGTTTATCAGCAGCCAACTCAGTTAGGTTGGCAGATGGATAAGCTGCTCAATAGTGAGGTATAAAGTTGCAGATCAAGAGCTTACTTTTGCCAGAAGTCTAATAGCCAAATGTTCTGGGAATATTTTGCTGACAGGGGGACAAGCGAGCTAGAAAACTTGCCAACAAAGGCTTCGGAGCGAGCTTACTAGGAATTATTATCAATAAGTGAGAGATGGTGCGGCGAACTTTTTCGAGCTAAAACCATGAAAAGCTTACGATACATGGATTTCAGCCTTCTTGTCCCCCTGTCAGAATATTTTGTGCTATAATAGATGGATTAATTTAACTATCTGGATCACAGAAAGAATCATGTTTAAACAGACCAAAATCCTCGGTTTAACGATTTTAGCTTCAGTTTTCAGCTTTGCGCTCCCCTCAGCTAAAGCGGCTAATGTTCAGTTTAACGCCCAGGGAAATATCACCGGCATTAAAGATCTAGTCGTCAATAATTCTTCCTACAATGTTAATTTTGTTCAGGATACTTTTAGCAATTTATTCGGCAATCCCTCTAATTTAAATCTGCAACCCACCTTTTGGCTAAATGCTCAGGGTGCAGAAGCGGCAAGGAATGCCATTGATAATGTCCTAACAACGACTTATCCCGCTTTAATTGCTTTAGGTGAGACGCAAAACACGGGGGATTATGTTATTCCCCAACAATCTGCCTTCTCGGGTTTTTGGGTCATTGATAGCCAAGGCAATTTTACTTATCCTTCTGATTTGTTTGGTGCTGTCCTGGGAAATTATGGATCGTATTATCAAGGTCGTAAATGGCAAGAATTCTTGGAGCAGATCTATCAAAACGGAGGAATGTGCTCTTGTGAGAGAAATTACATTATTAATTTGGATATATATGGAATCGCTATTGATGCAAACCGTACCTTTGCGCTTTTTTCTCCTAATCAGGCTCTGGTTTCTGTTACCACAGCAGCAACCATTCCCGAATCTGATAATCTGATGGGTGTCATCGCAATAGGCTTATCTATTTTCTTTTTCTTTCCCCAAAAATTCAATTTACCGAAGCCTCACAAGGTTTAGAAGTGAGCGTTTCCGGCAATACCAACAGCATCCAAGTGGGGTTAAATCCGCGACTACCGATCGCCCAAATTCAAGGCAGTTTTTTATCGCGTTATCTTGGCAGCGAGGCGATCGTGGCGATTATCTCCTTTTCTGCTGGTTTAATCGTTTCCTTGCTTTCGTGGTTATTCGATAATTTTCCCGCTTCTCCCTAAAAATTACCGTCCCGCTCGCTAAAGTGCCAAATTGATAAGAGCCTTTCACCTTTCGTCGCCCTATTGAGCAAAACTAGGTATTGTAAAGTTTCAATACAAATATAGTCAGATATAGTCAGGCATGGTAATATACAGACATGAAACTATCAGAATATGCAAAAAAAGCAGGAATAAGTTATCGAACGGCTTGGCGGTGGTGGAAACAAGGGAATTTAACAGGTTATCAATTGCCTTCGGGTACAATTATCATAACGGATGACAACCCTTCAAAACCCGACTTGATAGCTTGCATTTATGCAAGAGTTTCCAGCGCCGAAAATAAAGACAATCTAGATAGACAAGCTGACCGATTAAAAGATTATGCTGTTGCCAGAGGCGACAAAATCTACAAAGTTGTCAAAGAAGTAGGCAGTGGATTAAACGATAATCGCCAACAATTAGCCAAAATTCTAGTTGACCCCAATTATAATGTTTTAATTGTTGAACACAAAGACCGT
>SFAU01000240.1 GCA_007096045.1 Microcystis novacekii Mn_MB_F_20050700_S1 | reverse complement strand
TATGACAATCGCGACGGCCCACTTAAGAGAACGATCCATTATTTTCCTCCCTCGTCTCTATAACGGCCACAGGGATTTACTCTCGTTATTGCAGTTAGGAAATCGCGCCAAGCGCAGAAGAAACTGGGAAACAATCTAATTTGATTATCTCTTGCTTTAGCCACCCAGAGATGGTAGGATGGAGGGTTTGTGATTTTTCTTAATAATCCCCCTCGCCTACACCTACACGAGCTTCAAATCCCCTTGACTAGCAGTCCTATCCGTAATTTGAAATAACTCCTCAATGCTTCCCCATTTCGCCCCTCTAGAGGAGAGAATTGCCACGATCAAAACCCCTAGCGGGGGAAGAACAACGACTAGCAATTAAACCCAAAACTAACCACCAGAGGGTACTAACTTGGGGACGATACCAAACCGTATCAAAGAAACCGTGGGCAAGAATTCCAGCCATAGCGGCAATTGCCCCGATTAACCAAAAGCCTTGACTATCCATTTTATCCCGTAAAAGTTTAATTTGATGGATGCCTTGACCGATAGTTGTGACTAATAACCAGAGGAAACAGGTAAAACCAATAATTCCCGTTTCTACCATGATTTCTAATAGCACGGAATAGGCACTTAAAGCCGTGTATTTTGGCTTCATGAATAGGGGATAAATTTTCTTAAAAGCATCATTACCCGGTCCGATGCCCAAAAGCGGATAAGTTTGAATCATGCGAATAACTGCATCCCAAACATTAATCCGAAAGTTATTACTACTATCTCCCCGGCCGGCGAAAATACTCATCACCCGAATTCGCAGCGGTTCCACCAATAAAATCGCCCCTAAAATCACCACGGCTAAACCACCTAAAACTAAGGGTAAAAGCCATGTTTGCCAAAATACTGGTAGATAATTTTTGAACCAATAAAATAATAGCAATAAGAAGACGATTCCTAAGACCATCAAACCAATCCAACCGCCACGACTCTCGGTAAAAAATAAACAAGCGGCATTGGCTAAAGTTAATAAAGCCGCTAAAATTTTCGGTAGCCATCCTTGCCACACAAACAAGGCTGCACCGCTAAAAGCAATACCGGGGAATAAATAACTAGCTAATAGATTAGGATTACCGAGATAACTATAAACCCTAGTATCCCCCGCTAATTCTGAAGTAGGATCGTTCCAAGTTGCTAACTGTTCCGCACCAAAAATTTGCTGGCGAATGCCGTAGATGCTGACTGCTAAGGCGGTTAAAACTAAAGTAGTCAGAATCCAATTTGTTAGGCGTGGCGAGCGCATAATTCGGGCAGTAAAGGCAAAAAAGATGAGATTGAGAGTTAATTTAATTAATCCTTCCAAAGCTGCGGTTTTAACGGGAGAAAAAGCCGTAGAAACCGTGGCAATTCCCCAGTATAAAAGTACCAAAATGTGAATCGGTGTCACCCCGATTTTGCCTTCATCCACAAGGGTTAAGAGTAGCCAATAACCCGCTATTGCTAACAATAAAAAACCGATTTGACTGGTGGAGAAAAACGGCGCGGTGGCGATAAGAAGAGAGATTAACAGCGCACCCATCATTTCTGTCCACTGCACAAACTGGCTACCCTGTCGCCATTGACTAAAAAGGCCGACGAAACGATGCAGATAGCTATATTTTGACCAAGAAGCGGGGGAAAAGTTCAGTAGGGTGATTTGTTTCCATAAAGCATTCATAGGGTTTTTAGTTGCGGTTGTCACCATCACACTTTGATTAAGATACCGATTGTATCTTAATTGTTGACTCTTGGGAGCGAAAAGAGTTTCAGTCTGGTGTCTTAGGGCAGCTTCACACAGTCAAAACCTAATAGCATAACCAGTCTAAGCATGGGGTGAACGTAAAGCTTGACCTAAACGAGTTAAGCCTTGGGAACAGTCAAAACGATCGAGATGTACTTCAATAAATGATAGGCGATCGATGTTATCCTGGGCAATTGATAAAGCCTTTTCTAATTCCCCTTCTGTCCTGACTTGACAACTCCAACTTTCCCCGTTAAATACTGCTGGTAATTGGTGATATTTCCACGGTTGTAGATCATTATAAATATTATCCTGAATTACCCGCTCGATCGTGTAACCGTCGTTATTAATTAAAAAGATAATTGGATTGAGATGGTGACGGATAATTGTCGAAAGTTCTTGGGCAGTCATTTGAAAAGCACCATCCCCCACAAAGACGATAGGACGAGTATTTGGTGCGGCAAAAGCTACTCCTAAACAGGCGGGTATTGAATAACCAATAGAGAGATAAAATGCTTGACCAATAAAGTCGGTTTGTTGCGGCATTAATAAATCAATTGTGGCAACAATTGCGTCCCCCGTATCGGAAATAACAAAAGATTCTTGAGCGATAAAATGATTCATTCGCTCATAAAAACGAGCATTAGTTAATTTTTGCTCTGGCACAGCAATAAATTCTAAATTCTTCAATTCGGCTGCGGGTTTAATTTCTAGTTTAGCCGCTTCTTTGTGACTTAGCTTGTTAATTAAACCATCGATAAAATTACCTAAGAATACTGGTTGATAGAAGTGATGTTTAATTTTTACTTTCTCGGAGTTGGCATTAATCAAATTATTGGGATTTAAATTAGCCGTAAATCCGCCTAAATTCATATCGGACATGATCGCCCCTAAACAGAGGACACAATCGGCATTTTCCACCCGTTTCTGAACGTATTCGCGACTTAATCCCCCCACATAAGTGCCGATAAATTGCGGCAACATTTCTGAAATTGACGACTTACCTAAAATAGTGGTGGCCAAGGGATAACCCGTTACTTCTAAAAGTTTCAGCAACTTATCTTGGAGTTTAAACCGATGGAATTCTACCCCGGCTAAAATAATTGGTTTTTCCGCTTTTTCTAATAAAAAAACCGCTTCTTCAATGGCTTCTTCTAAAGCGGCGGTATCCGTGAGATTATCGGTTAAATAAATTGGCTTTTCTGAGGGGATACAGGGACGATAGACCAGATCCCGGGGAATTTCGATATATACGGGACGTTTGTGATGCAAACAAGCTGCTAAAGTTTGATCGATTTGACTGGCTGCTTGGGCGGAATTAGTGAGAATAACCGAGGCAACCGTGGCTTTTTCCATGAGCGAAAATTGCAGATTATAATCGCCCGTGGTGTGGTGTAATAATAAATTATCCCGGCGAATCGAGCGATCGGAAGCTCCACTAATCACCACCAGGGGAACTCTTTCAGCGTAAGCACCGACCACAGCATTAACGAGGCTAAATCCCCCAACTCCGTAGGTGACACAGACAGCACCGATACCTTTGACTCGCGCATAGGCATCGGCGGCATAACCTGCGTTAAGCTCATTACAGGTGCAAACTAATTCGATCGGACTTTCCACCAAAACATCCATCAAATCGAGGACATAATCCCCTGGCACCCCAAAAATATGATTAACCCCTAAACTATGGAGACACTGGAATAAATATTCGCCGATCGTGATCATAGCAATTTTCTCCTGGTGTGTTGGCACTTTCACGCCGATCATAGCGATTTTTGAAAAAATGGGCTAATGCTGGGTAATAAACTGGAGAAAAATCAGGAAACCTTGATTATATCTAGGCGATGGTGATCGATATTATAGGATAATATGTTGGTTTTTTCCCTTGGGTGTAAAAAAATATCTGCGGCACTTTTTCAGGTATAATTTTTATAGAAGATTTCCTAAGACTTTGGACTTAACTAAGGCTGACTGTTAATGATTTTTACTGAATTGGTTTTGCAAAATTTCGGTCCCTACGCCGGTCGTCAAGTGATTAATTTACGTCCTGAAAAAGATAATAATCCCTGTCCGATTATCCTTTTGGGAGGGATGAATGGAGGCGGTAAAACTACTTTAATGGATGCGATTCGTTTGGCTTTGTACGGTGCGCGGGCAAAGTGTTCTACTCGCAATAATTTAAGTTATGCTGAGTTTCTCAGTCAAGCAGTTAATCATCAAGCTTCTCTCATCGATCAAGCTAGAATAGAACTGGCTTTTGAACATCTAGTTAATGAACAATGGCGACAATATCGTATCGTTAGATACTGGACAAAACAGCCTAAAGATGGTAGGGATACTCTCGGTATTTTAGATGAAGATTGGCCCGATCCCGCCCTAGCTAATACTTGGGATGAATATATTGAAACTTTATTACCTTTGGGTATTTCTAACCTCTTTTTATTTGATGGGGAACAGGTAAAAGAATTGGCAGAACAGGATGTACCTCCTGACAGCGTTAAGGATTCGATGCAGACTTTATTAGGGTTAGAATTAGCGGAAAGATTAGCCGTTGATCTTGATATTTTAGCTAGTCGCAAGCGCCGGTTATTAGCAGCAGAAAATGAACGGGAAACTATTGAAGCGATCGAGAAAAAATTAGCCCAGTACCAAGAAGATTTGGAATTGGCTAGGCAAGAGATGGAAACTCAGCAAAAAAATTTAGATTTGGTGAGAAATAATTTTGATGCAGTCTCGGATAAATTTCGCATTGATGGCGGCAAAATTGCCGCCGAAAGAAGTCAATTAGAGAGCAGAAAAAAGGAGGTAGATAAAAAGTTAGATAAACAGAGAGAATATTTAGGTCAATTGGCGGGAGAATTATTACCATTAAAGTTAATTTTCCCTCTCCTAGAAGCGGCTAAAATTCAGGGAGAAAAAGAGCTAAAATTTCAATCAGCTAAAGTCGCTCGCTCTGTTTTAGAATCTAGGGATAACAAGTTACTGGCTTATTTAAAACAACTGAATTTAACCTTAGAACAATTAGAGAATATTAGGGAATTTTTACAGCATGAAAATCAGTTTTTGGCTGAAGATGGCAGTTCTTTGATTACTCCTTACTTAGATTTAGATGAGGAGGCGATCGAGTTATTAAATCGAGTCTTAAACCATCAATTACCAGCGCAAATTAAACTCGCAGCTCAAGCAATAGAACAATTAAAAAATCTGGAAGCTGACTTAGATAATTTAGAGCGAGAATTAGCAGTAGCAGCCTCTCCCGAAGAATACGAAACCCTGAGTAATAACTTAAAAACCGCTCAGAAAAAGTATCTAAATGCTCAAGCAGAATACGAACAAAGTCACAAAAATTATGAAGAAATTAAAAAGAAAATTGAGAAAACTAAAAAAGAATTATTTGCCTACAGTGAGAAAGCTTTAGAATCCCAAAGTAACGAACATATCGTCAATGCTATTGTCAAAGCACAGCAAACTTTAAAGGTATTTAAAGAACGCTTAACTTTAAAAAAATTAAATAGATTAGAGGGAGAAGTTGCCGAATGTTTTCGTTATTTATTGCATAAATCCGATCTGGTGCAGAAAATAGCGATCAATGCCGATACTTTTGGTATATCTCTCTTTGGTCCCGATGGACAAAATGTGCCTAAACACCGTCTTTCTGCCGGAGAAAAACAACTATTAGCGATCGCTTTTTTATGGGGATTAGCGCGAGTCTCCGGACGAGATTTACCCATCGCTATCGATACACCCCTCGGACGTTTAGATTCTTCCCATCGCCATAATTTAGTTGAACGTTATTTTCCCGCCGCTTCCTCTCAAGTCATCCTCCTTTCTACCGATACAGAAATTGGACAAAATGAGCTACAATTATTAGAAGAACAGCAAGTAATCGCCCGAAAATACCTGCTAGAATACAATTCCCAACAACGTCAAACCACTATTCACCCCGATCGCTACTTTTGGTAAGATTATGACTGAGATAAATTCCCAAGAAATCCTCACCCAATTAACTTGAGACATTGAATCAGCTAGGGTGCATCTCACATTTGCAGAAATACCGACAATCAGCAATTATCAGTGACTCTTAAATGATGACAACTGTATCAGCAGCTGCCTGTAAGCATCCCACCGAAAAGCTAATGCGCTCCGGGGTTTGGGTAGGGTTGATTCATGAATCAACCCTACCATGAATCAACCCTACCATGAATCAACCCTACCATGAATTAACCCCAATGGGTTTGGGGGGTTCTACCCCCCAAAGGCTTGGATTGAGTGATAAAATCGAAAGTAACGCCCGATTTTAGTAGAGAGTTTCCCCGTAAAAATCCCAACTTGCTAGATTTACAAAAATGAGATGCACCCATATTCACCCCTACGAGAACTTAAAAAATAGTTTAGCGGCAGCCGATGGGTTTGAGACAGACTTGAATCAGTAATCAGTTCACTGATTACTGATTGCTGTTTACTGATCACTGAAAAAAACTCCCCACTTTCCACTCTCCTATTAAACAGGATTGAGAATGACTAACTATTTTCTCATGGATTCAAGCGAGGTAAAATTATAGATTATGGAATCACCGATCGAACGTTTTAGACTATCTCAAACCGCCAAAGATAGCCTCATAAAATTAAAACGCTACACCAAAATTGACCAATGGAATATCCTCTGTCGTTGGGCTTTTTGTCGTTCCCTTGCTGAACCGAGTCTCCCCTCTCCCGTTCCCATTCCTGCCGATAGCAATGTAGAATTATCCTGGAAAGTATTCGGGGGAGAAATGGCCGATATTTTCTTAATTGCCCTCAAACAACGTTGTCATCAAGACGGATTAGGAACCGATAAAGAAACTCTAACCCAACAATTTCGCTTACATTTACATCGCGGGATCGGTTATCTTGCTGGGGATGCCAAGCTAAAGAAAATCGATAATTTAATCGAATTAGAGAGGGAAAATCTGAGAGAATCTTAAACAAGAACGGTCTATCTTCCTCTCTGTGTTCTTTGTGCCTCTGTGGTTTATTCTTAATCCTTCTGGGATAACCCGCGGAAAACTGTCAGCCTGGCTATATTTAACCCAGGGTGAGCGCATCTCAAACGCTATCGACAATTGGCCAATTTTGTGATAGTATTTAAAAAGGGGCGACTATCGGGGGATAAGAAAAAATGGAAAATTTAATCAAGGAAGCACTAAGCCATCGAGCAATTAATCACCCCTATTTACTTGCTTTAGAAAAAGGAGAATTTCAACATACTGATGAAGTTCTCAAAGATTTTGCCAGTCAATACGGAGCTTATAGTGACTGGTTTTCCCGTTATTTAACAGCAGTAATATCAAAGCTAGAAAATCCCACTCATCGAAATCACCTGCTCAAGAACTTAGCTGAAGAAAACGGACATCTACACGATCAAGATCTGGAAGCAATCCGTAAATTAGGTATTAAGGATGAGTGGGTACAGGAAATCCCTCACCCACAGTTATTCAAGCGTTTTCAAGAAGCTATGGGAGTAGATAGCACGCAAACGCCTTGTGTTGAAGTAGAAATCTGGCGTGAATCATTCTTATCGCTGCTCCAGAATGGAAGTTCACTCCAAGCTATTGGAGCCATAGGTTTAGGGACTGAATCTGTGGTTAAATTTATCTACAAACACATTATCGAAGCGATTAAAAACCATACATCATTATCCTTGGAGCAATATGTATTTTTTCCTTTACATACAGAAGTGGAGGATGAACACAGCTTAACTTTAGTTGAGATTGCTAAGGAATTAGCCAGTGAAAGCGAACAGGCTGTTCTGGAATTACGGAAAGGAATGTTAAAAGCCTTAAATCTACGTGCTGCTTACTGGGACAATGTGTATGAACGTGCGTTGGCACTAGATAAATCTTTGACATCATCAGACCAACTCAAGATTGTTACGCTTTTCACTAAAATGATTAAAAGCAAAAAGCTGTCTAATCAGGAACAGGAACTTTTATTGCATCAAATCAATGACGTGCGTATTGGATTGACGGCAGACTTATCTACTGTTCCAGTGGAAAAACTACTACCCGGATTGAGTTCACTTTTGCTATACGGGATGCAAAGGGAAAAGCACAGGGAAGAAGTTCTGAACTTGTTAGATTGGCTTGAAAATCCATCTGGTGAATGCCAATGCTCTCCAACAATATTAAGGCTTGCATCACAACTTTACCATGATTTTCAAACAGTGCGACTGGGAGCATTGATCGAAAAAATTAATGAACAAAAAAGCTTAACTCATGTCCAAGAAGGTAAAGAGCTTATTTCAACAATCAGGGCCAGCAACTTAGAAGCTTTATACAACAATAAGGTGGATCAACTCAATATTGATTTTAACGTATTTCGCCTGCCATTTGCTCTAGAAGTTTTAGATGCACGCCTAGTTATAGTCAAGCCAGGAAAGGCGAATGAAATGCACCGACATGCACATGAAACCGTATTTGTATTTCTTCAGGGTCAAGGAAAAGTTATTGTTGATCAATACGAAAACGAAGTTGAACCGGGTACTTTTGCTGTTATTCCCCGTTGGTGTGTGCATCAATCTGTGAACTTAGGAGAAGAAGAGCTAATTTTTCTGGCGATAGCTGATTTCGGATTAACTGGCAAAAGTTTCATGGGTAATTACTTACACAGTGCTAGACTAAAACAAAATTAGTGCAAATTTTATCCCGTTAGATAGGTATGAAAGCAACACAAGAAACCAAAAAACTTTACGACGAAAGCGCAGCAGACTGGAAACGAGTAGAACCGATTTTGCTTTCTGATTACTCCGCGCGTCCGTTTGTCATTGATTTATGTGAACCGATTGTCAACAAGAATATATTAGATCTAGGCTGTGGGGAAGGTTATGTAGGAAGAGAGTTAATTAACCGAGGCGCTCAATATGTTCATGGGATTGATATTTCATCGCAAATGATCGAGCAGGCCTTGATTCAAAAAAACGAGTATCAGATTACTAATGTTTCTTATGAAACTGGTGATATTCGTGATTTTGCGGTCACTGAGTCCGAACAATACGATTTAGTTCTGGCTATGTTTTTGTTCAACTACTTAAATGTGTCAGAAACTATTAGCACGATGCAGAAAGCCTATCAACTTTTGAAATTCGGTGGATATTTTCTGTTCGCCGTCCCCCATCCCTCTTTACCTTTTCTGAAAAAAGATAAGTTTCCGTTTTATTTTAAACCGAAAGCTGGCTATTTTTCCGGACGCGATCAATTATTCCCCGGGGAGATTTGGCGTAGAGATAGAAAAGCCGTCGCCGTGCAATGTGTTCATAAAACTATGGAAGATTACTTCACATCTCTTCGTTTAGCAGCATTCACAAAAATGCCAGAAGTTTATGAACTAAAAATTAATCAGGAACATTTAGAACTAGACCCAGAATTTTTTACTCCGCTTATTGACCTTCCCCTTCACGTTGCCTTCAAGATTCAAAAATGATTATACCAATTTCCGATCCTAATATTTCATTACTGATTTGGAAAAAATTGCCCGACCCTTCTCAACTATTTTTTAGTTTACCCAAATCATTAGTCTTGGATTTACTGAAAACAAGCAATCAGAGATGGCTTGACAAACCCAACGAAATAGGACGGGAAACAGTTAATAAAAATCTTGACTTTTTCCTGCCGTTTCGTGAGAAATTGCTCCTAGAACCCGGAATAATTGTTTTCCGATTAGAACCAGCATTAACAGAAACAGAAATGCGATTAATTTATGCTTTCATTTCTCGCATTTTTGGACTGCTAAACCAACGCTATGGCTATTTTTTTGATGTAATCGATCGAGGAATGGATTACACTAAAGAAGCTATACCCGTTTCGATGACGAATGCAGAAACTGGCTATCATACCGATAGTACAGCCAAAAACTACTTCCCTGATATTGTTGGCTTACTCTGTCTTGCTGCTGCGGATGAGGGAGGAGATTCCCTAGTAGTAAACGCCGCCAATTTGTATCAATATTTCTGGCAAAACCATACAGACCTAGTTTCCTGTCTCTACGAACCTTTGGCGCGGGATGTGATTACACCGGGAGAGATTAATTCTCAAGAAGCTATTCAAAAGAATAATTTCCCCTTATTCTCAGCCGATTCTCGGGGTCTGGTTTTTCGTTATATGCGCTACTGGATTGAAGTCGCTTACTCCAAACTGGCAATAGCGCAACCTGAAGCTATCACAAAAACACTTGACATAATCGACAACTTTTTTTCAGAACAAGAAAATACAGTCCGCTTCAAAATGAAAAAAGGTGATGTATTTTACGTTAATAATCGCTTTTTATGCCACAATAGAACCGCTTTTAAAAATTCAGGAAAACCTCGACAAATGGTGCGTAGTTGGATTAACCTTTAAATAAAATACGTCCCAATCAGAAAGTGAACAGGTTAAGGTACAGATTACGATGACCTCAACCTCCTTGTCACCCCTTCAGTGGTTAAAACTCACCTTAAAAAACCTTCGGTCGGCCTAAAGTAGTAATATAGATAACTGCTTCATCGGAGGGAATTCCTAACACTTCATTCACTTGATCATCAAAAAAACCACCGATACCACTAACCCCTAACCCCAGATGAATAGCCGCTAAATTTAATCTCTGTCCCAAATGACCCGCATCTGCATGAAGATAACGATAAACTCGATCGCCGTATTTAGCCACTGCTTTTGACAGATCCGCCGTATGAAAAACCACAGCAGCCGCATCCCGTCCCAAATCCTGACCTAAACAGAGATAATGTAACTCTTGCTGGAAATTTTTAAAGCGAATTTGCCGCAATTCTTGGGCTTTAGGAGCATAATAATAACAGCCTTCCTCTAATCCAGTTACTGCCGAAACAGCGATAAAAGTTTCCAATAAATCTAGATCAAAATAATCGGGATTGGGATCGAGATTTTGGTTGGCATAATCTTGGGGTTGATAGGTAAAATGCAGCAAGGCTCGCAATTCGTCTAAACTGAGACTAGCACCACTATAAGCGCGGGTAGATCTGCGTTTAAGCATCGTACTTTCCAGATCGATTAAATCTTCCCCCCAATTGACGGGACGGGATGTCACCGAAACTTTTAGACAAAAAGGAAAATTATATTTATCTTCCCAATTAGAGGGGGTAATATTTGCTTCTATCTTCTCATCTGTGGCTATGATAGTCGCTCGGTGTAGAGAGTTTAATAATTCTCCCTCGGCAATTTTGGGATAAAGAGTCGTGGTTGCCGAAGGGAGTGCCGTGGTACTAGGGGGGAGATTTTGCCGGATATTGAGCAGATCTGCCAAAGGAATCACCGTCATAACACTTTCCTTCTCGGAATCAAGATAAAGCAATTCATTCATCTGACTATCGTTAAAACCACCGATTAAATGAGCGCGATAGTCATTAATCGAGGCTGATAGCTCAATATTGCCCAATAAATGCCCCGTATCCAAGAAAATACGCCGATAAGCTCGATCTTCGTAGCGCCAAGCGGATCGATAAAAAATGGCACTGGTAACTAAAGCGATATCGGTATTTTCTAAAACAGGATTCCAGAAACAAGCAGATTGCAGGTTCGTCCAGACATCACTTTCCCAGAATAAAAGCAGCGAGTGACTTTGACCTTGATAACTGTAGAGACCGGCGGGTAAAAATTCCGTGCCACGAGAGATTAGATAGACCTCGGCGGGGTATAATCCACCAGCAGAGGGTGCGGAACGCAGGTACAAGGGACTACCCATAGTGGCGATTTTGGCAGTTAAACCATAGCTACAACCCAAAATTCGCGATATACGTCGCCAAAAGTCTCCTTTTTGGGGAACTGTTTGACGGGAGAGGTAGGGTTTGAGATCGAAAGTCTGACCGATTTTGTATTCTTTGAAGGGATGGGGTTGTTGACTCCAATCAAGACCTTTACTTTTTGAGGCGATCGTCTGGGGGTCGTATTTGGTCCGCTCGTGGTAGTATTGGGCGATCGAGATTGGCTGATCTGGCATGATTAAAGATAGGCTGTCTAAGCTTTACTTTTTAGTTTGACATACTCCCACCTCTATTGAGAAAACGGGTTCCTGAAAGAAACCCGTTTTCTCAAATAAAATTATGACTACACCTAGCTTCACCATTCCCCAATCTGACCCTCCCCTTTCCCCCCGGCAATCCTTGCCGACGATGTATGATTTACCTAGTGACAATCCACTGGAACCCGGTT
>SFAU01000024.1 GCA_007096045.1 Microcystis novacekii Mn_MB_F_20050700_S1 | reverse complement strand
TGCCTATAACCGAGACTATGAGCGTTGAATGGCAATCCGTAAAAACCTACGAGGATATTCTTTACCATAAATGGGGGGGAATCGCCAAAATTACCATCAATCGCCCCCATAAGCGTAATGCCTTCCGTCCGAAGACAGTTTTTGAGCTTTACGACGCTTTCTGTGATGCTCGCGAGGATGCGCGCATTGGGGTAGTATTGCTCACGGGTGCAGGTCCCCACAGCGACGGCAAATATGCTTTTTGTTCTGGCGGCGATCAGACGGTGCGCGGTCAGGCGGGTTATATTGGCGATGATGGCATACCCCGGCTCAATGTGCTGGATTTACAGAAATTAATTCGCTCCATCCCCAAGGTAGTTATCGCGCTGGTGGCAGGTTATGCGGTCGGGGGCGGTCATGTTTTACACTTGGTTTGTGATTTAACCTTAGCAGCGGATAACGCCATTTTTGGCCAGACCGGTCCGAAAGTGGGCAGTTTTGACGGCGGTTTTGGCTCTAGTTATCTGGCCCGGGTAGTGGGTCAGAAAAAAGCTCGCGAGATTTGGTTTCTCTGTCGGCAGTATAACGCCCAACAAGCTTTAGACATGGGTTTGGTTAACCATGTCGTCCCGGTGGCGGAATTAGAGCCGGAAGGGATTAAATGGTCCCTAGAAATTCTCGAAAAAAGTCCCTTGGCGATTCGTTGCCTAAAATCGGCTTTTAATGCTGATTGTGATGGTCAAGCGGGTTTACAGGAGTTAGCGGGTAATGCCACTTTACTCTACTATATGACCGCCGAAGGAGCCGAAGGTAAACAGGCTTTCCTCGAAAAACGTCCCCCCGATTTTAGTCAATATCCTTGGCTACCCTAATCAGTGATCAGTAAACAGTAATCAGTAATCAGTGAAAAGAAAGCAGAAAACTGCCCTATAATACTGCTCACTTAATACTCCATATTCCTACTGCTCACTGATCAGTTATGCTAGTTTAGAGAGAGTAGTTAGGTTCGGTAGCAGCATTGGTTTCAAACAGAAGCGGTTTTTCCCTGATGGCCTTGACTGGGTTGTGTCCGATCTCCTTCTTGAAATGGCTGTGATATTGGGAGACAATCCATGACGATTTACGTTGGTAATCTGGTTTATGAAGTCACGAAAGAGGACTTGCACAATGTATTCGCTGAATACGGCACGGTTGTTCGCGTTTACTTGCCCGTAGATCAAGTAACGGGTAAAATGCGCGGTTTTGGTTTTGTGGAAATGTCCTCCGATGAGGAAGAAGCAAAAGCGATCGAAACTCTTGACGGGGCCGAATGGATGGGACGACAGATGAAAGTCAACAAAGCTCGTCCCAGAGAAGATAATTTTGGTGGTGGTGGCGGCGGTGAGCGCAAAAACTTCGGGCGCCGCGAACGTTAAAGAGATTCTGGTCAAATTCCAGAAGCGGTTATTTCTGATAACCGCCTTCTTCTGGCCTTAAACCGCCTTTTTTCGTGACTCAAGGATGGGGTGGATAATTGTCCAGGCCAGGAGGATAATTAAAGCCAAGATACCAAAACGAGCCATAGAAGTAACTAACTGGTGCAAGGGGAACAAGCGGCCTAAAAAGAAGGATAATGTCACCATAATCGTCGCCCACACCGTGGCCCCACCGAGATTACAGAGGAAAAAGCGACCGTAGGGCATTCGGGCAATTCCCGCCATGGGACCGGCAAAGATTCTTAACAATGCCACGAAGCGACCGAAAAAGACCGCCCGGGGTGCATTTTTACTAAATTGTTCCTTGGCTAATTCGAGTTTTTGAGGCGGAATCCGAAAGAATTTGCCAACTTTTAACAAAAACGGCCAACCCCCAGCGCGACCGAGCCAATAGCCAAAATTATCGCCCAAAACTGCTCCTGTAATTGCGCTGACTAAAACTAACCAATAGTTCAAATCACCGCCACCGGCAAGGAAGCCGCCCACAATGGTGATGGTTTCTCCCGGGATGGGAATCCCAGTATTTTCGAGGGTGATGCCGATAAATACGGCCCAGTATCCGTATTGGTGGGCGATTTCTTCAATATTTTCTAGGGATAATAGCTCTAGGGACATGGAGCGTTTTCTTAACAAAGGTTTACGAATATTCTAAGATATTTTTACAGAATTTAACCGTAGCTGAACATGACTTTTCCCAGTATTGATTTATTAGCAATTCGTCAGGGTGAGATAAAAGATTTAGCGGGCATGAACTTGGCAGGGGCTGATTTAGCGGGTGCAGACCTAGCAGGAGCCAATTTACGGGCAAATTTACGCGGTGCTGACCTGACTGGGGCAAATTTAAGGGGAGCAGATTTTCGTAATGCCGATTTACGCGGGGCAATTCTCCTCGATGCGATCGTGACTGGGGCAAGTTTGGCTGGCGCTTTTTTAGCCGGGGCGGTTTTTAATCATCTAGATTTGTCTGGGGTGGATTTTCGCGGTGTCGATGGCCGGGGAGTGAATTTTGTCGGGGCGATTTTAACCCAAGCGGATTTTACTAGCGCTAATCTGTCCGGGGCAGATCTGTCGGCAACCGATTTAGAGGAAGCAATTTTTTTCGGGGCGATTTTACGGGGAACAAATTTTACTGATGCCAATCTTCTTTGTGCTAGTTTAACCTCGGCAGTAACCACGGGGGCAATTTTCGATCGAGCTTGTTTAGAAGGGACGGGATTAACCTAAGATGAAACCTTTACGCCAACTTTATCGCTATTTAAGTTTATTTTGCCTCTGTCTTCTTCTGACTGTGGGCTGTCAGTCCACTAATTCCAATTTACCCCAAGGAGATAGCGATCGCCTGATGATTGGGACAACCCTAAAACCACGCTCGATCGATCCGGCCGATAGTTATGAGTTAGCGGGACTTTTTATTATTTATAATCTGGGGGAAACTCTCTACACCTACGCAGAAGGAACCACTAATTTAAAGCCCCTCCTAGCCACGGAATTGCCCCAAATTAGCCCCGATGGTTTGACTTATACCATACCAGTGCGTCGAGGAGTTATCTTTCATGATGGGACAGTTTTTAACGCAGAGGCAATGAAGTTTTCCCTAGAAAGATTTATCAAAAATGGTGGCGAACCTTCCTTTCTTCTGCGGGATACAATTGATAAAATCACCGCTACCAAAGAAGACGAAATTACTATTAAACTAACCAGACCTTTTGCCGCCTTTCCCGCTCTTTTAGCTTATCCCGGAGCCTGTGCAGTTTCACCCAAATTCTATCAAATTGGCGAGGGTAAATTCAAACCTGAAGAATTTATCGGCACAGGACATTATCAATTAAAAGCAGTTACTAGCGATTCTTTTAGTTTAGAAGCCTTTGATCGCTATTGGGGAGAACCGGCCAAAAATAAAGGAGTTAATGTTCAAATTTATCTCTCGAATCCTGCCAATTTGTTTAACGGCTTTCAGACGGGTGCGGTGGATATTGCTTATCAATCTTTACTGCCTCCTCAAGTGAGAAAATTACGCACAGAAGCGGAGCAGGGAAAATGGCAAGCGCTCGAATCTTCTGGGGCAGCAATTAACTTTATGAGCGTCAATCTCAAAAGTGAACCCACCCATAATATTTTAGTGCGACAAGCAATTGCTTCTCTAGTCGATCGAGATTTACTTAATGATCGCATTTTACAAGGTCAAGGCATCCCTCTTTTTAGTCTCATTCCTACTACTTTTTCCGAGTCACAACCGGTGTTTAAAGATCGCTATGGCAACCATAATATAGAGCAAGCCAAACAATTACTAAAAACGGCTGGTTATAGTCAAGAAAAACCCGCAATTGTAGAAGTTTGGCACTCCTCGGGATCGATCACTTCCAGCACCGTGGCGGCAGTGATGAAAGCTCTAGCAAAACGGGATTTAGATAATATGATTCAATTTGAACCCAATAGTATCCTAGGAGCGGCCTTTTTCCGTAATATTAGCCAGGGACTTTATACCACTGCCCTATCTAATTGGTATCCCGATTTTTTGGATGCAGATAACTATATTTATCCCTTTTTAGATTGTGCTAAAGGTTCCCCAGAAACTGGCTGCGAAGAAGGAGGAGCGCAAAGTCAAGGATCATTTTTTTATAGTCAAGAAATGAATCAATTAATCGCTCAATCCCGTCGGGAAAGTAACCCAGCCAAAAGAAAGCAAATTTTTGGCAAAATTCAAGAAATTCTCGCCGATGAAGTTCCCTATATTCCCCTTTGGCAAACCAAGGAATACGCTTTTGCTCGCAATGGCATCACGGGAGTTATCATCAATCCCAGTCAAACTTTTCCCTTCTGGACAATTGCCAAAAAATCCTGATAATTAATTATTAGGAGTCAGGAGATAGGGTGGTCACTGCGTGCGCGTTGCGGAGGTTTTTGGGGTGATAGGGTGATAGGGTGATAGGGTGATAGGGTGATAGGGTTTTGGGGTGATAGGGTTTTGGGGTGATAGGGTGATGAGACAGCTTCCCCACTTCCCCACTTCCCCACTTCCCCACTTCCCCACTTCCCCACTTCCCCACTTCCCCACTTCCCCACTTCCCCACTTCCCCACTTTCCTATGAAACTAACAGCAATGTCCTTTAATATTCGCTACGATAAACCCGATCCCGATGAGCGTAATTGGCGAGTAAGAAGGGAGGCAGTAGCGGCTTTAATTGCTCACTATTCTCCTGATATAATTGGTACTCAGGAAGCTTGCGCTAATCAATTATTGGATCTACACCGTTTATTGCCAGAATACCAAAGTTTAGGCAGCGATCGCAGGGGGACAGGATTAGATGAACATTGTGCGATTTTGTATCAACCAAGTCGGTTAAAATGTTTGGAAATTTACGAATTTTGGCTATCAGAAACTCCCGCTATTATTGGCAGTATTACTGAAGCTTGGGGAAATCCTTATCCCCGCATGGTAACGGGGGCTAAATTTCGCACTCTTGAGGGGCAAACTTTGCAGTTTTATAACACCCATCTCGATTACTATAGCGACAAAGCTAAGGACTTAGGGGCTAAGTGCATACAGGAGCATTTTTGTCAACTAGATTTAACAAAAGATTACCTATTTTTAACTGGGGATTTTAATGTTAATTCTCAGCAATTACCCCGTCAGATTTTAACTCAACCTCTCCCGTCAGAAATTAGATTAAAGGATGCTTTAGCCGATTTGGAATTAGCAGAACAAATGAGCTTTAATAATTACACTGATACCCCTTATTTAGCTATCGATACCATTTATTATGATAGCCGTTTGCAGTTAGATTGGGCAAAAGTCGATCCTTGCCGTTGGTTGAATCTTATTCCTTCCGATCATTATCCCGTAATTGCTGCTTTTACCTTGCCCTGACAATAGATTATTTGGCGTTGCTGATTTGAGATATGAATCTTCTTTTGTGGGATTTTTAAAACCTAGACCTAAACTAACTTTTGGATGGGTGCAAGATTGTCATTCATAGCTTGATTCAGCAACGCCGATTATTTTTGTATTTAGCAAATATATGGAGGGTCAGGGTGAGAGCATCTCAAAAGCTATTGACAATTGGCCAATTTTGTGATCTGTTTGCTGTGTGGGCATTTCAGGTGATACCAGTCAATCAGAATAGTTACGAAATATTAACATTTGGTCGATTTTTGCTTAACAATTGAGTTAGCAAATTCTCCTCAAATATTCCTGAATCGCCCTCTGGGTAAGCAACTCACATAAAGTTCATTTTGTCAAGAATTGTTAAGATGCGCTTACCCTGTATAGAGGGTGAAAGCTTCAGCAGACTTTGGTGATTCGATGGTTAAATTTGTTAAGTTTTTTGCCGTTTAAAAAACTTAACAATAAGCGCAAGCCTTGCCAGATACAGATCGCTCTCAATGGCAAAACCGATAATCAATAGTTATTTCCAAAAACTTAAGATTTATTTCCGTTTTTAAAAGGCATTAATTACCTCATTTGTGTTATAAAGCTAACAGTAATAATTTCTTCGCTGGGGAAAAATTTATGAGCATAGAAGACAAAATGAAAGCGGCTGCCAAAAATTTCGAGGGGAAAGTACAATCGGCTGCTGGAGAATTAACTGGTGACGAGAAAATGAAAGCAGAAGGAGAATTAAAGCAGGTACAAGCAGCGGCAATGAACGTGGCAGCCGATGTCAAAGATAAGGCCGAAAATTTGTTGGAAGGTATGAAAAACGCCGCCCAGGATGCAGTCAAAAACATCAAAGACAAAATTAACTAAATGGGTTTAAAATCGTGATTAATGTTATTTCTTGGATTATTTTGGGTTTTATTGCTGGTGCGATCGCAAAAGCGATTTATCCGGGGCGACAAGGGGGCGGTATTTTTGCCACCACTTTACTAGGAATTATTGGGGCTTTTGTGGGGGGAACTCTGTTAAATTTGATTCAAACTGGCAGTTTTGCCCTAGCGGGTTCTACCTTAAGCATACCGGGCATTTTTGTCGCTATTATCGGTGCGATCATGTTTATTTTCCTCTGGGGATTAGTCACGACTTCCCGTCCTCACTAATAGTCTTAACTCCTGTTTATTTGATTAATTCCACCCCATCTTTGCCGTCAATCTCTTGTAGATAAACTTTTACCTGTTCTTCGGCTGCGGTGGGTAGTTTTTTGCCTGTAAAATCCGGGTGAATTGGTAATTCCCGATGACCACGATCAACGAGGACTAATAAGCGGATTTTTTGCGGTCTGCCATACTCAATAATAGCATTAAAAGCGGCGCGGATCGTGCGACCTTTATAGATAACATCATCGACTAAAATCACGGTTTTTCCCGTGACATCTAGGGGCATTTTGGTTTTAGCAGGAGTGCGGGTTTTAATGCGATCAAGATCGTCGCGATAGAAGGTAATATCGATCGCTCCCACGGGAACTTTTACCCCTTCTAAGCTCTCAATTTGACTAGCAATTAAATTAGCTAAAGGCACTCCTCGCGTGTAGATACCGATCAAAATCAAGTTATTTAAATCGCCACTTTTTTCGATAACTTCGGAAGCTAAACGGGTAATAGTGCGACGAATTTCGTCAGCCGAGAGAATTTCAATTAACTGTGAGGTCATAATTTTCAGAGACAAGGGGGAGTGGGGGATAGGGAAGGGGGAAATTTTTACTTCAATTTTCCTTTAAAACCATCTCCATCATTAAAGAATATAATTATTTTCACTTACCTATTTTACCTCGATCGCTCATGAGTGATGAATTATTGCCAAAATCCGCCCTAGAATTAGCCCAACTGATTCGCACTAAACAAATCTCCCCCCTAGAATTAACCCATTTATACCTCGACAGAATCGAGAAATTTGACTGCCAAATCGGTAGTTTTGTCCATGTCGCCAGGGAAAGCGCCCTAGCAACCGCCAGCACCCAAACGGAACAATTAAGTCAAATCACCGATACTGCCGAATTACCGCCTTTTTTTGGAGTTCCCACCGCCATTAAAGACTTAAATGCCGTCGCTGGAATGCCAGTTAGTTACGGAGTCGCCGCCCTCTGGGGAAATATCGCCCAATACGACGAAGGAATCGTCACCAGAATGAAAATGGCGGGTTTTATCCTTCTGGGCAAAACTGCCACTTCCCAGCTAGGTTCCTTTCCCTACACCGAAAATCCGGGTTTTTTGCCGACTCGTAACCCCTTCAACCGAAATTATACCGCAGGAGGTTCCAGTGGCGGCGCGGCGGCGGCGGTAGCGGCGGGTTTCTGCCCGATTGCCCAGGGTTCCGATGGTGGTGGGTCCATTCGCACTCCGGCGGGTTGTTGCGGTTTGGTGGGGATAAAACCCAGTCGTGGGCGCGTTTCCTATGCCCCGGTGGGGGAATTTCAAAGCGGTATCGCCACTAACGGCACTCTTTCTAAGACGGTGGCAGATGGCGCGGCGCTACTTACCGTGATTTCGGGCTATACGACGGGCGATCCCTACTGGCTACCCGATCCAGCGCCCTTTTCTTTCCTAGAAGCCACTCAAAGAGGCGTAAAACCCCTGAGAATCGCTTTTTCTACTTCCATATCCCCCTTCGGCGAGGCTGCTTCCGTTTATAAAAATGCTGTCCTCGTTACGGCTAAAATTTTAGAGGGTATGGGGCATCATTTAACGGAGTATTCTCCCGATTTACAGGCTTTAATCGCTCCTTTTCGCCGTATTTGGCAAGCGGGGACGGCAGCGACGGGAATTGCCAAGGAGTTATTAAGTCCCCTTAACCAGTGGTTGTTAGAGAATTCTGGCAGTGCGGGGGAATACCTGCAAGCGGTGCAGCAGATGCACATTATTTCGCGGCAAATTGTGGCGATGTTTGATAATTTTGATATCTTACTTTTGCCCATTTTCCTACATCAACCCCCCGGAATTGGTGAGTGGGAAAATTTACCACCGGAAGAAGCGGTTGACAGGATGATTGCTTGGATTGCCCCTTCTCCCATTGCTAATGCGAGTGGCCTACCTGCGATTGCTTTACCCACAGGGGTTGATAGTCAGGGTTTACCTGTGGGAATCCAGTTAGTGGGTAAACCGGCTGATGAAATCACTTTGTTAGGTTTATCGGCACAATTAGAGGCAGCTAATCCTTTCGGTTTGATGGCTAATTTCAACTAGCAAGACTTTCGGTAAATTGGGGAATGGAAGCGATAAGTTTACGGGTGTAATCGCTTTGGGGAGAGTTGATAATTTCGTTAGCTGTACCGATTTCCTCAATTTTACCTTTATTCATCACCATAATGCGATCGCTTATAAATCTGACGACACTTAAATCGTGGGAAATAAAGATATAAGTGAGATTAAATTCCTGCTGTAATTCTTTGAGTAAATTTAAGACTCCCGCTTGTACGGAAACATCTAAAGCAGAGACAGATTCATCACAGATAATAAACTGAGGATTTAAGGCTAAAGCGCGAGCAATACACACCCTTTGTCGTTGTCCTCCCGATAATTGATGGGGATAGCGATCAAACCAATTAGGATCAAGTTTAACTCGTTCTAATAAATATTCTACTCTTTGCCGTTGCTTTTTGGAATTGCCGCCGGTATGATGAATAACCATCGGTTCTAAAATTGCTTTACCAATGGATAAACGGGGATTCAGGGAGTTGTAGGGATTCTGAAAAACTATCTGTAATTCCCGTCGCAGTAGTCTTAATTTTGGCTCACTGGGGTTTAATTTAGCGAGATTTTCTCCCTGGAAATAGATGTCTCCAGAAGTGGCAGGAATTAAGCGCAGAATTGTTCTTGCTAAGGTGGATTTTCCGCAGCCCGACTCACCGACTAAACCGAGGGTTTCCCCTTGTTTAACGGCAAAACTGATCTGATCTACGGCATTAAAAAAGGTCTTTACTTGCCCGAAAACTCCCTTAACTGGAAATCTAACCGATAAATTTTCTACAGATAATATGTTCTCATGGTTTTGTAAACCTTGAATTCTGGTTTCTTCTTCTTGAAGAGTAATAAATTTAACTGTTGGTGGAGTAATTTCCTGTAGTTCAATAATCTTACCTTCGGAGTCTTTTTCCACTTGTAAAAAATCGCTGACGGTAGGTAATTTCTCGGGACGAGAGTTTAAGCGGGGACGACAGGCAAGTAAACCTTTTGTGTAGGGATGTTGGGGATAATTTAATACTTCTTCTTTAGTTCCCTGTTCGACAATTTCTCCTTGATACATTACGACAATTTGATCGGCAATTTCGTTAATAACTCCTAAATCGTGGGAGATAAAAACCATCGACATTTCTCGATCGCTTTTACACAAATCGCGTAATAATCTTAATATTTCTGCTTGGACAGTCACATCTAAAGCGGTGGTTGGTTCATCGGCAATTAATAGAGTAGGATTACAAGAAATCGCCATGGCAATCATTACCCTTTGTAATTGTCCCCCCGATAATTCATGGGGATAACGCTTGAGAATTGTCTCTTTTTGTTCCTGAATATAACTTCTAATTTTTTCTCTGACATGACCCTTATTTTCTAAGGGAAAAGTTTCTATATACTTCTGCTCTAACTGTTCATCACTGGGTAATAAGCGCACTTCTTGCAGTAGAGAGATTGCTTGATTTTTTGCCTGTTCGGGGGTGACTTTTTGATGTAGTAAAATTGCTTCGGTGAGTTGAAACTCGATGTTATAAACTGGATTAAGAGAACTCATGGGTTCTTGGAAAATCATCGCCATTTCTCCCCCGCGATAATAACGCAATTCTTCCGGGGGAATAGATAATAAATTTACTACTTGTATTGACTGACCTTTTGCCGGACGAAAGCAAATTTCTCCCCCGGTAATTTTCCCCGGAGAGGGAACCAATCCCATGAGTGCGAGGGAGGTGACGGATTTTCCTGAACCCGACTCCCCCACACAACCGAGAACTTGACCTTTCTGCAAGCTAAAACTAATGTTATTAACGGCGACTGTTGTTCTTTTCTGATTAGAAAATTCAACGGTGAGATGGCGAACGTCGAGAACTTTGTTATCCATAGCTCTTTAACTGGTGAAACCTAGCATCATCTTAACCTAAGTTGTCAATTTTGACTATATAGGAGTTATCTTATTGGTGAGGTGGGAAGTTTTACTTACCCAATCAGGTTACACTTCCTCTTGATGAGAAAAGCTATATTCACCTTCACTCATCAACAAATAAGAGGTGAGCTATTTTCTTAGCTTAATTATACTTATCCTCTCCAAGCCATTCATTTTGGTTCCACCTTCTATTTTTAATAATAGCTTTAATGGTGTCGGTTGAAACTTCGAGTTCTATCAGTAAACAAGTTTGTAATATTAAGGTTACGGTACACAACAGATCATAGAGTTCTTGATTTTTTATTTTGATTTCCTTGTCTGGGTGAACTATTAAGTTATTTCTAATATCAACTACTCGCTTAAGAAATTTATCTAACTCCTTTCGATCTTGGGTTATCCTAGAGAATAAACTATCATCTTGTGAGTTGAAAGTATCAGCAAAGCTTTGTTTACTAGCGTCATTGTTTTCAACGAACAAATAGGAAATATTATCTATAATATCTCTCAGCCTATCCTTTAGATTCTTCTCAACTTTAAACAAGTATTTAACTTTTCCATCTAAAAAGTTTTTGAAATCTTCTTGGTCTTGGATAGGATAATTTTGAATAACTTTGCGAAATTCTTGATAAATGCCATTTTGATAACTATCTTGAGACATATATTCGATTTTATGGTTTCCTTTTTGAGTTTGTTTATGATATATCTCCAACGCTTGCACAATATTCAGAAATTTATATTCCAGATATAATTCTGGAGTCTTAATATTTATTAATAATCCCTGAAAGACAATTTTAAATTTCTCTCGCTTATCTATCCAGTTTTGAAAAATTTTTTCCAAATCATCTTTAACCTTATCATAAGTTAACAGCATTTTTGACCAATGATGGACATAATCGGAATTTTTTGACGGTTTTCTTTCATTATAATTTCAATCGGAGTTATTTCAGTTCCGTATTGGTTGTCGTTGTCGGTTTTATCATGTCTAGCGTGAACTGAAACAATTTGATTAGAAGAATAAGTAGCAAAGCTAAGAAAATCATGAAATTGGATAACTAAGTTTTTACAATCTTCTAAACTGCTTGAGTTTTTATTGACAATCTCAAGACAAATTCTATATTTAATATCAGCACTTTTATGGTAGCTAAGATTATAAATCGGAACAAAAGCGATACTCAGTTCGAGTTCCTTGATTAGTCCTAGTTTAATATTTGGTAATCGTTCGTAAGTAATCTTGATTGTATTTTCGTTATTTTTTATGTCTAAAGGACTAATTTTTACCCATTCATTTAAAGAAGAAAAATTAATTTTTAATTTTTGAAATTTGTTCAAGTCTTCCTTATTTAAAAGATAATTGTTCTGAAAATATATATCATACAAAAGCATATATTCGGGATTTACTTGCAAATTCATCAGATTTTCTCCTGTTGTTGTTTTCTCGATATCACAGTTAAAAAGGCTGACAAATTTTCCATCGACAAGTTTTCCATAAATCAGGGTTGCTTGTGA
Organism: Microcystis novacekii Mn_MB_F_20050700_S1; assembly: GCA_007096045.1. Taxonomy (GTDB): domain Bacteria; phylum Cyanobacteriota; class Cyanobacteriia; order Cyanobacteriales; family Microcystaceae; genus Microcystis; species Microcystis novacekii. The sequence continues at coordinate 15,408 of SFAU01000024.1, read as the reverse complement.
TTTTAATCTTAATCCATAAGGAAACCAGGACAAAAGCGGGGCCAAAGTGTTGAAAGTATCATCAATATTTAAAACTAAACGTTGATTAAGTTTATGGGAAAGTTTCCCAATTACTCGTTTTTCTGGGTGTTCAGGGAGCTACCAGTAACCTTCTCTTTCAAATTCGTCAATCATATTAGCTGATTATTAAATTTGTAGTATAAATATACCTTTTCGCATTATAGCGAATTTAGTATAAAGCAACTAATAATTTTTCGGGATTAACATTAAGAAGAGACCTCCTGCAAAAGTAAGTTATCGAGGCACTATCGGTTCAAAATATCTAAAACCTCAGATAAATTTGACATAATATTAGGTTTTATGGATAGGACAGAAGATTTTTGATTTTTGCAGGAGATCTATTAATTTGATGGTCAGGCCGGTGCTTTTGCCTATCTCTTGTTAGTTCTGCTCTATTTTCCTTGTGTTTCGACTATATAGGCAGTATATCGCGAAACTAATGCCAGTTGGGCTGCTTTGATTGCCCTCCGAACCGGAGGAATGGCCTATATTGTCGCCACTTCCTTCTATCAAATCGCCACTTTTTCTCGACATCCGGGATTTTCTCTCTTTTGAATAGTCTTGATGGGTTTAACCGTAGTCGGGGTTGTAAGCTGTACTGAATTTAAACTGCGTATTGGAAATTTTAGTACAAATGCTCAAACTACTTCTCCCCGCTCCGCAGCTCCGGCGGTCCCCTGCAATCTTAACGAGTAATTTAGATAGTCAACAGCTTATTCACCTTAAAAAATCTCCGTCCCCGAAAAATCAATCGTCCCGCAATTTAATTTCAGTTATCAGGAGACAAAAAGGGGGAATGAGAAGTGGGAAGTGGGAAGTGGGAAGTTTTTTACCGTGAACAGTGAACGGTAAATAGTAATCGGTGAACTGAAAACTCACATCTGATAACTGCCTAATCAAACAACAATCTTAAGCTTTATCTCCTCAGTCCTCAACAGTGATACAATTGCCGTCATAGCTAGGGGTGTCTGAGGCAATCAGGCTGAGAAAGACCCTTAGAACCTGAGACTGGGTAATTCCAGCGTAGGGAAGCTGTTTACAGAGGAAATAAAATTATGAGACAAGAATGGGTTGCCCCCCGACGCGGACAAGCAAATGTATCGCAAATGCACTACGCCCGTCAGGGGATAATTACCGAAGAGATGACGTATGTGGCAAAACGGGAAAATCTCTCTCCCGAATTGATTCGCAGCGAAATCGCCCGAGGAAGACTGATTATTCCCGCTAATATCAATCACTTCAACCTCGAACCTATGGCGATCGGTATTGCTTCTAAGTGTAAAGTTAATGCTAATATCGGGGCTTCCCCTAACTCCTCGAATATTAACGAAGAACTGGAAAAATTACACCTAGCGGTCAAATACGGCGCGGATACGGTGATGGATCTCTCCACTGGTGGCGGTAATTTGGACGAAATTCGCACCGCGATTATCAATGCTTCTCCCGTCCCCATCGGTACTGTACCCATCTATCAAGCGGTGGAAAGCGTTCACGGCAATATTGAAAAACTTACCCCCGAAGATTTCCTGCATATTATCGAAAAACACGCCCAGCAAGGGGTAGATTACATGACGATTCATGCGGGAATCCTCATCGAACACCTGCCTTTAGTCAAAACCCGTCTGACCGGGATTGTCTCCCGGGGTGGTGGTATTATTGCTAAGTGGATGTTACACCACCACAAGCAAAATCCTCTCTACACCCATTTCGACGAAATTATCGAGATTTTCAAGCGTTATGATGTTTCTTTTAGTCTCGGTGACTCCCTGCGTCCCGGTTGTACCCACGATGCTTCCGATGCGGCCCAATTAGCGGAATTGAAAACCCTCGGCCAACTAACGCGTCGCGCTTGGGAACACGATGTACAGGTGATGGTGGAAGGACCGGGCCATGTTCCCATGGACCAAATTGAGTTTAATGTGAAAAAACAAATGGAGGAGTGTAGCGAAGCACCTTTCTATGTTCTAGGTCCCCTTGTCACCGATATTGCCCCAGGGTACGATCATATCACTTCGGCGATCGGGGCGGCCCTGGCGGGTTGGTACGGGACGGCGATGTTATGTTATGTCACCCCCAAAGAACATCTCGGTTTACCCAACGCTGAAGATGTGCGAAATGGCTTAATTGCCTACAAAATAGCGGCTCATGCGGCGGATATCGCCCGTCATCGTCCCGGGGCGCGGGATCGTGATGACGAACTCTCCATCGCTCGTTATAATTTCGATTGGAATCGTCAATTCGAGTTATCCTTGGATCCCGATCGCGCTAAGGAATACCACGATGAGACTTTACCCGCAGATATCTATAAGACTGCGGAGTTTTGTTCGATGTGTGGACCGAAATTCTGTCCTATGCAAACTAAGGTCGATGCCGATGCAATTACGGAATTAGAGAAGTTTCTTGCTAGTCAAAATCAAGAAAATCTAACCCCAGTTTAAACGGAAGTGAGTGGGAGGGCTGATTTGATTTCAGCCCTATTCCTAGGATAAAAGTCAAAATTATGGGAATAGCCGCCGTTTTTTTGACTAATTGACTCGTTTTTCTAGATATTGACCGATCATCAATTCTTGACCGGCGCGAGAGATAATAGTTTGTCGGGTGCGATATTGTTGACCGATGAGTTTAATTTCTTCTTCAAAGACAGAACCAGCGTATTCTGTTCTCAGACAGAGAGTAGAGGGGTTAGGAAAGGTATAAATGGCACTAACGGGTTTATCCGTCGCAAATCCCCGATCGCGATAGAGAATATTATCTAAAATACCGAATATAGTGGAACCGTTGGAGGGTTTTTTACTCTGGGGACGGAGATAATTACTTTGCCAAGTCACTTCCGTACCACCTAATAAAGTTGTATCTTCCAGATTATGTAAACGGGCCAGTTGAATTAATGGTTCGCTGCCTTGGGGTAAATATTTAATCTCGATGGCGCTGATAACTTCTTGGGGTTCCGTTTCTTGGGTGAGGGTGTAATAACGTCTCTGGGATTGCCAGCGTCCTTCTGTCTGCTTAAAAAAGGCTAAAGCCGAGGTTTCTAGCGATAATTGGCTGGTTTGAATTAATGTCATAGAAATAAAACCTTTCCTGTTTTTTGGTAGAGCAGATTTGTTATCCTTTGTCAAGAGCTTGCCAGAGAATTGTTACACATCTTAATACAATTATAACCCTGCATGGAAATTAAGTGGTAGGGGTGTTGAGGGAGATAATTGGGAAAAAGCCGCATAGATACAGCAGTTACAGGGAAAAAAGGGGATAAGATTGCTAAAACCTGCGAGCTTATCCTCGTTAATTCCATTTACCCTTATCTATCGATTAATTCTGTCAAATTGGCTACAGTGAGGCCGAGGTTCTTCCCCCAACCCCTTTTTTACTTTTTACTTGTCAACCGATCTGCCCGGTCTTGGTATTGTTAAAAATATAGAACCTCCGAACAAGGTCTCAACTCTGTGCAGTTAAAACAAGTAATCATTGCCCATAAGGCCAACCATCCCCAAAGTAAAGCATGGGCGGAAAAATGCGCTAAACAGTTAGAAGCCCGTCAGTGTAAAGTTTTAATGGGACCCAGTGGCTTTAAAGATAATCCCTATCCGGTATTTTTAGCCTCAGCATCGGGAAAAATCGACCTTGCCATCGTTTTAGGCGGAGATGGAACCATTTTAGCCGCCGCTCGCTATTTAGCGCAGGAAAACATTCCAATTTTAGCGGTGAATGTTGGCGGCCATCTGGGATTTTTAACGGAACCTTTGGAGATTTTCCAAGATACCGAGACGGTCTGGGAGCGTTTACAATCCGATCGCTATGCGGTACAACAACGGATGATGTTAACGGCCAGAATCTATGAAGGGGATAAAAGAAACCCAGAGGCAGTGAGCGAGGCATTTTATGCCCTAAATGAGATGTGTGTGAAACCCGCTAGTATCGATAGGATGCCCACCTCAATTCTCGAAATCGAAGTGGACGGGGAGGTAGTAGATCAGTACCAAGGGGACGGACTATTAGTGGCTACTCCCACGGGGTCCACCTGTTACACCGCTTCCGCTAATGGCCCGATTATACACCCCGGCATGGAAGCGATCGCCGTCACCCCGATTTGTCCCTTGAGTCTCTCCAGTCGGCCGATTGTCATTCCCCCAGCATCTCTGGTCAGTATTTGGCCCCTGGGAGACTACGAATTAAATACTAAACTCTGGATGGATGGTGCTTTAGCCACTTCCATTTGGCCTGGGCAATGGGTGGGAGTTACCAAGGCCGAAAAATTCGCCCAATTTATTATCCTGCGGGAAAGCTATTCTTTTTATCAGACTCTACAGGAAAAATTGCAATGGGCCGGGGCGAGAATTCCTTATGATGGCAATCGTCGGTTGGGTTGAAGCATGAAACCCAACCCCCGATCATGTTACGAAGTGCGCTAACCCATCCTACAAATAATTGTGCCTCCCTACTTAGGAGCTGCTGAAAAAGTTTGTTGGTGGGGTTAGGAGTCGGTCGTCAGTAGGGCTGTTTCAAAGTCGGCTGAAAATTAGGAAGGGTAGGGAGTGTGGGGGGTGTGGGGAGAGGGGGGGAGGATTTTTTTAATAATAATGATTTTCTCTCTTGAAAAAACTCCCTCCTGCCTTCTGCCCTCTGCCTTCTGCCTCTCTGACTTCTTGAGGAAACCCCAAGTAGAGCAACTGCCGTGTTGCTTAGTCTATTTGACGACTTAGGGCTACAGGAAAACCTCAACCTCAGCGTAGCGGGTTGAGGTTTTCTGTCTTACTCCACTCGATTAAAGCGCTAGTCAATCCTTCTAGGGTGTATTCTTGCGCCTCGATATCAACACGACCAAATAACTCTTGACAGGTTTTTGAAGTTTGCGGACCGATAGAAGCCAGACAAACTTTTTCTAATAGGGAATTAACCGATAATTCTCCCGTTTCTTGTCGCAATAACCGATAAAAATTCTGGACGGTTTTGGAACTAGCAAAGGTGACTATATCGACTTTTTCATCTCGAAAGGCTTCCCAGATGCGACTATCCATGCGTGCGGGACATCCAGAATAATATGCGGCCACTTCCGTCACCTGACCAGCTTTGGCCGTCAATTCCTTCACTAACACCTCTCTCCCTCCCGTTTCCACGCGAGGAAAAAGGAATTTTTGCCCCCTAATCGGGTCGGGAAACTCGTTTACCAAAGCATCAGCGACAAAATCCCCCGGGATAAAATCCGCTTTTAATCCCCGTGAGTGTAAAACTTGGCTGGTTTTTTTGCCCACCACGGCGATTTTTACGGTCGCTAAAGCCCTAGCATCTTTTCCCCAAAATGTCAAGCGATCAAAGAAAAAATTAACAGCATTGGCAGAAGTTAAAATCAGCCAATCAAACTCTTTTAACTGACTGATGGCATCGTCTAAACCTTGCCAACGGTCGGGGGGACGAATCTCTAAAGCGGGCATTTCCAAGACTTCTGCGCCTTGATTTTGCAAAATTTCGCTAAATTGACTCGTTTGCTCGGCGGCACGGGTAATAACAATAGTTTTACCTCCTAGGGGTGGGGGAGAGGACATAATCGCCAAATCCACAACTTGACCAATGACTATAATAGAGGGTGAGAGGGACACCCCAGCGGTTTGAGGGAGAATATTTTCTAAAGTGCCGCGCCAAATTTGTTGATCCTTGCGTCCTGCTTGGCGGATAATAGCGATCAAGTCATGAATATTCCGCCCATTTTGGCATAATTTCTCGATAATTTGCCCTAAAGACTGACCAGCCATCAATAGCACCAGCGTATCAATTTTCGCTAAAGCTGACCAATCGAGAGACTCAGTATCGTGAGCGCTCAAGACCGCAAAACAGCGACTAATATCCTTTTGGGTCAGGGGAATTCCAGCTAATAAAGGAGCGGCCAAAGCGGAGGAAATACCGGTTATCAGTTCAAAATCACAGCCAGCCTGCTTTAGGGCTAACATTTCAGGATATACTCGTCCAAAAACCCCCGGATCACCACTTTTAAGCCGAATAACTCGTTTTCCCTCTTGACAATAATTAACCAGTATCCGATTAATCTGATTTTGCTCGGCCCCGGGTTGTCCCCCCCGTTTGCCGACATCGACTAAAACACAGGTTTTCGGCACGAGGGAGAAGATTTGACTATCCACTAGGGCATCATACAGCAAAACCTCGGCCTTGGCTAAAATTGCTCGCGCTTGCAGGGTGAGAAAACTGCTCTGACCGATTCCCGCACCGAGAAGATAAACTTTACCCCGGGGATGGACGACTCCTGACATAATCGCAAATTTGGGTTTAATCTTTAAATGTAGCACTGGAGAACTGCCAAGGGCGCAGCGACCAAAAAAGAAGAAACAAATTACTAGCGCAACAAGGGCAGCAGTAAAGTGACGAAATAATATACTAGAGGAGCGGTGAAGACATAACTATCAGTGCGATCGAGTATACCACCGTGACCGGGGATTAACTGCCCGGAATCCTTGACCCCGGCATCGCGTTTCATCATCGATTCGGTCAAATCGCCCAATAAACTGACAATACCAATTAATAAGCCCAAAAATAAGCCCGTTAGCTGCCAATAGGGCCAATCTAAATACCAAGCACCCAAATCGGCCACCGCTATACTGCCTAAAATGCCAAAAAAGGAACCTTCTACCGTTTTTTTGGGACTAATCAGCGATAAACTGGTTTTACCTAACCATTTTCCCATGATATAAGCTCCGATATCGGCGGCCCAAATGCAACCGAAAGCTAGAAAAGTCACCGTCAAAGCAGCCGGGAATAATTTCGGTTCCATCCATGATTCTGGCCAATATCCCATCAGGGGTAAGTTACTGGCCATAGCCACAGGATTACTTTCAGGAGAAAAACCGACCCGTAAACGAATCCAATAACTAGGTAAGTAACCACCGTAAAACAGACCGAGAATTGAGGTGGAAATGTCGGCAATTGTCGCCATTTTTGGCTGAAAGAGCAGATAAAAACAAATTAACGCCCCAGCGAGGGGAAACATGGCATCGGTGAGGGGGGCCGCCATAGTTGCCGTCAGCAGTAATAATTGCGAAACTACGAGAGTGGTTTTAGCGGCCGGTTCAATCCCTTTAGCGCGAACTAAGCGAAAATACTCTAATTGTCCCAAAAAGACGATAACACCGATGCCGAGGGTGAAATACCAACCCCCAACGATGATAATTCCCAGTGCGAAGGCAATAGCAAAAATAGCGCTGACAATGCGTGGCCAAGGCATGGTTAATCCAGAGAAGTTAGGCGGCATTGTCATAATTATATAGATTAAGAAAACTTTATGGAAGGTTATCCCCAATTAAAGTTTATCGCCACTCAGGATAAACATGGGATCGACGGCGGCAAAAACTTGGTGAATACCCCTAGTTTCTAGGCGATTTACTGCCGCTTGGACGATCTCGATATTACGCGCCTGTAAATTAGAAAAGCCTTCGGAAAATTGATAGAGGGTTTCTAAATTATTGGCCGTGGCCACGATGCGGCCGTTGGGTTTCAGGTATTGCCACACTTCTTGCAGTACCGATTTAATCGGTTTGCCGCCCTCGATACAGACGCGATCGGGTGCTAGGGATATATTGGGCAGACAATCGGGCGCGCTGCCTTCAAAAACCGTAACATTTTTTACCCCAAAGCGATCGCAATTACGGCGGATTAAACTCGCCACTTCTTCATCCCTTTCAATGGCAATAATCGGACTATTGGGACATAATAAGCCAATTTCAACGGGAATAGTGCCAGTTCCTGCCCCGATATCCCAGAAAACCCCCCCATCGCCTAACCTCAAAGCGGAAATCATCAATAATCTCACCTCGCGTTTACTCAGGGGAATCCCGGGCAAACGTTCAAACAATTCATCGGGAATACCGGGGGTTTTATATAACCAAGTCATGGGGAATTAATTATTGAGAAGCTTCACTACTAAGCATTATTATACAAATTTGTCAAGTTTTCTTTATCAGTTAAACGGGGACTTTTCTCAGGATAAAACCCTGATTATAGCTCTAAAAAGCTATTGTTTGTCATTAGACCTCCTAGAGAAATCGGAACTTAATTAGGGGCTGCTGAAAAAGTTTGTTGGTGGGGTTAGGAGTCGGTCGTCAGTAGCCGGTCGTCAGGAGCCAGGAGCCAGTCGTTTCAGGCTTTGTTGTCCTCTTTTTTTTTTGTACCAGTTTGTGTACTTAAAGAAGGATAATACAAGGTTTTTGAAGGTCTTAATCCTATTTTCGCAGCATGAACATTGGATTTTAGCAGGTCAAAAGCCTTATTTTAAAAGGGTTTTACCATTATTCAGCAAGACTTAATTATCTAAAAATAAAGTAAAACAGTCAGAAAAACCATGACTTACGACGGGAAAATGGGGAAATGGGGCAATTCAACTAAAACCCCAAAACCCTAAAACCCCAACACCCAACACCCCGGAATCCCTTGATGTTGTTTATGTTAAAAGAGAACGCTTTTGTGGAGTATATCCTGAAACATTTAAGGATATGGTCAAAGTTCTGGCCGCCGAAAAAGTTCTGCCCAAAAAATCTTCTAGACCAAGTAAATTGAGTCTAGAAGACCAAATCTTGATGACATTTTATTGCCCACACAACCTTGATTACTACTACCGACATAACTAAAAACCGATGAACCAATTAAACTTAGAAGTTGCGGGAAAAAAAGAACGTTTAGACGCTTGGATGGGGTCACAATTGCCCGATTTATCGAGATCGAGGCTGCAAAAACTGATAGAACAGGGATATATACAGTTAAATGGTCAAATTTGCACCAATAAAAATACTAAAGTTGCTCAAGGCGATCGCTTAAAGATTACCATTCCTGACAGTCAACCCCTGGAATTAACCGCCGAGGCGATCGAGCTTGATATTCTTTACGAAGACGACTATCTAATTATTATCAATAAACCGGCCGATTTAGTGGTTCATCCGGCCCCTGGTCACGAATCGGGAACCTTGGTCAACGCTTTACTGCATCATTGCCCGAATTTAGCCGGAATTGGTGGAATTCAACGGCCCGGTATAGTTCACCGTTTAGATAAGGATACCACGGGTGCGATCGTTATTGCCAAAACCGACCAGGCCCATCAACACCTACAGGCACAATTAAAAACCAAAACTGCCCGCCGGGAATATATGGCCCTCGTCCACGGTGTCCCCAAAAGCGCAACAGGTACAATTGATCTGCCCATCGGTCGTCACCGCAGCGATCGCCAAAAGATGGCGATTATTGCCGTGGAAAAAGGCGGTAGAAATGCTGTCACTCACTGGCAAGTCAAGGAAAGACTAGGCAACTACACCTTAATGGAATTTCGCCTAGAAACGGGCAGAACTCATCAAATTCGCGTTCATAGCAGCCACATCGGTCATCCGATTCTGGGGGATCCCCTCTATAGTTCCGGTCGTTCCATGGGGATTAATCTACCCGGGCAATTACTCCACGCTCATCGTTTAATTTTAGTACATCCGGTCACGGGAGCGAGCCTAGAAGCGATCGCTCCCTTACCCGCTATTTTCCCGAAAGTTTTAGCTATTTTACGCCAGAGAAACCCCTAGCGCACAAATTGCGGCATAATCTCCGCTGCTGTCCATAATCCGTAGATACCGCGACGATGCAGGGAAACCCCCGCTTTCAGATAACCGAAGGCCGGCCCACAGACATTAGCCGCCATACTGGTTTCATCACCTAAAGTGAAGGTATGGGTGGAAATTTTGCCTTCAAAAGTCCGCCCCGTGACTTTAACATTGGTACTTAAAGGCTTTTTCGGGTTGCGCGTATCCACCACACCCCCGACGGAAACCCGATCGCGTCCACAAATTCCGGTCAATTCCAGCATAATATCGTCCGCGTGTTCCATATTTTCGAGGCTAAGAATGCCATTGGTTTTATTTAACAGCATTTCCACTTCCGCATCACTCATCTGGTGCGCCGTTTCTGGGTCGTAACCGGGTAAATGGGCGATATCTTCGCGAATAGTGGCACGATAAGCCTCCCAGTTGGCAATTCCCACACCAAAGGTAATTTTAACGCTATGAATCTCTGCATAACTCTGGGCAGCTAGGGCGGCAGCCGCAGTTAACAGTCCGGGGGTAGCGCCGCAGCCGGTCATGTAGGTGATGCCGGCGGCTTCTAGGTCTGCTTGTAGTGCTAAGATTTGTTCCATGGCGCTGGTACGTTTGAGAGCATCGACTAAAACCCCGCGCCAACCTAGGCGAATGAAAGTTTTAGCGATATCGGCCATGAAATTGTTAGGTAAATTCGGTAAGGCGAGAAAATAGCCATCTACATCGGCAGTTTTGATTAATTCCTCGATACTGTTCTCGCTGAGATGACCGTAATTTTCCAGATAACCGATCGAACCCCGGTCATGATAAATTTTGTTACAGGTATTGACATCTAGACCGTCTTTGTGGTAAGCCAAACCAGCTTTGTCGGCGGCGGCAGTCCAAAGCATTTCCTGTTTGGGGGCGAGAATTCTAGCGGCAGCCTGTCCCAAACCACCAAAACCTAAAACACCGATCCGAAGGCGATCGCTGGCTATTTGTTTATTCATACTTGTTTTGATTCCTATAGACAAAATTCTATGATCTCGGCGGTCGTGGTTCGCCGTTGCATCTCCTTTATTTTCAATTTATCGCTTCAGGTCGTCTTTTTTGTGTAGTTTTGTTAAATTATGCCTACTAGGTTAAGGTTCGCCCTTGACGATGAAGAAAAGTTACGGGAAACATACAAAAAATGAAAGTGGTTGGTCGAGATAATATAAAGTTTTGCTAAAATTTTAACCAGATTGCTACGATTAGCAAACTATCGTAAATTAAAACGATAGGGAGCTTTGCCAACCCCAGATCACGCCGAGAAGAGCTATGAGCATGGAAAGCCTAGAGTTTATCATCTATCCCGATGGTCGCGTCATGGAAAAGGTGACAGGCATAGTCGGGTCATCTTGTCAAGAGGTGACGGCGGCGATCGAGGCACAACTCGGGCAGCTGATGTCTCAAGAGAAAACCTCGGATTATTACCATCAAACCGTCAGCCAGTCAGAGAAAGTCAGCAACGCAGCCACTTTTAGCGACTGGTAATTTTTCATTTTTCCCAATCCCTTTATTTAAGCCACTGAAAAGCCATGTCACACTTTAGCAATATCAAAACCAAAATCCGCGATCTATCCTACCTAAAAGCCGCCCTGAGCGATATGGGGATGGAATGGAAAGAGGGTTCCCACCCCGTCAAAGGTTATCAAGGTCAAACTTTAAGCGCAGAGGTGGTAATTGAACAAGATAACAATTACGATATCGGTTTTCGCTGGAATGGTAACGAGTACGAGTTAGTTGCCGATTTGCAATACTGGCAACAACCCCTAACCGTAGAAGGATTTTTAAGAAAAGTAAATCAAGGTTATGCCTACCACACCATTCTGGCAGAAACTGCTAAACAGGGTTTTCAGGTGGCAGCACAGGAAAAAAATACTGATGGTTCCATTCGTCTAGTGGTACAACGTTGGAGTGCCTAATGGCTGATTTTTCTCCCGAACGCTCTGGTTTTGAACCAGAGTTAGGGGGATTCCTAAGAGATTCCCCCGATCGCACTGGTTTTGAACCGGAATTGGGCGGTTTACTGCGCCAGAAAGCGGTTTACGTCGATGAGGTCACTTGTATTGGTTGTAAACACTGCGCCCACGTTGCCCCCAATACCTTTTTTATTGAAGGTGAATACGGTCGCTCTCGCGTCTATAATCAGGACGGTGACGAAGAAGAAATTATTCAAGAAGCGATCGAGACTTGTCCGGTTAACTGTATTCACTGGGTTAATTATCATCAGTTGTCATCCCTTGAGGAGGAACGCAAACATCAAGTGATTAAACAGTTAGGTTTTCCTCAGATTCACAAGAAATTTAGCCCCGCAGATTTAGATCTCTAAGGTGGATAGGTCTAGCCTCATCCACCTATTATTTCCTAGCAGTCATGGCAGCGGTTCTCGATCGAATCTGCTACAGTTCTTAAATGAATACCCAACTGATTGATTCTCTCGCGCGAATTATTCTTTCTCTCTCCGAGGAAGAAAGAGAGTTACTGAATCGAAAAATTGAGAGCGAACAACGGGAAAATTTGCAGATTAACGCTCAAATTTTGGATTTAGAAAACCGTGTCAAGCAATACGAAAATCAATATCCCATGAGTTCGGAAGAATTCTATCCTAGATTTCGTTCCGGTGAGCTAGGGGACGATATGGATTATTTCGAGTGGAATGTTTATTATGAAATGCTATTGGCAGCTAGAAAAGAGATAAGTTTACGGTGGAATTAAGTAGCTGGTTATAATTAAATTGAAGATAGATTTTGGGTTTGATCCCCCCTTCCCCCCCTTGATAAGGGGGGTGTCTGACAATTTTTAACACCTACCGACTTAGATGGAGATAGCCGATTATATTCGCTGGGTTAAACGGAAATTATCCGAGAGTTCGATCATCAACTCTTTTACGATTACTGATGAAAGAATTTTATTCGATCGAGGTTATTTCCGAGAGAGAATCCTTCGATTTCAGGACAACAACTGTATAAAATTGAACCACTGAGATAAATCATGAATCCTAGAGTTAAAGAAGTTATCCCTTTGCCAAACTATCAATTACAACTCATCTTTACTAATAAAGAAAAGAAAATTTATGATTGTTCACCACTGCTCGATTTTGGCATCTTTCAAGAACTTAAAAACCAACAGTATTTTAATCAAGTAAAAATTTTAGATGGTACGGTAACTTGGCCGAACGAACAAGATATCTGTCCGGATACTCTCTATCTTGACTCCATTTCCCAAACCTAGAACAGTTCGAGCGAGGAAACCCGACAACAAAAGTAACGCTCCCACTGATCGGATTTTCTTTCGCTACAGCCTTTCTCAGAAAGATGAGGTTATACTAAATCCGTTGAGTAACGCACAGAAAACGGGTTTCTCCGAGAAACCCGTTTTCTACTCATGCACTCATGCAAAACGGAGAATAAATAATCAGTTTTTAATAACTGGATTTAGTATTAGTTATTGTTGCTAAAATACTTGATGAGTAAGGATTAATTTGTACTTCATCTCTAGGAGAAAGAGTGAGAAATTTTCTATTTACCCGGTGGTTACTGTGGGGAGAGAAAAGTTAGAGGCAATCGGGGCAAAATGATAAGTATTTTATATGCAAATACCTTCAATACTTAAAAATATTTAAATTTACAATTGGTAATATTTATTTTTACTCAAGAATTTATTGAGAATAATTTCTATTTATTTACGAGGTGGCAATACTTCCAGCGATTCTGGTATAATTTTGCCTTATGCTACGGTGGGTTTTTCTGGTCTTTTTTGGACTTTTTAAGGTCTAGCTTGCCTTGAAACCATTGCTAAATCTAGATTTTCCCTTTTAGCCAAACCAAACACTTTCGCCAATTATCCCTTTTTTCCCTAACAACGTTGATCTAATTTTTGTGTAGTTTTGTTGCAAAGTCAAAATTTTTTTGACAAAATGCCCAAATTGTGGTAAGGACGAAATGACGAAATTTAGCATCATCTCTAGTTCCAGTGTTTCCTAAAATCAGAGACTTCGCACCTCACCCTTAAGATAACTGCCAGAGTTGTTTTTTCTTGTATTTGAATTGATCAAAATAAAATTGTTTGATGTTGTCTGTGGAGATTTTTGGGGTAAGTAGCTGGTTATAATTAAATCGAAACCACTTACTTAGGCAGTATTTTGTTAAGCAAAGAGCCGCTATGTACGTTTTAATTGGTGGGGCGGGAATGGTGGGGCTAGGTTTAGCCCAACAGCTTTTAGACTTAGGACACACCGTAGCCATCGTTGATGTGGACCCTTTAGCTTGTCGGTTTGCCCGGGAAAAAATTGGTGTCATGGCCTTTGAGGGGAGTGCTGTCAGTACGAAAGTCCTGTTAGAGGCGGGGATTCGACAAGCTAACGCGGTTGTTGCCGCCCTAAGGGACGATGCCATGAATCTAGCCCTAGTTACCTTGTCCAGAAGTTATGGCATTTCCCATATTGTGGTGAGAATGTGCGATCGCGAATTTCTCGAGGCCTATCGTCTTGCTAGAGCTAGTCACATCATCAGCACGATTGATTTAGCCGTTGTCACCATGGCAAATGCGATCGAATACCCCGAAGTAGAATCGATGATGCACTTTGAACAGGGGCAAGTGGAGGTGCTAAAACTGCCCGTCCCCAAAGATTGTTATGTAGCTGGGCGTACCGTTGCCCAAATTGCTCAAGATGCCAACTTTCCGACCGGTTCGCTGATTATTGGCTATCAGTGTCACGCTTCCGCCAGTTTAGAGATTCCCAACGGCAATACCGTTCTAGAAGCGGACTCAACTATTCTGGTGGTCACTCGTCCGGAATTCGTCAAACCCATGATCGATTACCTCGGCATTCAAACTAATCATCGTCCAACGATAGAAGTTTCTCATCCAAACCTTTGACGTAGGATTGTACCAAGTCTTCTGGTACAATGCGTTTGCGAAGTGCATCCCCCAGGGCGGCTTTCTCGGCGAGGAACAATCGTCGTCGAATTGCATCTAACTGACCGTAGTTAGGCTCCATTTGCCCCGATCGAGACTGATTATAAGCATCCCGCAGCAGCCGTTCCGATACCGCCACTTTTGCCTGATAAGATGCCCACAGTTCTTCGTACACTGCTTTGGGTAAAACGCCAGATTTCAGTAAATTGGCTAACTCATCTTGTGCCGCTTTCGACGCAATCAACTGCAGCTGTAACTGTCCAATCTCCCGTGTTACTGCCGAAACCTGACTAATATTGAGCCTTTTAATTAGCCAGGGTAAGGCTAATCCTTGGATGACCAGAGAAAATAACACAGCCCCAAAGACTAGCTCGATAATCAATTGCCTCCCTGTCAGAGCCAAAGGAATGGCAACCGCTAGGGCCATGGAGAGTGAACCCTTGATGTTGCCCAAAATCAGAATATGTTGCCAGCGCAAGGGGATCGGTCGATCGATCCAGCGAAGTACCGATAGTAACGAATATACTGACAGAATACGCCCCAATTGATAAGCCAAAATGACCAGCACAATCGATGGCAAGGTTTGCCATAGGGTCAAGGGATTGATTTCAATACCAATCAGCAGAAAAATAAAGGTATTGACGATAAAACCGGCATATTCCCAAAAACTGATCAGGGTAATGCGATCGGATGCAGAGGCGCTGCGAGGCAGCCCCAAGTTACCGAAATTTTGGGTTAAAGCCCCGTCCTTTTAGGACGGCTTTTTAAACTATATCTTGTTAACTTAACTTTTATTGTGCTACACTAATTTTATCTAAGTACCCCGTGTGTAAAATGT
>SFAU01000239.1 GCA_007096045.1 Microcystis novacekii Mn_MB_F_20050700_S1 | reverse complement strand
CAAAGTAAAACGCTCTCATTCAACCGAAAAAGAACCCACTAACGTCGGTTAAATTGCTTTTTTGTATAACTCATTCCCCCTTAATTTTAGACCAGTTAAGGGGGATTTTTTCTGCTCTTACTTCTCCCTCGTGTATTTTTAACTTAATATTTGCTATAATAAACAAAGCGTAAGCATTAATCATCATGATTAGATTTTTGATGAGTCCAACTGTTTTCCGAGAAGATGGCTATCGCTTCTTTTTATTTTCCCGAGAAGAAACAAGAATGGAAGCTAAATTTTGGCTTAAACCACAAATTGAATTAGCTCGTAATCATAAAAATTCTTTGTCGTTGTCACAAGTAAAGGTTTTTCTTTTTTCGGAGGGAATCTCTCGAAAAAGTTCTTCGGTCACTCGATTGATTTCCCTAGCCGTTTTGTTTTTGGCCAATCCTGCCACTGGAAACTTCGAGGCTTTGTCCATATATGTAACGAGAACTCCTAGATGATTTCCTCCAATCATTGTGTCACTTTCCCAATGACCGATTTCGGTTTTCTGGTCAGCAATTGCTGGTCGCTCGCAGATATCTACACGCCCCGGAATCCCTCCACGCTTACTTTTCCCACCGTATCGACTCTTTCTTTTTCCTCGTCCAGCCGCGTAGGTATTCTTGATACTTTCCACAGTCTCGATAGTTCTGATAGATCATTTGATAGATGGTTTCGTGACTGAGCGATTCTTGACTGGCTCTTTTCAGATGACCCGCTATTTGTTCGGGGCTATGATAATCTTTCAATCCTGTTTTCAGCAACTCTAAGGCCGACTCGCTGACATTTTAAAAGGGTTGTTTGGCATTTTTGGTGCGCGTCTCGCTTTTGGCTTGTGCTGTGTCAGGTAGATAAGTACCTAAGCAAAATTAATTACACATATCTAACTCCCCCTTGCCTCTTGCCTCTTGCATAAGTGCCTTTCTTCACTGGGATTTGATGACATCCGAGCCAGACGGCCATTTGCCGTTGAGATAAATTTCCCTCTTGACTAAGTTGGTAGAGCAAGTTTCTTTGTTCTATGTTAAGATTTTGGGGGCTTCGTTTTTGGGTCTGATTTGTTTTTGTTAATGATCAGACAGTACCTGATGAGCCTTTCTTTGTCAACTCTTGAGGTTGATGCGTTTCATTTTTGAATTGGCGATTTGAAAATAAAGAAGAACTGGAAAAAGTAGTCAATCAGCTTTTAAATGAAGGGGGATTGATTATTAAATGGAGTAGAAAACTGAAAAATAAGGGTAATGCTGCTTGAGATTTTGAGTTTTAGGGTAACTGCTTGAATTTTTTTTTAATTCCCCCTTGACAATCAAGACAGTCGCTACGTTCATCTTATATTTAATTCCACCCACCCACTTAATCTTCCCTTTGCCAATATTTATAGGCTGCGTAGGCTAAAGTAATCACTCCCGTCAGAATTGCCGACTCATCCACTAAAAATTCCGGATGGTGAAGGGGGGGATTGAGGAGGTTAGGAGAGCCCACTCCCAGACGGAACATTGTACCGGGGGCCTGTTGCAAATAAAGGGAAAAATCCTCGGCCCCCATGGAGGGTTCCGAGAGAATTAGAACCCGATCCTGTCCCCAAGCTTCTAAACCAGCTTCTTCGACTAACCGGGTTAAAAATTGGTCATTTTGCACCGATGGCACGCCCCGACGATAATTTACTTGACATTTAGCGTTATATGTGCTAGAGACATTCGTGACCAAACTCTCGATCCATTCCGGGAGATGAGCGTGGGTTTCTGGGTGCAGCGATCGCACTGTTCCCGCCATGCGTACCTGATCGGCGATCACGTTGGGGGCGCGACCACCGCTAATCTGCCCGATGGTGAGGACAATGGGACGCAAAGGGTTTTGAGTCCGACTAATTGCCTGTTGCAAGGTGGTGATTACTTGCGAGGCGATCCAGATAGCATCGATCGCCTCGTGGGGCCGGGCTCCGTGGCCAGATTCCCCTTGAATAAAAATCTCCAGATCGTCGGCAGCTGCAGTTAAGGCCCCGTAACGAACTCCGATCGATCGGGCCGGAATCGAGGGGAAAACGTGCAGCCCGAAAACGGCGCTGACATCCCGCATCACCCCCTCCCGGATCATCCAACTGGCCCCCTGGGCGATTTCCTCTGCTGGTTGAAAGAGAAAGCGTATTTTTCCCCCCAAAGGTTCCGAGAGACGGGAAAGCACCATCGCCACCCCTAAACCGACGGTAGCATGAACATCATGACCGCAGGCGTGCATAATCCCCGGTTTACGGGAAGCAAAGTCTAAATCGGTCTTTTCTTGGATTGGTAGGGCATCCATATCGGACCGGATGGCTAAAATCCTTCGATCACTGCCTTTTCCCGCCAATTCTCCCTTAACTCCCGTTTTTCCCACCGCTTCCTGCACCGATAGACCACAGGAAGACAAAACCCCGGCAATATAAGCGGCAGTTTGATATTCTTGCCCGCTTAACTCTGGATTCGCGTGAATGTGGCGGCGAATCTCCACTAATCGGGGTGCGAGACTCTCGGCTATGTTTTTAATCTCGGAGAGCATGAAACCAGTTTTACAGTATCTTTAGGGTTAATCATAGAGCATTTTTTACCTGAAAATTGGGACTGGCTGATTTTCAGTCTGAATTGTCTTCTCGGCATTCTTTCAACCTAGGACTAAGCTAACTTGTCAAGAGGATGCAGGAGTTACCATTCATCTCTTGATTCGCTAACACCTCTTGAGAGAATATTCCAGCTATGATAGGAAACAGTGTCTAGTTAGGAAAAAAATATGGTTCAGTCTTCCGAAAAAATTGAAGTTAAGTACGGGGAAAGAGAAATTGCCGAAGGAACATTAATTACTTTCCCCAATCCACGCCCTGGCAGAAATTATGATATTCAGATCACTCTGCCAGAATATACCTGTAAGTGTCCCTTTTCCGGTTATCCCGATTTTGCCACTATTTATCTTAGCTACGTTCCCGATCAAAAAGTGATGGAATTAAAGGCAATTAAACTTTATATTAATAGTTATCGCGATCATTATATTTCCCACGAAGAGGCAATTAACCAAATTTTAGATGATTTGGTGGCAGCTTGCGAACCCTTGCAGATGAAAATTAAGGGGGATTTTCATCCCAGAGGTAACGTACATACCGTGGTGGAGGTGATGTATAAAAAAGAATAGCATAATTGTCTAGTTTGGGGATGGGTTGACCCCCATCTCTAGCTGTTCTAGTTTTTATTGTTCAAGTTTTTTGCTGTTGTTGTCTTCAATACCCATTTTGAACTTGTCCTCTATACTTAGGGTTTGCTAAAAAAGTTTGTTGGTGAGGTTAGGAGTCAGACTTCGACGGTGATCTCAGCCGAACCGCCGAACCGCCGAACGGAGGCAGAAGGCAGCAGGAATAAGCGGTTGAGAGTTTTTTGAATTATCAAGATATGTAACTTAAGTGCGTCTAAGCTTATTAAATGAACTCAAAGAATTTTTACAACTATTTGCTGTCTAATCAAAAATCCCCCTAGAAATCTAGAGGGATTGGGGAATATATGGAGTGCAATTTAGAAGTAAATTGTACCACCCCAGCGCTCGTCTAGACGGGGAGCAACCAACATATAAGCGGCGACGTTATACACATCATCTTCGGTCAGATTGCGTAATTCTGGGAAGATATCGGGACGGCTAACATTGGGATGAAATTCGCTTAGATCATCTTCACCATCGTAACTGGTGGGATGTTCTAGATAATCAATCAATGCTAACAGATTATCTCTGGGAGGTTCCGCTTTTGCCAGATCGCCCAGACCCAAACTGACGTTATTATTAGTTTTGGTTTTACCTTGCAGGTGACACTTAGTACAATTGGCGACAAAAAGTTTCTGTCCTTCCGTCGCTTGTTCAGAAGTCAAAGTCACCGATTCCCCTGCGTCATTGAGGGTGATGGTGAGGGTTTCTTGATCGAGTTCTAAGGCACTAGCGCCGTTAAGATTGAATTGTAATACAAAAAAGACTACAGCGATCGCTGCCACAATCAAACGTTTGATCATTGTTCTCCTACTCGCAATTGTTCCAAGAAAGGGAATTTTAAGGTGACTAAAAAATTTTCTCCTCTGGGAGGGTGTCGATCGATTCTAAGTGATCACGGACACCGAGAAGATCGCAGTTGGGAATAAAGTCAAGGGGACGTTTCCGTTTTCGAGGCGGTTACTCCTGAGCGTTGGGATAAAATCAGTGAGATAATTGCTTTAGCATCTTCTAGGGCGAGATTAGTCTGCCGATCTTTATAGGAGATGCCTAATTGGTCGCAAAGTGACAACACAGATTTATCGGCCAGATCGTACTCTGCCGCAATATCAGCGATCGATAGATCAGCAAAACCCATAGTCTAACGCACCCACCAAGGATAGAGAATACTTATTAGTTACCATAATTATCATGCCATTGCTGGGGACATTCTTAACAGTGATCAGTTATCAGTGATCAGTTATCAGATGTGAGTTTTCAGTTCACTGATTACTGTTTACTGTTTACTGATCACTGAAAAAAGCTCCCATCACCCCACACCCCACACCCCATCTCCCCATCACCCCACACCCCCAAAATTCCCTAATTTTCCCGACTTCTGCCTTTTTATTCCCTAAGATAGAGACTCGTGTAAACAAATTTAATTAAAATCGCAAAAAACCTGAAAAAATACTAAAATGTGATTAAGAATGTTATTTTTAGCGTTGTAAGGCTAAATCTTTCTCGATAACATTGTAATCATACCTCCACACTCTTTTGTACAAAGGGCTGCACCTTTGTTAACTTATGGATATACAACTGATCAACATCGGCTTCGGTAATATTGTTTCCGCTAATCGGGTTATCGCCATCGTTAGCCCAGAATCGGCTCCTATCAAACGCATCATCAGTGATGCTCGGGATAAAGGCTGTTTAATCGATGCTACCTACGGAAGACGGACTCGTGCGGTGATCATCACCGATTCTAGTCATGTAGTGCTGTCGGCCATTCAACCAGAAACCGTGGCTCACCGTTTCGTGGTCAACAAGGAAGCCCCTGTTAATAGTAGTAACTAAGTTATTAACCCCATGCAACCCGGTCAATTAATCGTCATTACTGGCCCTAGCGGTGTGGGCAAGGGTACGCTAGTACGGCATTTACTAACTCGTTTCCCTAACCTCTACCTGTCCGTATCCGCTACTACGCGCCCACCTCGACCGGGTGAAATTGAGGGGGAAGATTACTACTTTCTCGACCGTCCCAGTTTCGAGGAGAAAATGGCAGCCGGAGAATTTCTCGAATCGGCCGAATATGCGGGCAACTACTATGGAACACCCCAATCAGCGATCGCCGATCAATTAGCAACAGGCCAGACCGTAATTCTAGAAATCGAATTAGAGGGGGCCAGACAGGTGTGTAAAAGCTTCCCCGAAGCGAGGAGAATCTTTATCCTACCCCCCAGTTTCGAGGAATTAGAACGTCGTTTGCGCGACCGGGGCAAAGATAGCGAAACAGCGATCGCCCGTCGTCTGGAACGCGCCCGAGAAGAATTGGCCGCCAGCGAGGAATTCCCCGATCAAATCGTCAACGATGACCTAGAAACCGCCCTAGATGCCATCGAGAAGATTATTTTTAGCCGTTAGCTTTTGGGGGTTAGGTGTTAGGTATTGGGGTTTTAGTTGAAATTCCCCCAACCCCCATCCCCCATCCCCTATCCCCTATCCCCTAAGTTACAATCAAAAAACCAACCGCAGCAGCAAGACAAGAAAGCGCAATGATTCCTACCGTTATTGAAACCACAGGCCGGGGCGAACGCGCCTTCGATATCTACTCCCGACTACTCCGGGAAAGAATCGTCTTTTTGGGACAAGAAGTAACCAGCGACCTAGCTAACCTAATCGTCGCCCAATTACTCTTTCTAGAAGCAGAAGACCCCGAAAAAGATATTTACTTGTATATCAACTCTCCCGGAGGTTCCGTTTCAGCCGGATTAGGGATTTTTGACACCATGAATCAAATCCGTCCCGATGTCAGCACCATTTGTATTGGTTTAGCTGCCAGTATGGGGGCTTTTCTCCTCAGCGCCGGCAAACCGGGCAAAAGAATGAGCCTACCCAACTCGCGGATCATGATTCACCAACCCCTCGGCGGCGCCCAAGGTCAGGCCACCGATATTGAAATTCAGGCCAAAGAAATTCTCTATCTCAAACAATTACTCAATCAACACCTAGCTAGTCATACAGGTAAACCTCTCGACCTGATCGCCGAGGATACGGAAAGAGATTTCTTTATGTCCGCCGAAGAGGCTCTAGACTATG
Source organism: Microcystis novacekii Mn_MB_F_20050700_S1 (assembly GCA_007096045.1). Classification (GTDB taxonomy): domain Bacteria; phylum Cyanobacteriota; class Cyanobacteriia; order Cyanobacteriales; family Microcystaceae; genus Microcystis; species Microcystis novacekii. The sequence continues at coordinate 2,496 of SFAU01000239.1, read as the reverse complement.
GCTTAATCGATCAAGTGATCGATCGCAGTCCTTCTGCTTCCAACCCTCCCCAGTAAATAATTATGATCGGGTAGGCCCTGTCTACCCAGATTTTTGTAAATATCTAGTAAGCAAAAATTAATCATCGATCGTCGGTCTTAATCTTAAATAACAGTGAAAAGTTCTAGCGGATTGGGTTAAAATCGAGACGTAACCCGAAAAAAATTGCAACAGGAATCGGTAGAAACCCCCCCGGTCACTGGGGTTATTAACGGAAATTTTTTACTGGCAATCCCTATGAACTATCATCCCCCCTCACAGCCCCTGCCCGCCCCCTGTATTATTGATTCTGGCCTAGTAATCGCTAAAGAAGATATGCGTCGTCTCCTCGATGATCTCGGACGAGTTCGCTACATCCACAGTCTCGAAGGGGTGATTCAGAGTGAAGGGGAGGGGTGGATAGTGGAAGTTTTCGCCGATTATCAGCAAAGCACCCTAGTCGCTAACTACAGTCTTTATCTGAATACCTATAGCTTCGATTATCTGCGTTTAACCCGCTCTCCTGACGGTGAAACCTATTTTGATCTGATCCAAGACAATCGGCAATTACGGCTGATTCCCCTGAGTAATCCACTGCAAGACCCCGAGATGAAAGCCCGTCTCAATGCTGATACCCTCGAAGCCATGGTTACTCAGGTACTTTCTGCTAAGTGGGATGTGCAGTTTGAAGACGAAGACGACAACGATTGTCCCTTTTAGGCAGCGAGAAAAAATACTGATAACTGATAACTGATAACTGATAACTGATAACTGATAACTGATAACTGATAACTGATAACTGAAACAGTGGGATTTTCCTTTGAATTAATCGCCCAGTGTCCCCAAACTGGTGCGCGGGTTGGGGTTTGGCATACTCCCCACGGACCGGTAGAAACACCCCGTTTTATGCCCGTGGGAACTTTGGCCACGGTGAAAGGTTTGACCCCCGCTCAAATCGCCAGCACGGGAGCGCAAATGATTCTCGCTAATACCTATCACCTGCATCTGCAGCCTGGAGAAAGTATCATCGAGAAAGCGGGAGGTTTACACGAGTTTATGGCGTGGAACCAGCCAATATTAACAGATTCGGGTGGATTTCAGGTATTTAGCCTTAGTCAACTCCGGCAAATTAAAGAGTCGGGAGTCACCTTTCGATCGCCCCGGGACGGTAGAATAATCGAAATCACGCCGGAAAAATCGATTCAGATTCAAAATGCCCTCGGTGCTGATGTGATTATGGCCTTCGATGAATGTCCCCCCACGGGAGTCAGTCATGAGACCATGAAAGCATCCATAGAACGCACCTATCGCTGGTTAGAGCGCTGTCTGACGGCCCATCAACGACCCCAAGAACAGGCTTTATTCGCCATAGTACAAGGGGGAATTTATGAGGATTTACGGGCAGCGGCGGCGCAATCTTTAGTAAAACTCGATTTACCCGGTTATGCTATCGGGGGCGTGAGTGTGGGGGAAGAAACGAGCCTAATTCATCGCATTGTCCAGATAACTGCCCCTTTACTCCCCGAAAATAAACCCCGTTACTTGATGGGAGTGGGAACCTATCGAGAAATGGCCAAGGCGATCGCTAGTGGCATAGATCTGTTTGATTGCGTCATTCCCACCCGTTTTGGTCGCCATGGCACGGCCTTAGTGCGGGGGGAGCGTTGGAACCTCAAAAATGCCCGTTTTAAGGAGGATTTCGCCCCTTTAGACGAGACTTGTCCCTGTTACACCTGTCAACACTTTAGCCGTGCCTATCTAAATCATTTAATTAAATCGGGGGAAATGTTGGGTTATATTCTCTTATCTCTGCACAATATCGCCGAATTAATCAGATTTACCCGTGAAATTCGTCAATCTATCCTAGGGGGGACTTTTGCCCAAGATTTTGCCCCTTGGCTTGAGGATGCCGTAGATGTTACCCCAACGTGATAAAATTTCAGGAAACGTTTGAAAATTTTCTTGTCAAGGTAGATAGAGAGATGGAAACTGCACTTTTGTTCGCCAAATTGCCAGAAGCATACCAAATTTTCGACCCCTTAGTCGATGTCTTGCCCCTGATTCCCCTATTTTTCCTCTTGCTGGCCTTTGTTTGGCAAGCATCCGTCGGTTTTAAATAAATCGACCCTTAATTATCAGTTATCAGTGAGCAGTTATCAGTTATCAGTGAGCAGTTATCAGTTATCAGTGAGCAGTTATCAGCTTCTGAAGGCAAGAGGCAACAGGCAAGAGGCAAAAGACAGAATCTGACAATTTTCCTACCTAAAAAGAAGGTTAGAGACTAAGCACATCAAAGCTTTTAGCTTAACCAATTAGGTCTGAGATTCAGCCCTTGTTATCGGATTTGAGTTTTAAGTGAATTGACACTCCCCGCTCTAAAGAGACGGGGATTCTTGGTTCACAGAGATTACTTGCTTAGACAGAATTGCTTCTGAAAAAGTAGAGGTATTCTCTCCCCAAGCGTTTATTGGGTCGAGC
>SFAU01000238.1 GCA_007096045.1 Microcystis novacekii Mn_MB_F_20050700_S1 | reverse complement strand
ACAAAAGCGTTTAAACTCTTCTGGATTCAAATTTTTTACTTTTTCGTAAGTCATGGTTTTTCTGAGTGTTTTACTTTATTGTACATAATCAGTTCCTATTTTTGCAGGAGGTCTAATATGATATCAACATCATCAATGCACTATGATTTATGCCCTATTTGTCAAGGTAGCCATTTCCGAAAACAATATAATGTCGATGGATTTGAAATTGACAAATGCAATGACTGTGAAGTTGTATTTGTGAGAAATATAATGACAGTTGAAACCCTTGCAAGTTACTATGAAACAGCAGCATCGGACGAATTCATTTATACTTCAGAAAACATATATTTCTTAAACCATTACTATAACAAGCTCAAGCGTGAAATATATAGAATAACCGGTAAAACATCTGGCAATATTCTTGATGTTGGTTGCTCTGGTGGGTATTTTCTCGATATCATGCAGGAATGGAATCGTTATGGAATCGAAATATCTGACAAAGAAGCTTCAATTGCTAAGTCGAAGTATGGAGATAATATTGTATCGGGGGTTATCGAAAACTATCCGGTTAGGGAATCGTTTTTCGACGTAATTACGCTTCAGGATGTCTTGGATCATTGTATTAATCCAACTGAAGTTATTGACAGCTGCTATAAAATGCTTAAACTTGGAGGTCTGATCATCATAAAGGTTCACGATATTTCCTGTCTCTATGCTCGGATAAGCGGTAAAACCTTTTATGCAATTCTGCCTCCTTTCCATTTATTCTACTTTAGCAAGAAACCACTGGCATTTATTTTAACCAGAAGTGGCTTTAGAAACTTTAAATTTAAGCACATTGGTCAGATTATACAACTAAAGACCGTGTTCTACAGATTATCTAGAGGTAATAAAAACTCTATTTTCTACAAAATTTACTTGCTCCTGTCCAGATTTTCCCTTGGTAATATTCCAATTCCAAAGAACCTCCATGATATTATTACCGTATTTGCAACTAAAGAGTAGTTAGGTTGGCTTATAGAGAATATTTGTAAACCAACATAAAGTTCACGGAAAGTTCACGGAGTCGCTTATCTAGCTAGTAGACCGATCCCTTACAGAAACACCATATAGGAATATGATCTAATACAAGGTATCAACTATAATGATGTCAACCAAATTAGCGAATCTAAGAGCGAAACCCCGATGAGAGTTGCCGACTATATCGCCCAAACCCTTGTGGAACATGGCATCCATGATGTTTTTTTGCTTACTGGTGGTGGGGCGATGCACCTGAATGATGCTTTCGGGCGCTGTCCGGGTCTGTCTTATACTTGTTGTCACCACGAACAAGCTTGTGCTATGGCCGCCGAAAGCTACTATCGCTTGACCAATCGCCTAGCCGCCCTTAATGTAACCACTGGACCGGGGGGCACTAATGCCATTACCGGAGTCTATGGAGCTTGGACAGATTCTATTGGGATGATTGTTATTTCTGGACAGGTGAAATGGGAAACCGTAGTCAGAAGTACAGACTTACCCCTCAGACAATTGGGAGATCAGGAAATTGACATTGTTAAATTAGTGGAGCCGATCACCAAATACGCGGTGATGGTGACAGATCCCCAGTCAATTCGCTACCATCTCGAAAGAGCATTACATCTGGCTCAATCTGGCCGTCCCGGTCCTTGCTGGTTGGATATCCCGATGAATGTTCAGGGAGCTAAGATTGACCCCACATCTCTACCGGGCTACGATCCTAAAGAAGATGCGATCAACTATACTACCACCAATCTAGCAGCTACCTGTGAACAAGTTATCAACCGACTGAAAACCGCCGAACGCCCGGTTATCTACGCCGGCTCGGGAATTCGTTTAGGGAGGGCTTATGAAGACTTCCTGCGCTTGTTGAATGCTTGGAAAATCCCTGTAGTTACAGCTTGGAACGCTCACGATTTGATCTGGAACGATCATCCTTACTATATTGGTAGGCCAGGCACGGTCGGCGATCGCCCTGGTAATTTTGCCGTCCAAAATTCTGATTTCTTATTAGTTTTAGGTTGCCGGCTTAACATCCGCCAGGTGAGCTATAACTGGGAAAATTTTGCTCGGGAAGCCTATAAAATTATCGTGGATATTGACGAATCAGAACTGAAAAAGCCAACGCTCAAGCCGGATTTACCTGTTCATGCCGATGTAGCCGACTTCTTGGCGCATTTACTGCAACATCAAGTTGAGCCAACAGAACACCATCAACAGTGGCTAGACTGGTGTTTGATTCGTAAGGAAAAATATCCTACTGTCTTACCCGAATATTGGCTAACCCAAGGGGCAGTTAATCCTTATTGCTTTGCTCAAGCACTCTTTAAGGAACTCCCCCCGGATGAAATCGTGGTGACAGGTGATGGAACTGCCTGTGTGACGACATTTCAAGCGGCATTAATCAAAGAGGGACAGCGCCTCTATACTAACTCTGGTTGTGCCTCCATGGGATACGATCTACCTGCGGCGATTGGTGCTTGCATTGGTAGTGGTAAACGGCGAGTGATTTGTATTGCGGGAGATGGCAGCATTCAATTAAACCTACAAGAATTACAAACCCTGGTCGGCTATCAACTGCCTATCAAGATTTTTGTCCTCAATAATCAAGGCTATCACTCGATTCGTCAAACTCAGCAGAATTTCTTTGCCGATAATATTGTCGGTTGTGGACCGGAAAGTGGCGTGACCTTTCCCAGTTTTGAAAAGTTAGCGGCGGCCTATGGAATTCCTTACCGACTTTGCCGAGAACATTCAACTATGCGGGAAGCTATTCAAGAAACCATTGAAGGAGAAGGTTCTCAAATCTGTGAGGTGTTTTTAGATCTCAATCAACCCTTTGCTCCTAAACTCTCCTCCCGTCGCTTGGATGATGGGCGCATGGTATCTTCTCCCTTAGAAGATTTATCCCCTTTCCTAGATCGGGATGAGTTTATGAGTAATATGATTGTTGCGCCCATGACCGAATAGGTTATACTCTTTCAAAGTTCAAACTTAAAACTGGCTAATCAAGGAGCAGGAAAACTATGAACTCGATGGAAAAACGAATGGTGGAACTTTTATTGGAGTTAAAGGAGAACTATAACGTTTGTGGAGTCAAAGCCGAATTTGAAGCGGAAGGCACTCGCATGGAAGAGGCAATGCGCCTCAAAGAGGTTAGTCTTACAGCCGGCTTGGGTTTAAACTTAAAAATTGGTGGCTGTGAGGCGATCAAGGATATGTTTGATGCTACTAGCTTAGGGGCTGAAAGGGTAATTGCTCCCATGGTAGAAACGGCCTACGCCTTGAAAAAATACCTGAATGCGATCAATATCGGCTTTAGCAGTGATCAAAAACAAGATGTAGAATTTCTGATTAACTTAGAAACGATTACAGCTTTCAAAAACTTTGATGAGATGTTATCCTTGCCCGAAATCAAGTCTTTAAGTGGGGTGGTGATTGGGCGAGTTGACTTGTCTGGTTCTATGGGATTAACTCGTGAAGATATTAATAGCGATCAAGTCCTAGACATTGCCTTGAAAATTGCTGAAAAAGCGAAATCAGCCGGGTTAAAGGTGGTTGTAGGCGGTGGGGTTTCCGTTCATTCATTACCTTTCTTTAAAGCCTTTCCTGAAGGACATCTTGATCGCTTTGAAACCCGAAAGGTTGTCTTCCGTTGTCCAGAAGCCATCAATAACCCGGAGGAGGCTTTTTTGAAGGCGGTTGAATTTGAGCTTATGTGGCTGAAAAATAAAAAGAATTACTATGGGGCAATTCATCGAGAAGATGATAGTCGCTTAGAAATGATGGAAGAACGCTACCGCAGTTCAATTAATAAATTACTCTATGGTAAATCTAACAAAGCATCATAAAGCCTTGATTACTGGAGGTTCTCGCGGACTTGGGTCCGCCATGGCCTCTTTATTGGAAGACCAAGGCGTTGAAGTAATTGCCCCAACACGGGATGTCTTGGATCTTGCCCGCATGGAGTCCATTGCCGCTTATATCGCTTCCGAGCAGGGGACGGGGTTTGACATAATCATCAATAATGCTGGGATTAATCTTCTCAATGAACTTACCCATGTCAAAGATGAGGACTGGCAAATTATGCTTCAGGTGAATTTGACTGCCCCCATGGCCCTAATTAGAGGGTTCTCTCCCTATATGAAAGCCCAAAAGTGGGGAAGGATAGTCAATATAAGCTCTATCTTTAGTTTAGTCACCAGAGAAAACCGCTCTGCTTACTCGGCAACTAAAGCAGGGTTGAACGGTTTGACCCGAACTGCGGCAGTGGAATTGGCTCCCCATGGCATTCTCGTAAATGCGGTTTGTCCGGGATATGTGGAAACCGAGTTAACCTTTGTCAATAATTCTCCTGAACAGTTAGCGGCAATTACTGCTACCATTCCCTTACAACGTCTTGCCCAACCCCATGAAATTGCCAAGCTAGTTAGTTTTTTGTGTTCGGAAGAAAATACCTATCTCACCGGACAAACTCTAGTAATTGATGGCGGCTTCACCTGTAAATAAACCCTGATTTTAAGAGCCTTAAGTTATGCTAGAAATCCAAAGTCAATTTCACCCCTACTGTGTTGAAGTCAAGGAAGGCTTAAAAGATGCTTTAACACAAGCTGTTAAAGACAAGACCGTTTTTACTTTAGTTGATAGTAACGTTTTCCACCTGTACTCACAGCCAATAGAAGAAGTTTTGTCTGATCGCCCTATCTTAAAAATAGAGGCTACGGAGGAACAAAAATCTTTTGAACGACTCACCCCAATTTTTTTAAACCTCTTGGAATTAGGTTTTAGGAAAGACTGTACCTTGCTAGTAATTGGAGGTGGAGTTATTCAAGATATTGGCTGTTTTATAGCTTCCGTTTTATTTAGGGGGATTAAATGGATATTAATTCCTACTACCTTATTAGCTCAATGTGATAGTTGTATTGGCAGTAAAAGCTCCATCAATATCCAAAACTTCAAAAACCAAATCGGGACATTTTATCCTCCCCATGAGATTATTCTTGTTTTTTCTGTATTGAAGACCTTACCTTCTGATGAGATTCGCTCTGGATTAGGAGAAATTATCAAGCTAAATTTACTGGCTGGTCAATCTGAAGTTAAACAAATGAAAATTAATCTTCAAAAACTATCCTCAGATTTTTTAGAGATTCAAAATCTAATTTTAGATGCTCTAAATATCAAGAAACGTTACATTGAGCGGGATGAGTTTGACAAGGGAGTTAGAAATATTTTAAATTATGGGCATACTTTTGGACACGCTTATGAATCGGCCACTAACTATAAAATTCCTCATGGAATTGCTGTAACTTTAGGGGTGCTTACGGCTACCTTCTTTTCCGAAAGACTAGGAATGGTAGAATCGGGATATTTTGACAATTTGCAAGAGTTTTTGAAACCTTATTATGAGCCTTATAACCAAGAGTTAACCTCCAATATTTTAGAGCTTATTTTAGGAGCAATTAAACTGGACAAGAAAAATACTGGAAGATCAATTAACTGCATCCTAACACGAGGAGAAGGTAAAATGGAGAAGGTTTCGCTAGAGTTAGAGAATCAAGTGAGACCTCTACTCAATGAATTTTTGACAGTTATCTGTTAAAATTTGGCAACAATAATCTAATCAATAATTAATGACTTGCGGGGTAATAAACTGAGAAAATGTATATGATCAAAAAGCATAAGTTTTTTAACCTGATTAAAAAACATAAATTTGCCAGATTTTTGTTAGTTGGCGTACTGAATACCTTATTCAGTTATTTTTTATATGGTAGTCTTATACTGATAGGACTAAATTACAAGTACGCTGTCTTGCTGGCTACTATTATCGGAGTATTATTCAACTTTCAAACCACGGGAAGACTCGTTTTTGGGTTGAGTTAATCCATGACAAATACCACAAATCATAAAGCACTGATTACAGGAGGTTCTCGCGGCATTGGAGCAGCTATAGCCTCAGTAATAGAGAGTCAGGTAATTCAGATTATCGCCCCTAAACGCTCAAAAAAAGTAAAAATTGGAGGACAAACAGCATGGTAATGGTTAGAATGCGAGTCTCCTTAGAGTCTTTAATCGAGGCAATTGCCACCCTTGATTTAGGAGTGAAACGAAAACTTCTGGAAATTATAGAAGATCAGATTTTTGAAGCAGAAGAAGATTCCATGGAAAACGATCCACAGGTGTTAGCTGAAGTAGAGGAAGCACGAAAAGCTTATCAGATAGGCGACTATCAAACTATTCAAGCATATATCACTAATCAATCTGAACAAGCTTCATGAATTACGAAGTCATCATCCCTAAACCTGTGCAGAAGCAGTTGAAAAGCTTTCCAGATGATGTGCAAACTCGCCTGAACGAAAAAATCCTTCTGCTGACTGACGAACCCCGTCCTTCGGGAGTTAAAAAGTTGAAAGGCTATGCCAATGAATATCGTCTTAGGGTAGGTGATTATCGAGTTCGCCACCTATGGTATTCTAGTTCGTGCAGTCTGTCCAGGTTATGTGGGGACGGAGCTAACTTTTGCTAACAACTCACCTGAGCAGTTGGCGGGAATTGCCGCTTCCATTCCCCTCCAGTGCCGGCTCTCTTGGGTTTGGTGGGTAAAATGTACTCTAAGATACATTCCTCCTAGCGAGGAAGTGGAAGGAACCACAGAGACACAGAGGACACAAAGATCGATCAATCCTATGTAAGCTAAACTTATCACACAGAACCTAGAAGATACCAATACCTACCTCACCGGACAAAGTATAATTATTGATGGAGGATTTACCTATAAATAAAATCCAAATTATCATAACATATAAAAAATCGCAACTGTCTATTGGAGATAAATCGTAAAATGTATCTTCTTAAAAAAAATAAACTTGTCGGTATTGTCAAAAAGCATAAATTTGCCAGATTTTTGTTAGTTGGCGTACTAAATACCCTTTTTGGTTATTTTCTCTATGGTACGCTAATCTTAATTGGACTGGATTACAAGTTAGCTGTCTTGCTGGCTACTATTCTGGGAGTATTATTCAACTTTCAAACCACGGGAAGACTGGTTTTTGGTAGCAAAAACAACAAATTGATTTTTCGTTTTGTCTTAGTTTATGTAGCAACTTTTCTGTTGAATGTTGAAGCTCTGAGAGTTGTCGACGCAATGAATATAAATATCGAACAAAAAACCAAAATGCTTATTGCTGGAGCTATCTTAGTTTTTCCTCTGGCTGTCATCTCTTTTGTCTTAATGAAACTATTTGTTTTTCGAGAAGGAGCGCAAAAATGAAGAAAATTACTATAATGACTCCTTGTTATAATGAAGAAGGAAATATTGAAGACCTTTACTTGCGGGTTAAAGAAGTCTTTCATCAGTTACCTAACTACGAGTATGAACATCTTTTTATTGATAACGCTTCTCACGACAAAACCGTTGATATACTGAGAAATATTGCTCAAAAAGATACGAGAGTAAAAGTGATTGTCAATGCCAGAAATTTCGGACCGGTTCGTTCTGGTTACTATGGGATTCTTCAGTGTTACGGAGATGCGGTTATTCCTATTGTGGCAGACCTGCAAGACCCTCCCGAATTAATCCTAGAATTTGTCAAGAAGTGGGAAGAAGGCTATAAAGTTGTAAAAGCGTTTAAAACTCCGATGAAAGAAGGAGCTTTTTTCTATTTTGCCAGACAAATTTTTTATTATTTAATGGACAATCTTTCAGATATAAAAGTTACTAGAAACTTTACAGGTTTCGGGTTATAC
>SFAU01000237.1 GCA_007096045.1 Microcystis novacekii Mn_MB_F_20050700_S1 | reverse complement strand
AACCTGATAGTTTTATCGACGTAAGAAGCAGAAAAATTAGCTAAATTAACAGGATGTACTCTCAGACATTTTCAAGAGAGATAAGCTTTTAGTGGCTTGGGAACAAGCTTTATCAATCTCTTCATAATAAATATTGGCAGAAGATTAAAGATTAATTATTGTGAATAACTCTTTTGATTAGAGAAAGATAAACTTGAGAATCTTCGGTCAAATTTATTGACTCAAAATCAGCTGTACTTAATTTAAATGAATCAGCCCTAGGGTTTTGGGGGAATGGAAGTCAAACAACTGGGTTTTATGGGGATGCTGAGCTATTTCCAGGTAGTTATCACTGGGATAGCGGCGCTGGAATGGATGTTACTTTGAAATTTGGGACTATCGTTATCTCAATCAAGTCCCTGGAGCGCGAACAACAACCGGCCTTACTGGTCAATTGGTGTGAGGTCTTCGTTCTTCTGGCTTTCTTATTTCATCCCGTTCTGCATCTGGTCGATGAACGCTATCAACGGGTTCGGCTTCAAGGAGGGACTCGCAGGGGCTTTTTTAACGATGTTCTTTGTCTGACCAAGTATCTATTGTTTGAAAGCTGGCATCACCTTCTAGACTTTATGCTCGATGATGCCATCCCTATTGCTCTCGTTAATTCTTCTTGATGTTGGATTGGGATGTACCGGGCAAAAGGGTTTGATGTTCCGTATCATTTCCTGCATTCTGAATTGGGAATGGCTGTAATTAGGGCTGGCTGAATAATGGTAAAACCCTTTTAAAATAAGGCTTTTGACCTGTTAAAATCCGATCATAAATTGGTACAAAAACCAAGGGCAACAAAGCCTGAAACGACCGGCTACTGACTCGGAGACTCCTGACTCCTGACTCCTACCCCCACCGAAAAACTTTTTGCCGCAAACCCTAATTATCTCAACTATCTTGACTTATGGATTGTCCGATAGTATAATAAAAGATTGTGAAAGAAAAATGCGGAACTGGCGGAATTGGTAGACGCGCTAGATTCAGGTTCTAGTGTCTGCAAAGACTTTCGGGTTCAAGTCCCGAGTTCCGCATTATCTCCCTCAAGACGTAGTTATTTAGGGCAGCCCTAGCGGGGTAAAAAATCCGATTGGCTATGATTAGCAGTGTTCAAAACCCTTTAATCAAGCAAATTCGCAAGCTACACCGCACTAGAGAGCGACAGGAGCAGAATTTGTCCTTAATTGAGGGAACGCACTTACTAGAGACGGCTTTAGCGGTGAATTGTTCCCTAGAGACGGTTTGTTATACCGAAAAGTGGCGGCAAAGACAGGGAGAATTAGCAGAGAAGCTTCAAAATCAAGCGAAACGAGTCGAGATAGTTTCCCCGGAAGTCCTCGCTTCCCTAGCAACAACGGTTAATCCCGATGGTGTGATCGCCACTATTTCCCGTACTCACCTTCATCCAACCCCCCAAAATCAGCTACAATTGGGCTTAGTTTTGGAAAGATTGCAGGATCCGGGTAATCTCGGCACTATTATTCGCACTGCCGGGGCTACAGAGGTACAGGGTATCTGGTTAAGTCTCGATAGCGTCGAAATCGATAACCCCAAAGTGATCCGCAGTTCCGCCGGGGAATGGTTTCGATCGCCCCTGGTGGTAGAATCGGATTTATCGGCTTTAGTGAAAAAATATCAAGCACAGGGGGTAAAAGCGATTGCGACTTTACCCACAGCCACCAAAAACCATTGGGAGATTGATTTTACCCGTCCGACTTTAATATTATTAGGCAATGAAGGAGCCGGTTTATCGCCCCAATTAGCGGCTTTAGCCGATGAAACGGTGAAAATTCCCCTCTTTGGCGGTGTGGAATCTTTAAATGTTGCGATCGCTACTGCTGTCATCCTCTACGAAGCTAGAAGACAATTATCAGTTATCAATTAGCGTCATCCACCGTAGGCTTCTATGGCGGCAAACCCATCGGCACCAGCTAAGACCGCCAAGATAGCTATGGTAATTATCGATACTAGGCTATGATTGCGCCCCCTGTCCGCCCTGGGGTCTTCTAGGTGCTGAAAATGTTTCAAGACACTGTTTCTTAAAACCTTAGCCTCTCGCTCTTGCTTGGGGTTTAAAACTAGGAGACCAAAACCGGATGCCATGCTCAACTGCTACACCATGTAACTTTTTGCTTCCTCTCAGATTAACTCCTGTCAGTTCGCCCTGCTAGGCACGACATTCAGTCACCTCTGTCTGTTATATTTTATACAAAACGACGTGCGATTACCCTGCATATATCCCTATTAATTTAATTTTCCCAAGTCCTAACTGTAACCACCTGCGGCGGTGTAGAATCAGGTGGATAAATAACATCTAATTGTACTTTTCTTTGAGTTCCTGGTTTTAAATCTAGTTTTAATAAAGGCTCTAAAACCTGCCCTGTTCTATGCCATAAATGTACATAACGGGTTTGTTGTTTACCTTGATCATCGCTATATTTTAAACGCACTGTACCACGGAAAAAGGGAAAGTCTAATGATGGTTTTCTAAATTTAATTCCTTTTTCAGATAGTCTATCTTCTTTTAAGGGAGTTTCTAAAGTGATGCTAACTGTCTGATTTTTATTAGTGTTATTAGTTAAAGGTATGTTGAGTTGATATTCTACCCCATAGTTACCATGTGCTTCGTAAGCAGTATCAGGATACCGCACTAGCATTTTTGCGGTTTGGCTTTGTTCTGTTCCTAACCTTCCACCCCGTAAGGTGGCTATGGGATAAGAAATAGTTTTACCTGGTTCGGGAATAGTCAGGGTTTGGGTTTTGGTGTTGTCTGTGAGGTTTGCTTTCCATGTTGCACCTTCGGATATACCTGCGACTCTGCTGTAAATTAATTGACCTCCTTTTGCATCTGGGGGTGTGGGGGTTTTATCTCTTGGTCCGGCAAAGTTACCGTTATTTAATAAGTCTTGCCATTCTTTTAATGTGGGTGCGCGCTCGCTACCATCAGCATTTTTTTTCGCAAACATGGCTAAACTCGCTGCATAAATTTTACCACTGCTATTTAATCGGAAAAAACTGGATCTCCCATTGACAGGTCTTTCTAAATTTCTGACTGGGATAGGATGGTTTAATAACATTTGACTTCCGCCAGCAGCAATGACTATTCTGGCTGGAAATTCTTTTTGACGTACTCCCCGCAAAACATCCGCTACTGCTCTTGCACCTGGTCCAGAAAATGCTTTACCATCGTTATTTTCTATGTAGGGTTGCCAGGTGACAAACGGTGCTTCTGTCATTAAATAACTCGCACCTTGTAAAATGTTAATAGTGATAGGTTTTTTACTGGGATTATGTAAAATTACTCCTATATATAAGGTTTGTAAATACTTGGTATTGTGGGTATAATGATGAGCAAATAAATCAAATCTGCCTTGAATGGGAAAGTTTAAATGTGCGGCTGGAACTTTTTTGTTATTAGGTGTAAAAGTAGAAAGTAGAATACCTTCATTTTTGATCCATTCTGGACTGTTGCTATTAAAAACAGGTATTTTATCTAAACTACCAGGTAAAGGGCGCACTTCTCCAGTTTGTACAATTTCTTGGGGTGCTAGTTTTGCAGGTGTTTGGGCGTTTACTTGATTTTTCTGATGATAGCTATTGAAAGTTGTACAGCCGATAGTTTGAGTAATCGCTAATCCTGATATGATGATGAATACAGGTTTGAGGATGTGGTTTTTTGCTTGCAAAGTTCCCATAATTTGATTTTTCCAGTAAGTTCGCCAGTAAGTTTTCCAGAATGTTATGAACTGGATACAATGTAGGGAAGGTTAATTTCTGATTTTCTGTAATGTGTGTAAATTGAAAGCAACCCAGTCATTTCGACTCAGGAGTTCAATAAATGGATATACTCATTGAATCTACTAAGGATTTTGAAAAAGATTTAGAAAAGTTTACAAATACAGAGAAGTTTAGAATTATTTAAGAGATGGGTATCTCGAAAAATCGATTTCATTTCTCAGCTAAGATACCATAGAGGAGTATTCTAGGCAAGAGAACCAATGAACTACCAGCAATTCCAAATTCAGAATGTAGCCAAAGATACAGAAAAACCAGAAAGCCTATTCGGCAAGGGTTTTGCTCCAGTAATTGCCAATTCAAAAATTAGGAAGAATTCACTGCACAGAGAGCAACGGAGTCATCCAGCATAAAATCCAAAAGATGATGCCAGCTTTCAAACAACAGATATTTGGTCAGAGAGAGAATGTCTTGGAACCCACATTCCGCACCCTTAACTGTCACATAAGCTGTCCCCCTCCAGAGACTTGAGTAAAAATACTTAGCTGGTGAAGGTTTTCTCGGCACCAGCTAGGGGGGGTCTTGAGACCCCT
>SFAU01000236.1 GCA_007096045.1 Microcystis novacekii Mn_MB_F_20050700_S1 | reverse complement strand
CCAAATGCGTTTAACCGCTATGGGATAGAGAGGTGCGTAGTTCACCCAAGGAGAATCAATCTCTCGAAGTAAAAGTGAAGGGAATTTCTGAAATGGAATTCAGTCTGTCTATATTTGACCATACTTTTACTAACTATAACTTCTAGCGTAAGGCATTGCAGAGGTAAACCGGGGGTGAAGATTTCTTTTCAGGTAGATAGCGATCTCAAGTCCTTAGATACCGTTTTAAAGTATTTTGAGCAACTTGAACCGCCGGGCATTCCCCAAAAAGACTGGCTCCAGTGTCAGCTTGCTCTTGCCGAAGGTTTTACCAATGCAGTCCGTCACGCTCACCGACACCTCCCCCCCGAAATCCCGATCGAGATCGAAATCGAGATTGTCCCCCACCAGATGGAAATTCGCATCTGGGATCGGGGTTCCGTCTTTGATTTAGAGAGCTTTATCGAGAAAAACGCCTATCATGACTATAGTTTCTCTGGTCATGGGCAAGGACTGCCGATCCTCCAAAAAATCGCCGATCAACTCAGTTATACTCGCAGCGAAGATCAGCGCAACTGTCTGTTAATTATTAAACAATTTTCCCGCCATGAATCCGATCGCGCCCCTCGTTTCTCCTAGTTGGTTAGTGACTAATCTCGATCGCCCCGATCTGATGGTTATTGACTGTCGTTTTCAATTAAATGATCCCGATCTCGGTTATCAAGAGTATTTAGCCAATCATATTGAAAATGCCTTCTATTTACACCTAGATCGCGATTTATCGGCTCCCGTTGCCCGTCATGGTGGCCGTCATCCTTTACCGAATCCGCAGACGATAGCCGCTAAATTAAGCTCTTTAGGGGTGATTTCTGGTCAAACCCATGTCATTGCCTACGATTCCTCCCGTTTTGCCTTTGCCAGTCGTCTCTGGTGGTTATTACGTTATCTCGGCCATGAACGAGTCAGCATTCTCGATGGTGGTTGGCAAAATTGGTTAAATGCCGGTTATCCCGTCTCTAATCAGATACCTGTGCCGAAAACCGGCGCTTTTCTCCCCCAAGTTCAACAGGATTGGGTAGTGACGATCGAGCAGGTAAAAAGGCAAAAAGAACAAGGGGGAGTGGTGTTAATTGATGCCAGGGAAAGCGATCGCTATCGGGGTGAAAGGGAACCGATCGATCCGATCGCCGGTCACATCGAGGGGGCGCTTAATTATCCCTGGTTGGAAGTCACCGATAGTCAGGGTTTTTGTCAACCCCTGGCCCAGCAAACACAACGTTGGCAAGAGCGGCAAGGCGATCGAGAAATTATCCTCTACTGTGGTTCGGGAGTGACAGCCTGTGTTAATATCTTTTCCCTGACCCTAGTCGGATACGACAATGTTAAGCTATATTCTGGAGGTTGGAGTGATTGGTGTTCCTACCTGATCTAACCAGCCCTATTGATACCCATCTATCGAGAAAGATGATCAAAATGACCTAATTACTGTACAATCCCCCTATTATCACTTTTAATTATTCCGAAACTATTATCTAATTTGTCTCCTAAGTGGGTGGGTGGAATTAAATATAAGATGAACGTAGGTTGGGTTGAAGCATGAAACCCAACGCCCGATTATGTTACGAAGTGCGCTAACCCATCCTACAAATAATTGTGCCTCCCTACTTAGACAAAAAAGCTAATTTTTATTTTAGTTGCTATCTTTTTGCTCTCAAATCACCGCTATTCCTCAAAGAATAGTCGTTTTCCCCCGTAAAATTACTAAAAGGTAATTTTATAGTTAAACTCTATAAAAAATTAGGTATGTATTTTGTATGACAGAAGCCGGTCTTTGTCATTGTAATGGTGGCGGCCGTCCGAAAGATCGCCTTTCGATTTTTGTGGATGGCAATAATATGTTTTATGCTCAACAAAAAAATGGTTGGTTTTTTGACCCGCGCAAGGTGTTAAATTACTTCACCAATGACCCGAATATTATGTTAATTAATGCCTTTTGGTACACGGGTTTAAAAGATTCCCAAGATCAAAGAGGTTTTCGCGATGCTTTAATTAGTTTGGGTTATACAGTGAGAACAAAAATTTTGAAAGAATATTATGATGATAGTTCCGGTCGTTTTTCTCAGAAAGCTAATTTAGATATCGAAATTGTCGTTGATATGTTTAATACCGTCGATCAATACGATCGAGTGATTTTATTTAGCGGTGATGGCGATTTTGAACGAGCGATCGAACTATTGCGCTCTAAAAATACTCATATTACCGTAGTTTCTACGGAAGGGATGATCGCTAGGGAATTGCGAAACGCTACCGATCGCTATATTGACCTGAATGATATTCGCAAAGATATCGAAAAAAGTGATTATTAATCGGCCGTTTTGTCTTTAAACCGGCTATTGATCCCATTTTTCTTTATTGGTAGTCCTCACCCCAACCTTTCTCCCAGAAGGGGATAGGTGAGGCAATTAACCATCTCTTGTTTATTTTTCCTTGAGTCGAAATAGTAAAAACTGATTGACCTGATTCGGATTAAAATTATCATCACTGACCAAAATCAAAGAGCGACTACCATCAGCTAATCTTGGACCGAGGGTCATTGCTTCCAAATTATCTAAATCAATCCCCAAAGTCCCTAAATCTAGTAATAATTTTTTCCGCAAGGGTTGCACCTGTAAAGCTTCTAATTCCCCCGGTATCCTGGCGATTTTCGAGGTATCAGTGGCGCTCCCATTAACTACCTGAAATAGTTTCGCTCCAAAACCTTCTAAACCAAAAGTTCGCTCTAAACTGAGAAAATAACCCTCTTTTTCTAAAGCTAATAATTCCGTTAAACCGTAGTATCTCGCACCACTAGGTGGCTCATCTAACACATACAACTGTTCCGATACTAACACAGGCGCACCAATCGGATCAATCACATAATGAAGAAGTCGCACTCTGAGATTTTCTGCTCTTTTTCCCGTGGGACTATCTTGAATTAAAGCGCTTTCTGTGGCAGTAAACAAACGAAAAGGATCGTCTTTGAGAGTGCTGGTAATCCCTAAAGTTAAGGATTCAAACCCTAAATTATCCTGTATTCCTTTTTGATTGCTATCATCCGGTAAAAAGCGATTAGGAATTAACAAAGACTCCTTTAATTGTCCCTGCAAATCAAATTCAGCAATAAAAGGAGCAATTCCCTCTTTAACCGCACCTTCACTGGAAATAAACAAAGTTTGTCGGGGCGAAAAAGCGATACCTTCCGGGTCGATCGATCCCTTTTTAAAAGTTTCTCCCTTGCCATCTTTTAGGAACGTGACTGCCTCTAAATTCACTTTTTCGATTTTTTCATCATTTATCTGCAAACTAGCCCGATAAAAGCGGGCTGGAGCTTTCTGAGAACGATCATCACTGAGGAGATAAAAGCGGTTATTGGCGCGATCATAGGTAATTGCCGATAATCCCCCCACCCTTGTGTCTTGATAATCCGCTTGTGGTAATTGATATTCTCCCAAAAACTCGATCGAGAGGGGTAGAAACATTCGTTGTTCTGCCAAAACTTGTGGGGAGACACCACAGGCAGCCAGACTAAAGGTTACAATTAAACTAGCAATTAAACCCAAAATTGGGAAACGAAAATTTTCGGCAGTCAGTCTCTTATAGAATCGATCGATCACAAAATATCATCCTTTACTACGCTCCTATCAATCTATTATGCTACGTTTTTCTCTCAGTTTATGGCTCTGTTTGATCGGTACTTCCCTTCCTCTCCTAGCACAAACAGAAACCCCTGCACCCAATCCCCTCGAAACTCCCCTACAAAGTCCTTTATTACCCGCAATCGATCGCCCTTTAACTCCCTTAGAGCGTCGTCAACTGTTATTATACATCGATCAACGCGATGCTGAAGCTCAAGCTAAATACGATGCGGGATTAAATGAGGAAGCTTTTCCCATCTGGTATGAAGTGATTAAATTAAATCGTTATTTAGGAGCAAAAGAAGAAGTCAAATCTTTGGGAAAAGTGGGTTTAGCAGCTTGGAATCGAGATCGAACCGAGGATGTTAAATTAATTACTGCTCGTTTAAAAACTGTGCAACAAACCGCAGAAACTAACCAGACAATGGACGGGGAATTATTAGCATTACTAGGTACATCCTATCAACAGGTACGAGCTTTTAATGAGGCGATAATCATCTATGATAAAATCCTAGCTAATGCCAGACAATCTGGAGATAACACAGCAGTAGAAGCAACTTTAAATCAACTTGGTCAAATTCATTTATCTCGTTTTGATTATCAAAAAGCCGCTCCAGTTTACGAGGAATTATTAACTATTTCTAAGGCGCAAAATAATTCTTTAACTCAAGGAATCTATCTGCAAAGACTAGCAGAAATTTATCGAGAATCCCTGCAACCAGCTAACGCAGTAAAAATTAAAGAAGAAATAGCTGAAACCCAGATCAGAAATCAGCAAATACAGTTAATTCCCGCTCTAAAAATTCAAATTGGTTTAGATTACCAAGCTTTAAAAGATGCCAATAAAGCCAGCCAAAACTTTCAAGAAGCCTATTCTCTCGCTTTTGCTTTACAACAGTATGGCACCGCAGGAGAAGCTTTAAATAAGTTAGCCGAACTTTATAAAAGTTATCAACAGGTAGATTATGCTTTACAAATCTATCAAGAATTAATTAAAGTCCATGAATTGGGTTATAATTACTACGGTTTAATGAACACCTACGATCAAATCGGTCAAATTTATCTAGAGAGAAAAAATTATCCCCAAGCTTTACTCGCTTTCCAAAAAGGTGCGGAATTAGCCCAAGCTATCCGTTATCGTGAACAATATTTTCAAACCCAAATCACCCAAATTAATCAAGCAATAAATAATCCTGAACAGTGATCTTTAAGTCTTTGAATAGTTAACTATCAGATGGACAGGGGAATGGGGAAGTGGGGAAGTGGGGAATTTCCACTAAAACCCTAAAACCCTAAAACCCTAAAACCCTAAAACCCTAAAACCCTAAAACCCAAAACCCAACCCACCAATGGAAAATTCCTATTCTCAATTAAGCGAAGACTTGCTGAAATTGGTGCAACATTTGCCCCAGTTAAAAGATGGTAAATGGATTCAAAGATCTCTGGAAGCAATAGTCAGAATTGCCGGGGAGGAAATCGATCGCCTCGATTGGAAAATTTTAACCTACGCGATCGAAGATCTAGAAAAGGGATTTCAGGTATTTTACCCCTACCGTCACATTCGTAAACTGACCATTTTTGGCTCGGCACGCATCAAACCCGACAGCAGTGAATACCGTCTGGCAGTAGAATTCGCGCGCTGTATCAGTAGACCTCCTGCAAAAGTCTTATTCAGCTACTTGATTATAGCCTAAAGCAAGTTCGTAGTTGTAAATGCCAGCGATTAAATTAAATCTCAGACCAAAACGTCGTCTCCGATTCCTGT
>SFAU01000235.1 GCA_007096045.1 Microcystis novacekii Mn_MB_F_20050700_S1 | reverse complement strand
TCTATCTTTCTCTAAAAAAATGGAGAATCACGTTGGAGCTGTTTGGTATTTTATCCATGACTACAATGCACAGCTGGCAAAGGATTAAGCCGCTATCACTACTACCGAATCACCACCCAATTTCTAGCATGGAGTCACGTTTAAGGGAACTGTTGACAAATAGAAAAAAATCAAGCCACTACAGTGGCACCCCTGAGATAATCTTCTAGTTGGCGATCATTATCGTGACTGAGATTACCTAGAGGTAAAGTTTCGACGCTAAAAGCTCTCACCTCGCTAACTTCTAATGTATCTTTGATCTGAAAATTCCCCACCGCTGTCACTTCAATCAAGACTGAAATGGAGTGAATGCGCGGATCACGCTCAAAAGAGGAATAAACCCCGACTAAACGCCCTAAACTGACTAAATTTAATCCTGTTTCCTCTTTTAATTCCCTTTGAGCAGTATTAAAAATATCTTCCCCCCAATCGATCATCCCCCCCGGTAAGGCCCATTTGCCGGTGTCTCGGCGTCGGATTAAAACAATTGTGCCGTCAGCAAGCAGCGGAATCATTGTCACCCCAGTTACAGGATGACGAAAGATAATTCCCATCACACTTTTAATAAAATGCCAAAGACGAATCATGGGGGATGGGGGTTGGGGGATGGGGGTTGGGGAGATAGGGAAATTTTAACTAATACCCCCAACCCCCAACAATATCAATCATGATCGAGAATGGCTTTAGCTTGAATTAAAGCCGATCGCACTTGTTCAAAACCTGTGCCACCATAGCTATTACGGGCCGCCACCACCTGACGAGGAGCGATCGCATCGTAGATATCGGCCTGAAAAGCTGGATGTAATTCTTGCCATTCAGTCAGGGTTAAATCTTTCAATAACTTACCCGCTGCCAAACTGCTTTTAACGACTTTCCCGACTAAATTATAAGCTTCTCGGAAGGGAATTCCCTTACTGGCTAAATAATCTGCCACATCCGTCGCATTAGAAAAATCTTCCGCCACCGCATTAGCTAATCGGTCGGTTTTAAATTCAATCCCAGTGGCTAAAAGTACCGTCATCGCTTGCAAACAAATCCGCACGGTTTTAACGCCATCAAACAGCGCTTCCTTGTCCTCCTGCAAGTCTTTGTTATAGGCCAGGGGTAAACCCTTCATTAAGGTCAATAACGCTTGTAAATGCCCAAAAACCCGCCCTGTTTTGCCGCGTACCAATTCGGGAACATCGGGATTTTTTTTCTGGGGCATAATACTAGATCCCGTGGCACAACTATCGGTGAGAGTGATAAAACTAAATTCTTGGGAAGACCAGAGAATCATTTCTTCGCTCAAACGGCTCAGGTGTACCATAATCAGACTAGCGGCCGTCATAAATTCAATAGCAAAATCTCGATCGCTAACTCCATCGAGACTATTGTTATACACCTGCTCAAAATCGAGTAAATTGGCGCTGTAATGACGATCAATCGGAAAAGTCGTCCCCGCTAAAGCGCCACATCCTAGGGGCGAAATATTAGTCCTGGTGCGAATTTCTCCTAATCTTTGGTGATCCCGTTCGGCCATTTGAAAATAAGCGAGGAGATGATGGGCTAAACTAATCGGTTGAGCGCGCTGCAGGTGGGTGTAACCGGGGATCAGGGTTTCCAGATGGTTTTCAGCGTGATTGACTAAAGCTTGCTGAAAATTGCGAATTTCTTGCCTAATATCATCGATTTGTTGTCTAAGATACAGACGTATATCCGTTCCTACCTGATCGTTTCGCGAACGAGCCGTGTGCAGTTTTTTGCCCACATCTCCCACAATCTCGGTTAAACGACGTTCTACGGCAAAATGCACGTCCTCTTGATCGATGCCGGGGTTAAAATTGCCGGTGCGGTATTCTTGACGAATTTGTTCCAATCCAGAGACGAGACTATCTGCTTCTGCGGGGGTGATAATACCCGTATAAGCGAGCATTTTAGCGTGAGCGATCGATCCGGTGAGATCATACTCGATTAATTCGATATCAAAGCCAATACTGGCGTTAAATTCTACGATCGTAGGATGGAGACTACCTTCAAAGCGATCGCTCCAAGTTTTCTTTGCTGTCACTGTTTTCGTTAGATTATTGTGTATAAAGTTAACCAAAATATGCTGGACAATTTTGGGGAATAATCCAGTGCTGATAGCATTACCGCTTCAGGTTAGAAAAATCTCCAACCCTACAAACATAAGAATAGCAAGAATTGCTCGCTCTGGCTGAATACCGATAGGCGAAAAGCTAATAAGAAGTAAAACCTCGAAACATATAACCGACAATCAAACCGATTAATAATGCCCATGCTTGTCCAGTTTTGACGAAATTTGAGAAGGCTTTCTGGACATTACCGATGATATCCACGTCTTGCTCGGAAATAGTCATCAAGACATTGGTGAGAGGCGAAAAGTCGCTCGAGACAGATAGATGATGGAAGGTGTCGATCACGATGGCATTCCTCAAAGGCGAAAATCTACAGAACAAGTTAACATAAAAACGACTAAATTAAAACCACTTTTGTCCCCCTGGCGCTGAGTTGGAGAGGAGGTCACTTTCAAGATGATTGAGATTGCTGGTAATAGGCTAATAGTAAATTGCCCGCTTTTTCTAAATCTTGCCCAAAGGCGATAATTCCTTCCTCATGACCACTCATCACTAAAATTTGTTGCTCCTCTAGACGCTCTTCTTGACATAAACGGATAATTTCTGCGGCCATTTCTGGGGTTCCATAGGCAATATTTTCTTGAGTAGTCGGCACGCGATACATCAAATTTTGCCACAGCTGGCGATGATGAATATGAATCACCCCATTAATCTGGGGATTCGCTTCATAAATTGCTCCATGAGTTAAGGTTTCTGAAGACGCGGCAATTGTTCCCCGACAAGTGACCCGATTTTCTCTCCAATCGTAGTCTATAACTGTGGTGTAATGGGATTCATTTAATACTGGTATTCCCCCGGTGTTAGTGCCAGAAATAATAATTTCTTTGTCTATTTTTCCTCGTTGACTCACATTACCAAAACCGATTCCGTTATCGTATTGACCGATTAATCCCAGTCGATAGAGGCGATGGCGCCAATAATTTAATTCCTCGATCTCTGAGATTATTAAGGGACGGTCAGGAATCCAAGTACAATTATATTTAACGTAACCTTCATCAATCATAGTTTTTTCTGAAAATATTCGGGATAATTTTGACAAAATTTCTGCACAAAGTCCTGGAGAGTATAGGAAATATTAGTGATATAATCATCTTTAAGAGCGTGGGAAAATAGGGGTAAAACCTCCGTGTCTAAGGCGGGGTTAAATAAGTCCATCGGCAGGATTAAATCAGAACTTTCACCCACATCAATTATCTCAAAATTATCGGCTACAATTAACCACAGAGGACGCACCCAAAGAGCCGAACGACTTTCGATCACCTGAATTACTTCTCCGTATAAAGTTAGATTTTTGCATAATAAACTAACAATTTGATGGGGAGTAAATGTGTTCATAGACAATTCTAGTTTTCCTTGATACTATAGCAGTTATCTTAATGGTGAAGTACAAAGTTTTCCTTTTCGGGAACGACGGAACTGCGAAACAGTTTAGTGATCGTATTTTGACATGGATTACCCCCTGTGCAATTTTTTGACTGGAGAAGTTAAGAAAAAGCGATCGCCAAATCAAACAAGGTAGAATGAAAATCAGAAAATCGCACCTTAGACTATAAGAAACTAAGTAGTCGCTCTCATCGGCGATCGGAATTGCCGAAAATTTGGGCTGACAAAAGTGGCTTAGGAAACCAAAGAACTCCTAAAATTTTCGGAGGTTGAAAGCGTCAAACGATAAAATAACCGAAAGAACATCAGTGTTTACTGAGAGAAGCGATGTTTAGTTTAAGTGATTTAAAACAAACTAAAGTGTATCAGGAAGCTTTGGAAGAAGCTAGAGAGGAGGGCTGACAAGAAGGTGAATTAGCGGCAAAATTAGCCTCTATTCCTCGTTTATTGGCATTAGGATTAAACTTTGAACAGATAGCACAGGCTTTAGAATTAGAGATCGAACAGGTTAGACAAGCAACTCAAAGGGAATAGGAAAGGTTCAAAGCGATCGCATTTTAACAATGGTTTCCCAATCTCGATCGCTATCAATCAACAGTAAATTATTCTCCCAACTTTGATAAATTAATATAATTTCTGGGGTCTATCTATTTAGCGATCGAGGTAGCTACATTAGGACTGTTGGGGTTAATATCAATAGTCCTGGTTGCGGGAATAAAGATTAAGTCTAAATCTTCCATTGGGATAGGTCCAATTTTTCAGCGAGATTTATTCAATTTACCCAAAAGTGAAGCAGGAGCCGCTCTGAAAACTTTCAGGAAAATTTCTCAACTAACTTGGGAGCAATCAGGTCAAGATCAAGGATTAAAATGGGAGAAAATTAATTCTAAAAAAGGTCAAAAAGGAGAAAACTTGTACAGTTTTATAATCAGGCAAAAATATAGAGCAATTGCTGCTAGAGAAGGCGATTATTTACGAATACTCTCTTTACATTCTGATTACGCTATAGCTTATCAATAATAATCTAGAGAACTTTTAGGGGAACCCCAAATGCTAGAAATTACCAAAAACTATGTATTGGACAAGAATCAAAAGCCGATTGCCGTTCAGATTCCCATAATTATTGTAAATCCTGATGTTTAAATAACCCCATAAATTTCGATTTGCGTCCGTGTTCCTTAATTAAACTTTCTCGATAAGTTTGCCATTCTTCCCGTCTTCCCGACATATAAAAGGCATTACGAGCTTTTTTCAGCCATTTAATCGCTTCTTCGTAGCGATCAGCCTTTTTTTCGTTGAGTATCTTTTCCGCAGCAGGACTTGCGTGATCAATTACCCAGTTAGGATCGACGGTAGCAGCCGCATCCATTATCCGCCAAATTAGGTGAGACTGCACATAGGAATTATCAGAAACGACTTTAATTGCATCTCTAACTAAATTTTCGTGGAGAAATATATCGATTTTAGCCTCTGTGGAACGTCCACCGCTAAGCTCGCGCAAGTAATCTAACAAGTCTAGTTTTAAATCGGGCCAATCTTCCCCCGCTAAAGACTCAATTTTTTGGTAATGGGAGAAGGAAGGTTGGTCTTGAAATGCCTTAATTCTAGCAGCCAAAGCTGTATCTATATCCCCTAAAGATTGCGCTAGTTCACTTGTCCAAAGAGCTAATTGATAATAATAATTACCTAGCAAATTTAGACCACCTCTGGCAATTATGAGAGCGGATTCTGGAGCGGATTCATCCCGTAAAGCTTTGGCAAAAAAGAAGGCTTCATCGTTTTTAGTTATCATGTTTTTTGCCGCTGCCATCGCTTCATCAATGCGATCAAGATAGACTAACTTAGTTAGGTATTCTACCACTTGTCCTGAAGCGAAAGCTAGATTCAAATACTCCTGATCTTTTTCCTGTTTCTCAAAAGTTTCTAAGCGAATAGAAGTTAATGTTTGGGCATAATCGGGGATATTCCCTAACCACATTTCTGAAAAACTAGCCGATTCTCCTCGTAAAATCTTCTCTAAAACTGGATCGTCCCATCCCTGTTGTAAGGCTGCTAAACTCATCTCAAAATCGGCACTCCATTCATGCTGCCATTGCTCGATTTTTTCCCTTAAATCTTGCTTTTCTTGGGGATTAAATTCTTTGCTTAAAATTGCCGCAGTTAAAACTCGATCAATTCTAGCACTTAAATCATTATTGACACCATCGTAATCTTCTAAATCATCCCATTCATCGATACAGGCACTAATAATTGCTTCTAAAATAGCGATCGCATTATCTGGTTCTCCCTTTTGATAATAATCTTTGGCCTCATCCACTAGGGCATAAATTTCATCAGAAATTGGCTCTTCTTCGTAGTAATCTTCTTTGATCGCTCGCAGGGATTGTCGCAGTTCATTACGGACAGTATTACGATAAGCTTTGACATTAATAGTTATCTTCCCTTCCGCTTTATTAACCAGGGTAGCTGGTACTAAAAACTTATCAATTGTCTCGATAATTTCTGGGTGTTTAGCCACTAAATGATTAAGCAATTTTCTTAATTTACTTTCATTGATCGGTGTCAGCAACTCCTCTAGAGAGGCTTTTTTGATAATTAATTCTGGTTGACGAGAACAGGTTAATAAAACCGCCACAATATGCTTACACCAACCCTCATAATCGTAGGGACAAGAACAGGAGACATTCTCAAGATTTTCTTGGTTAAAATCTATGGCAACTCGATAGGGTTTAACCTCACTACCACTCACCAAAGCTTGTAGATTTTGACCCCGTTGCCAAAGAGAAATAACTGCACCGTTATCGTAATAATCCCGACCGCGCTGATAGGAAGCATTGCTACTATTTTGCTGGATAATTTTCTCACTGATAGGAGGAATAGTCATAGTCAAAAAAAGGGAGAATCGAGTGATAAAATCTTGTCTAGGTTAAGCAAACTGCTGGCAGCGAAGCAGACCACTGCATCAGCAACCCAGTCAAATTATCTTCAGTTTAGCCTAAATGTGCTACAATGAAGAGGCTATGGAAATTAAAAACATTTCTCTGTCCCAAATTCGTCGTCCTTTACCGCGACAAATCGATCCCGAAAAAGTTAATCAGTTGATGCAATCGATCGCTGAGGAGGGATTACGAGAACCGCTCGATGTTTTGGAGGTGGATGGTAACTACTACGGTTTTTCCGGTTGCCATCGCTTTGCAGATCATCAGCGTCTCGGTAAAGAAACAATTCTCTGTCGAGTTCGTCGCGCTCCTAAATCCGTTTTAGCTAAACACATCGCTTAAGCTGAGAAGTCCCATGAATGAGTCCCTATATAAATATCATCGGCAAAAATTAGAGCAGTTAATGGCAGAAATTGGCTGTAAAAATCTGGAAGAATTGAGTCAGCTATCGGGTCTATCTTCTTGGCAATTGCAGAGAGTTCGCCATGGCTTAATCGCCAAATTATCCTCTGAATCTTTGGTGAAATTAGCTAATGCGCTGCAGTTGCCAGTTAGCGATCTTCTCGCTCATTTCCAAATCCCGACGATGCAGCCAGAGGAGCATTCAGGGGAATTAAAAATTCTCGAACAAGAGTATCAAAATTTACAGCAAAAATTAGACAGGCAAAAAGAAGAATTAGCCGCAGAATTTCAACGTCAAAGCATCGAAGCGATCGAACCTTGGTTAGTTCAATGGCCCACGGCCGAGGCCGTTGCCCGCAAAAATCCTGACCTAGCAGCCGTCAAAATCCTCTCCTTAGTTAAACCGATTATGCAGTTACTGGAGCGCTGGGGAGTGCAACCAATTCACAGTGTCGGTGATCATGTCAGTTACGATCCGCAAATCCATCAATTGATCGATGGTCAAGCAGAAATAGGTACACCAGTTCTAGTGCGTTATCTGGGCTATCGTCATGGGGAAAAACTACTTTATCGTGCTAAAGTGAGTTTAATTAAAGTAGAAATGCCGGAAATTCAACCAGCAGAAACAGAAAATGTCACCGCTTAAAGTGATAATTCTTGCAGAGCTTCAGCACCGCGAAAAAGTCTTTGGAGAAGTTCTCTGAAAACGCTATCGATAATCGATCGCAAAGGTAAAGAAATTTTTCCAGCATCTTGACCAATTTGCTTATATGTGCTGTGAAAAATTCCCTCGTGGTCTGCTTTTATCTGATCGGTAAAGATTGCAATCCAAAACAGAGACCTTGACAGACTCTTGTTAGGAAATTTAAGTCCAAAGTAGCGATTGTATCCCGAGAACTATGATAATAGGGATTACGCATATTAGCAGTATCTGTCACCATAATTGCCGAATAACCGCGACTCCAAAAAGGAGAATGATCGCTGCGTCGAGTATCGGGGACGAGATAACCTGCAAAAATTACCGGCAACCATTCGCAGGGAGTCTGATTTTCCCGCATGACTCGACTGAGAAACTTTAAATCCTCGCGGGTTTTGAGATTGCCAATCAAAGCGATAAAATCCCCAGTGTTGGGGTAAAAATATTCTAGAAAAGCTGGATATTTTTGAGAATGGAGATTTTTATCACAGTAACCGAGCATTTCTAAGGATAACATTAACCTTAAATCCTGCTTAGTTTGTTTTAATTTTTCCGAATATGCAATGCTCCCCAGTAATCCGTATTCTTCTAGATCGAAGGCAATTAAACGAATTGGATAATTAGCCTGATTCTCCCCAAAAAACCTGGCTAATTCTAATAATACCGCTAATCCCGTGGCGTTATCGTCGGCCCCTGGCGACCCCGGCACCGTGTCATAATGAGCGCCAATTAAAATCGGAGGTTTTTGACTGTTGTTAGGCAAATCCAAGATTAAATTTTCGTAAACTTTTCCCTGAAATGAGAAAAAATGTGATTCAACCTTTCCCCAATTGCTTAACTCTTGCCGCAGGTATTCTCGCACATAAAAATGTCCTTGACTAGAGAAAAAAGGGTTTCTTTCGCGGACAATTTGTTCTAGGTGTTGGCTTAAGCGATCGCTAAGAAGATCAAACATTGATGGCAGCAGATAATGTAATCAAAAGAGCCAATGGATAGAGAAACTAAGGGAAAAATCGGGGAGAATAATAATTGTTAATTATCAAATATTCTGTGGGGCTAAAATCATGACAAATCTCCAGTGGACTAGCTATGAATGTATCGTTGTTGGGGCAGGATTAGCAGGATTAATCGCCGCGCGGAATCTCCAGAGGCAAGGTCATCAAGTTCTGGTGATCGAAGCGCGAAATCGTTACGGTGGCAGAATGTCTGGACAATATCTCCCCTCCGGACAGTGGATCGATCGAGGTGGTCAGTGGGTGGGTCCAACCCAAGAGCGTTTTTTAGCCCTCCTTGATGAGTATAAAATACGTCGTTTTCCCTCTCCCAATCAGGGAAAAACTGTCCTAGTCTTTAACAACAAACGCTATGAATTCAATGGTTTTTTTCAAGGTTTCCACGAGGGAGAAGTACCCGATATCGGCGCGGCAGAATGGCAAGATGCGATGTCAGCATGGGCGCGTTTTCAAGAACTAGCCAAAACCCTACCTTCCGGTTATCCCCAAAGCAACGATCAGACCAAAAAACTAGATAGTAAAACTTTTGCCCAGTGGATTGAAGAAAACACCACCACAGATTTTGGTCAATGGTATTTTGCTTATATGGTGCGTGCAGTGGGTTTTCTCGGGCCGGCCGAACCCCAGCAAGTCTCACTGCTGCACGTTCTTTGGGGACAAAATTGCGCCGCTCAAGCTGAACATCCAGAAGCCGAACTGATCCATGGCGGAGCGGGACAAATTCCCGACAAGATCGCGGCGGAATTAGGAGAGCGAATTCGACTGGGGGAACCGGTTGTTCGCCTTAATTATGACTCGGCCGGTGTCACCATAGAAACCACTCAGAACACTTTTACCGCCAAATTTGCCATCATTGCCATGCCGCCCCATCTTGCTGGCCGCATTATTTATCATCCCCCGCTGCCACCCCAGCGAGAACAACTAACCCAACGAGTACCGATGGGATGCTGCGCTAAAATCCTGATTTCCTATGAGCAACCTTTCTGGCGAAAACAGGGACTAGCGGGAGTTGCCCAGGGGAATTGTCAATGGTTGGAACTCTGTGCTGATAGTTCCGATCCCGAAACCGGCGTCGGGGTAATCGCCACCTTTGTGGTTGGCGATCGCTATATTCGTTGGCGCTCCATGAGTAGTCCGGCGCGTCGTGCCGCCGTCCTCTCGGATTTAGCTATTTATTTCGGTCAAGAGGCTCTTTTCCCGATCAGTTACGATGAAGTGGATTGGCCCGGGGATCCCTGGACTGGTGGCGCATATTCCGCTTTTATGCCCCCCGGAGTCTGGACAAGTTTCGGCGAGGCTCTTTTTACTCCCGTCGGACCGATTCACTGGGCCGGCACGGAAATGGCCGATCGCTGGCCGGGATTTTTTGAAGGAGCGATCCGCAGCGGTGAGGCAGCGGCCGCTCGAATCGCCTTGCTTTTGCGGGAAAAATGAGCATTTACAGGGCTATGCTACTTTTTAGGTCAAAAAAGTCATCATAGTCAAGTTTCGTGGCTAATAGGGCAGAAAAATCTTAAATCATCACTATTTCGCCCTGGTAATGTTCGACGAAATACTGCACACGATGACGATATTCTTTAATTGTCCGATCGACCCATTCCCGCTGCTCACTGTTAGCGTAGATATGCACTAAAGGTTCTCCGGCATCGGGTAAAATCAATACCCAGTCATCATTAAGGGGATTAATCACCTTCACCCCATCGATCAACTCTAGATTATCGGTAGCGTGAGTTTCCACCAGATAGCGCATCAAAGATCCCTTTACTTTCCAAGGACAACGCGCCACCGTACTCTTATTATAAATGCGCGGTAACTCGGCCCGCACCTGAGCTAGAGAGCGTTCCTGAATGGTTAACATCTCCAAAAGTTTCGCCACGCTGAACATGGCATCAAAACCGGGATGTAATTGCGGAAAAATAAAGCCAGTTTGCCCAGATCCTCCTAAAACCACATTAGGATTAGTTTGACATCCTTCCATTAAAGCGCTAGGACTGGCTTTTGTCCGCACCACCCGGCCATCGTGACGACGTGCGATCTGTTCCACAGCACTAGAAGCATGAACTGGCACTACCACTGTACCGCGCGGATGGGCGGTCAGAATTGCATTCACCATTAAAGCAGTTAATTGTTCCCCGCGAATCGATAAACCACTCTCATCGACGAGGACTAATTGTTCCCCGTTGGCCGAAACTTGTACGCCTAAGTTCGCTTTCAGGGCCTCCACCACATGGCCCAATTGATGGATCAGTAACTCTCTTTCCTGCATGGAAAGGGCATTCTGACGTAAACTGGCATTGAGAACCACGGCATCACAGCCAAATTTAGCCAGTAATTCTGGTAAAATTGCCCCTGAGACTCCGTAGGCGTAATCAATGACGATTTTGGAGCTACTATTGCGAATAGCCTCCACATTTAGCTGAGTTTCAAAGGTTTTGCGGTAATTATCGAGAATATCAGCCGGATAGGACATACTGCCGATTTCCTGCATTCCCACCCGTCGCAGATCTTCTTTAAAATAGGCCCCTTCGATTTTCTTTTCCTTGGCTTTGGAAACATTAATCCCTTTTTCGTCTAAAAACTCGATTAAGAGAAAATCTGGGCGATCGGGATGGATACGGACGTGAATGCCACCGACTACGTTTAATTTAGCCACTAAAGTCCGGGAAATCGGTAAAGCATTCGCTTGTAGGTTTTGGATATTAATCCCCACAGACATTAAACCGGCAATCAGCGATCGACTGACCATGCGCGAGACACTGCGTTGATCCCGGGAGACGATTACCGTTGACCCCGGTTTGAGGATGGAACCGTAGGCTGCCCCCAGTTTAACGGCGAATTCGGGCGTGATATCGATGTTAGCGAGTCCCGATACTCCTCGTTGACCAAAGAGGTTCTTATGGGCAGTATTTCCCCAAATCAGGTTAATATTGAGGATTGCTCCCGATTCGATCTGTTTACTCGGCCAGACTCTTACCCCAGAATTGATCTGCGCTTCTTCCCCGACGATCGATAATTGTCCGATCACCGCACCTTCCTGTACCTGGGCCCGTCGATCGATTCTGGTTCCTCTAGCGATCGTACAAGCGGCTAAATTGACCTCATCCCCGATCACCACACCATTCCAGAGGATGGGACGTTTCAGATCGGAACCGGCACCAATGGTGACATTATCGCCGATAACCGAACCCTTCTCGATCAGAACATTTGCACCAATGCGGCAATGATTGCCGATCATGGCCGGGGCCTCGATCTGGGCGCTAGGATCGATATAGGTATTAGTGCCGACCCATACCCCGGGGGATTTTTCTCGATAGGGAAATTCCAGGTTAACTTTGCCGGATAAAGCGTCGTATTGCGCTTCTCGGTAGGCCTCTAGATGACCGACATCGCACCAATAACCATCGGCCACATAACCATACATAGGTTCGCCCCTTTGCAGCAGCAGTGGAAACAAATCTTTAGAAAAGTCGGTTTCTTCTTTGTAGGGGAGATAATCGAGGATTTCTGGTTCGAGGATATAAGTTCCGGTGTTGACGGTATCGGAAAAAATCTCGCTGGTGGATGGTTTTTCGATAAAACGGCGAATTCTGCCTTCTTTGTCGGTAATCACTACCCCAAACTCGATCGGATTGGGAACGCGCGTCAGGACGAGGGTTGCTTTCGAGTTTTTGCTTTTATGGAATGCGATCGCTTTTTGCAGGTCAAAATCGGTGATACTATCGCCACTAATCACCAGAAAGGTATCATCTAACCATTCGGCGATATTTTTCACACATCCTGCGGTGCCTAGGGGTTGATCCTCCTCGACAGCGTAGGTGATTTTTACCCCAAAGTCGCTGCCGTCTTGAAAGTAGTCGCGCATGACATCGGGGAGATAGTGTAGGGTGGTGATAATTTCGGTAATGTCATGCTTTCGTAGTAAATTAATAATATGTTCGGCGATCGGACGGTTGATAATCGGAACCATCGGTTTGGGAAGATCACAAGTAAGCGGACGTAATCTTGTCCCCGAACCACCTGCCATTAGTACCGCTCGCATAACTTCCTCCCAAGGCTATCTTTTCGCCGTTTTTAAATATTTTTTTCAAATTCTGGCTTTAGTTTTCCTATCTCGATCGAGCTAGTTCCTAACCGGCATTCTAACACCGTCTCCCGGATTCAGGACAATATTTTCTTTTCCCAAGTCGGCAAAACCCAAGCTTAAAATAGTAGATGTGAATTGTCTAAATTCAAGGATGAGATGGCATGAGACTCGTTATTTTTATCTTAATAATTTTTTATGGTGTCGGTGGTTGGAAATTCTGGAATGGGTACAGAAGCACTAACTTTAGTTCCAGTTTACCCAATCGTTTAGCTCTAACACTGTTCTGGCCGCTTCTGTTGGCTGTTAATCCCGCCTACCGCAAGAATTTTCAAAAAGCCCTCAAGGGCAAATAAAATTAACATACTGCCAAGGTTGCGGCCATACAACAGAAAGTAGCTGGGTATCGAGGTGTTTTCTGCTGGATTAGTCGAGATTACCCCCCCCAAAAAAAACCCTAAATAATCCATGGCAATCAGCAATTTAGCCGTGGATGTCTTATCATGGTTAGGGAAAAAATAGGGGTCGTAGCTCAGTTGGATAGAGCGAGTGCCTCCTAAGCACTAGGCCGCCGGTTCGATCCCGGCCGATCCCGCCTTTTTCAGTGATCAGTGAACAGTAAACAGTGAAAAGATGCTGGGAAACTGCTATTTAATACTGCTCACTTAAAACTCAAAACTTAAAACTGATAACTGATCACTGATCACTGATCACTGATCACTGATATTTATCTTCTCATTCTGCCCTTAACTTGATACCAAAGCCTTCTTAAACGTAGATCGAGAGAAAAACCCCGACGGGTGGGAATAACAATCGTGCCACCGATGCGATCGTGGAAAGCGCGGTTAAATTGCTCATCACCGATCGCCATACCACAATCGGCAAAAAGGGGCGAAGATAATAAAATCAAACTTAAAGGATTGCCAAAAAAAGTATTTAACCCTACCATCATTAAAGCTGCCCCGCCACCAGCGATCGCCTCTCGTTTGCTTAACTCCAAAATTCCGGGTAAACGCTGAAGTCGCAGATCGATGATCTTCATATCCAAGGCCCAACGTCCTAAACTCTGACCCTGATTCTGCGCGACTAATAACACCCGCAAACACCACCAAATCAGGAGAAAAAGGAAGAATTGCAGTACAGGTGTACCGTTAGCAAAGGAGCTTAAAAACCAGATCGAGGCAAAGTCGATCAGGAAAGCATAGGCCCGACGATCTAAGGGAATTTTCGGAAATTTTTGCGGTAGATTATCTTCAGACGGGATGGGGTAAACCATAAAAGACCTCTTGTAAAAATCAAAAATTGTTGTTAGGGTTAGGAGTCAGTAGCCAGTAGTCAGTAGTCAGGAGAATTAAGAATGAATAATAATCAGTTAAATAGTCTATTTACAGACTTTATGCCATTTAATCCTTATTTTTGCCGTTTTTGAACCCTGAAAAATTAATTATGCAAGAGATTTAAAGTAAATTCTCGGAAAAATCCTGCTGTTTATCTTCCACTTTAATCGGGAAATTGGCAATTCTAGGATAGTTGTCCCTTGTCTTTTTTCTCCGCCCGTCTCGGAGTCTTCTGTCTGGGAGTCTGCTTACCTAACGGCAGATTTTTGATTTTTGCAGGAGATATAATTTGGGTCTGCTGAATAAATCTAAAAACCTTGTTGGGTAAGACTTTTAGACTTTTTGTCAATCAAAAAGTACCGGACTGGGAGTGATCAGGGGGAAAATTCAGGTGGTAAAACCCTACACCCCAACCCCCAACCCCCAACCCCCACACCCCTAACACCCCAACCCCTAACACCCAACCCCCAACCCCCAACCCCCACACCCCACACCCCACCGAAAAACTTTTTCAGCAGACCCTAATTATTAATCGACTCGGAGATCTAAGCTACCATTGAGCAAAGGTAGCCCAGAATACAGGGATAATCATGGAGCAAGATTCATTACTAACGGAGGTTATTCTGACCCATCCGCGGCAAAGTTTGGGAGAGATCCAATTGGATTGGATGCCACAACCGGGTAATTATTTGGCCTTGAAAGGACAAACCTACGCAGTTTTGGAACGTCACCACCAGTATCAATACAAGATTGGTGGCTATTGTTTACGCAAAATTTCCCTTTATGTACAAACTGCTCCCACTCCTAACGAAAAAAGTTTGATTGAAGGACGTTGGGTGATGGGGGATGCTAGTTGTCGTTTTAACGCCAGATCTGAACTGTTGCGCTGTGCGATTAACCCCTCCGGTCCCTGTCAAGATTGTCGTTTTTACGAAACTATTAACCCTTAAAAGAGCCTTTTTTCGGCAATAATCTGGCTATATATTGACAAATCGCCCATGAATCATCCTTACTCTTGGATCGAGGATAGCTTAAAAACCCTCCATCGGGCCAATTGGTATCGAAGGGTTAAAACCATTCAAGGCCGGGGCGGAGCCGTTATAGAATTAGAGGGTCGATCGCTGATTAATTTTGCCAGTAATGATTATCTGGGATTAGCAGCCGATGAAAGAATGATCGCAGCAGCCATGGCAGCGACACAACGCTATGGAACTGGAAGCACCGGCTCGCGTCTATTAAGTGGACACCGAGATATTCATCGAGATTTAGAATTAGCGATCGCATCTTTTAAAAATAGCGAAGACGCGATCGTTTTTAGTTCAGGATATTTAGCCAATTTGGGGACAATAACCTGTTTAGTGGGGCAAAAAGACCTGATTTTAGGCGATCAATACAATCACTCTAGCCTCAAAAATGGAGCCAAGTTAAGCGGTGCCACGGTGAAAGAATACCGGCACAATAGTCTCGAAGACTTAGAAAATCAGTTATTAGCCCACCGTCATCACTATCGTCATTGTTTACTGCTCACTGATACAGTGTTTAGTATGGATGGGGATATCTGTCCCCTAGCGGCAATTCTCGCTCTAGCCGAGATTTATAATTGTATGGTTTTGGTGGATGAGGCCCACGCTACCGGAGTTATGGGGGAAAATGGCACAGGTTGCGTGGAATATTGTGGTTGTCAGGGACGGGAATTAATTCAGATGGGAACCCTGAGTAAAGCTTTAGGCAGTTTAGGGGGATATGTGACAGGAAGTGCCAAAATTATCGATTTTATCCGCAATCGCGCCACCACCTGGATTTATACTACCGGTTTATCCCCCGCCGACACCGCCGCCGCTAGAATGGCTTTAGAGATTATTCGTCTGGAACCGGAACGTCGCCAACGCTTACACCAAAATATTAATTTTGTCAAGAGTAAATTAAATAATTTTAATATATTGCCTTCGGAAGCGGCGATTTTATGTTTACCGGTAGCCAATCCGGGTCAAGCCCTAGAATTATCGCAAAAACTGCTAGAAAAAGGGATTTTTGCCCCCGCCATTCGTCCTCCTACCGTTCCCACCAGTCGTCTGCGATTTACTGCCATGGCCACCCATAGCCTCGCTCATCTAGAGATTCTTGTCCAGTCTCTTGGCGAATCTTCCCCCACATAGGGAAAAAGTTTTTCGTGGGTTGTGGGGAAGTGGGGTGTGGGGAACGCCTCAAATCAGCGGCGGCAGACAACCTTGAACTCAACACCAACAGCTTTCAACCGTCCGCTGCATTTGAATTGTTAGACTGCGCCAAGCTAAAAGTTGTATCATGATAGTCATAAACAATCTCACTATAATCTTAAGTTAAGATGGGACTGCAAATCTCAATTTCTGACTCCATTGTGCAAGCTCTTCGCCTACCTGAACAGCGGATTGAGCAAGAATTGCTTAGGGAATTAGCCATCGCTCTTTATACACAAGAGCTCCTCTCCTTTGGTAAGGCGCGGGAACTGGTTGAGATGGATAAATACGAATTCGGGCAATTGCTTTCCCATCGTGGAGTAGTAAGGCATTACGGTTTTGCCGAATTAGATGATGATTTAAGCTATGCCCGTAGTCAGTAACACCTCACCAATTCTCAACTTGGCGATCATGGATCAGCTTGAACTCCTACGTCGGCAATTCAGCAAAATTCTGATTCCCAATGCGGTCTTGGAGGAATTGAAAGTTAATGAAGAACGACCTGGCTCCCAAGCAATTCGCGAAGCAATCTCATCTGGCTGGATTCAAGTACAAGAGGCAAGTAACGAACCGCTTGCTCAACTTCTAAAGCAAACATTAGATCGAGGGGAGGCCGAGGCGATTTCCCTTGCCATTGAGCTTGAGGCAGATTGGACGCTTCTGGATGAGCGTGAAGGGAGGAAAGTTGCCAAATCTTTAGGATTGAACGTAACGGGGATTTTGGGAATTTTGCTTCGGGCTAAACAGCTAGGTGAAATCGAATCATTACAGCCTTTGATCGATGACTTAGTAGACAAAGCTGGATTTCGGATTGCACCAGAATTATTGGTTAAAATTCTGACGCAGTGAATTGGAAGGTGCGTTATGCTGCACTAAAGTACCTTCCCATTCGGCGATCGCTCTTTTGGCTATCTCAATTGTAATAAGGGAATGCTAACACTTTTCCCGTAACCTTTTTTAATCAGAACCACACCAAACACATCTCCTTGTCCATAATTTGCTTGGTGAAAAGTAGGGAAGCCACCTACATAGGGCTGGCTGAAAGAAGCTGTAACCTTGATCGGAAAAGGCTTTTAGCTGAATTGAGAGTCCCTCAGGTGCAAGGAAATCTGCGCTTAATCGCTTAAAACCCTTGCACCTTCCTTGGCTAGTACCAATGTACCGCAGAGTCGAGCTAC